>MHBL01000266.1 GCA_001803235.1 Lentisphaerae bacterium RIFOXYA12_64_32
GGACGCGGGCGCTCCAGGGACTGGCACGTGGGGCTGACTTTGGAGCGCCCGCGTCCTCGCGGGCTCCGGAAGCGTCGTGGCCAGTTTCACCTAGGTATGACCGGGCGGTCTGCCGCCCGGGGGCGCTGACGCATTACTTGGTCAACCCTCCTGGAGTTGACAAATGCCCCGTGAATGGCGACAGTAGGTCATGGTAGCGTCCGCGCCATGCGGTGCGACGTGGTTGGGTCACGGTGCAACAGGATCCCATGAGTGATGTCGGTCTGATGCTGTTGTTGGTTCTGGCCGTGCTGGCCGTTGCCGGCATCGCCCGTCTGTTGGTGCACGTGACTGAACTGCGCCAACAGTGCTGGTTGGCCACGCGTGAGCGCGAGGAGGTCATCGACTTCCTCAACCACTTCTGCCGTCAGTTGGCGGACGTGACCGACATGGGCGACACGCTGCAGCTGGTGTCGCGCTACCTCTGCGATGTGCTGCGCGCCGAGTCCCTGGCGATCTTTACGCTGGAGGCCGATGCGGCGGTCGGGGCGCCGAAGCGTCTGCGGGGCAGTGCGGTCGCCGGTTCGTTCCCGATATTCCAGAAATCCTCCGACCTGGTCATGTCTAAGGCCAAGCACCGGCTCGAGCATCTGAAGCACGAATACATCGCCATGGGGGAGGGTATTGTGGGGCGCGCGGCGCAGGGGAACCGCAGCGTCCTGGTCAGCGACACCGCCGGTTACGCGAATCCCGACGAGATCCCGCGTCGGGTGTACAGCCTGATGGCGGTACCGGTCCAGGTGGACGGTCGTTTCGTCGGGGTCGCCTGTGCGGTGAACTGCCGTGAGGAAGGCCGGCGGTTCGAGGAACAGGACCTGCGTCTGTTCGAGAACCTCTCCTACCAGGCGGCGCTGGCCAGCAAACTGGTCGCCATCTACGCCGAGCGCGGCAAGCACGAACGACTGCAGCGTGAGCTCCAGGTCGGGCAGGAAATCCAGCGCTCGCTCCTGCCCGCGGCGGTGCCGCAGTGGGGCGAGTGCCGGTTTGCGGCCTTCGCACTGCCGGCACTTGAGGTTGGCGGCGACTACTACGACTTCGTGCCCATCGACGCCGACCGGCTCATGATCGTGATGGCCGACGCCTCCGGCAAGGGTGTGCCCGCCTGCATGCTGATGGCCGCCTGCCGCAGCTTCGTGCACTGCCTGGCGGACCGCTATGCCGGCGTACCGCAGTTCCTGCAGGAACTCAACCGCCGCCTGTACCGCAGCACCGACCACGCGCATTTTCTTACTCTCGCGGTTGCGGTATTGGACCGGCGGAGTCATGTTCTGGAGTATGGCAGCGCCGGGCACACGCCACTGATCGTCCGTGGTCCTGACGGCACCATTCGCGCCTTGAAGCCGGAAGGCCCGGCACTCGGGATGCTGCCCGACGACCTGGGCCTGTGCTTCGAGTCCGTGACACTCGAGTTCCCGGCAGGAAGCGCGTTGCTCTTGTTCACCGACGGCATTACGGAAGCGCTCAACGCCGCGGACGAGGAGTTCGGTCTTGAGCGTCTGCGCCTCTTGTGTGCGAAAGGTTGCGCGACCCCGCAGGGCCTGACTGATGCGGTGGTCGCGGCCGTCCGTGAATTCTGCGGCACCACCCCACAGTCTGACGACCAGACCATGGTCGTCGTCACCCGGCACTAGCGTCTGTCGATCTTCGCGCAGTGTCAACGGTAAGACCGGAAACCCAATACGGAAGGAGTCCCCACATGTCTCTGGAACTGACATCCGCCACGTTTGACGACGCCATCAAGACGGGTACCGTGCTGGTCGACTTCTGGGCGCCCTGGTGCGGGCCATGCCGGATGCAGGCCCCGATCCTGGACCAGGTGGCTCAGGAGGTCGGCGATGCCGCCAAGGTCGCGAAGGTCAACGTCGATGAGGCGCAGGACATTGCCGCGAAGTTCGGCGTGCGCTCCATTCCGACGCTGATCATCTTCAAGAACGGCAAGGAGTTCAAGAAGTTCGTCGGCCTCCAGCAGGCCGCGGCGCTGGTCACCGCCCTGAAGGGGTAGGATAGCACCTGCCACTGCCGCGAAGGTTAAGCGCATCCCCCGCCTCACGTTTGCGCGGCCGCCGCGACTTGGCGCAGGAGATCGTTCCTCTCGAATGGCTTATGCAGGAAGCCGTGCATGCCTTCGTCCAAACCGTAGACCGCCGCAAGTCCGAGGCCCGTACCCATCCCCCCCCCGCCTTGGTGGTGAAGAACGGCTCGAACAAGTGCTTCCGGGTCTCGGTGTCCATGCCGACGCCGGTGTCGGTGATGGACATGCCTCCAGGCGTTGCCTGATCTCGACGCGCTTGTGGAGGCTGTGTCTCAGTAACGCGATGGTGTCGTGGACGACGGTGTGCATGTCAAAGGGAATGGGCTGGTACGGGTCCTTGCGCGCAAAGGCAAGGAGCCGCCGGGTCAGGTCGGTCGAGGAGCGAGATGCCTGCAGAATACTCTCGGCATAGCCGCGCAGGTGCGGGGTTCAGGTTGCCCATTATCCGGGCAACCACCTTCGAAAACACCTCAGAAGTGCTTCAGCTCGGCGTCATCCAGAGGAATGACCTCCTCCAGCTTCTGGCTGTTGGCCGTAACCAGCTCGGGCTTGCCGCCGCGGTGTCCGTTGCTATTGCCGCCGTGCGGCCGTGTTGCCCGCGCGCGCGGCGCCATTGCCAGTGCCGGTGCGTGAGGGAGCGGCGCGGGCGCCCGCCGCGCGCCACCGTTTCCGCCGCCACTCCCGTTCCCGTTGGCGCCATGAATGATAGCCATGAGTTCCTCAACCATGCCGTTGAGTTCATGCGCGTGGCCCGCCAGTTCGTCGGAGGCACTGGCCGATTCCTCGGCGTTGGCCGCGTTCTGCTGCACCACCTTGTCCATCTCCGAAACCGCAGTGTTGACCTGCTCGATGCCCTGCGCTTGTTCCTTGGACGCGGCCGCGATCTCCGCCACCAGCGCCGCCACTTTGCCCGAGCTCTCCTGGATTTGCGACAGCGACTTGGCCACGTCCTGCGTCACCTTCACCCCCGCGTCGGCGTTCTTCTGGGCGCCCTCGATCAAGTTGGCAGTGTTCTTCGCCGCTTCCGCACTGCGCCGCGCCAGGTTCCGCACTTCCTCGGCGACCACCGCGAAGCCCTTGCCCGCCTCGCCGGCGCGCGCCGCCTCGACCGCCGCGTTCAGCGCCAGCAGGTTAGTCTGGAACGCAATCTCGTCAATAGTCCGGATGATCTTCGCCGTCTCGGTCGCTGAGTTCTTGATCTTCTCGATCGCCTCGGACATGCGTTCCATCGACTCGACGCCGCCGCCTACCGCCAACTTCGTCTCCCGCATCAGACGGTCAGCGTTGTTCGCATGCAGGGCGTTCTGTTGAGTCATCGACGACATCTCCTCAAGCGCGCTGGAGGTTTCCTCCAGGCTGGAGGCCTGCTCACTGGCGCCCTGTGCCAACGACTGACTTGCACCGGAAACCTGGTCAGATGCGGAACGAACTTGCTCGGAACCGCGCGACAACGGCTCGACGAGGCGCCTCAACGCCCGGCTGATCGAGACGCTGAGCCCGACGCCAAAACTGAAGGCCACGACCACAATGACCGCGCTCAACAGCAGGCTGAACGCCGCGATGGCTTGGGCCCTGCTGTTGAATTCCGCGTCGGCAGTCTGGGCCTCAGCGGCAAGCGCCGCCGCAAACCCGACCAACGACTCCTGCAGGGTCGTGGTCAGGCCCTCAAGTCGGGCGTCCAAGGCGCACACCTTGTCCGCCGCCGCGTTTCCGGATTCGAGGAGCGGCAGCAGCTCCTTTTCGAACAGCAGCGTCACCTCCGCATAGGCGCCGGTCGCTTGGAGCAGACACTCCTTTTCCTCTGATGTGTCGGCAAGTTTCTGGAAGGCTTTGAGGTTCCTGGCCATCACCTTGTCCATCTCGTCCCAGGCGTGCTTGGACTCGTCGAGCTGGCGGTTGATGGTCGCGTGGGCAATGACTTGGTACACACGCGCGGCCATGCCCGTCCCTTCTTGCGCCGCCATGGCAGCCTTGGCACTCTCTGCGCCTCGCCTCTGGAGTTCCTGTATCACGCGCAGTTTCACCTGGTTGTAGCCGCACACAATAAGTGTCAGGGCCACCACAACGAGAAACGAACCGGTCAGCTTAGTCGCCAGTTTCATGTCTCTGAACATCGGTGTGCCTCCTTACCGGCCATGACCCGTGCCTGAGCCGGAACCCGCTCGCCGGCGCTGCTGTGCCCGTGTCAACGTGGTGAAATCAACGCCGCTTGCATTTCTCGTCGGTTTACCCCCACTTCCATGCGCCAGCAACGGCCGATGGCCTGCAGCGGCACAGACATGCAGGAAACGTGCCAAACTCAGGCACCGCAGGCAGGCGCCGCGCCACGAGCCAGGCGGCGGGACATTAATGTCGCAACGGTGCGACGTGAATGCCCCGCGAATCATCGGGGGCAGACAACGGTCGACACCCCAGCGGAGATGGCAGACGGGAGTCAGGACTTGACGCGCAGGTGACCTGGCGCGCCCCATTGAGCTACCGGGCGAAGCGGATCGGGCGGTGGCGCCGTCACTTCTTCCGCGCATTCACGGTGGCGGTCATGTCCTCGACCTTCTTCATGATGGCGGGGCGCGCTTCCTCCATGATATCGCGCATGTCCTCGTAGCGGAAGGTGCGTTCCTCGAACGAGCGCCGCTGCAGGCCGAGTATGAACCGCTCCTCGAACTCCTTGAAGTACGAGCCGTAGATGTGGTAGCTGTCGGCCATGTGCACGTAGCGGCCCAAGTGGACGGCACGCCCGAGCCGGTCGGCGATCTTGGAGGCGATCAGCTTCTGGAGCTGCACGAGCGCGAACATGTTCATGAACGCGGCCTTGTAGGCATCGTTCGAACGGAAACGGATGTTGGTGTTCAGCCACAGTTTCTCGCCGTCCTCCGTCAAGCGGCACCAGACGCTCTGGAGGCAGGCCGGGTCGTAGCACTCGTTGTCCTCCCAGACCTTCCAGGTGATGGCCTGGGCGCGGCGCGTGTAGGGGGTTTCGGCAAGCTTCTTCGCGAGGATGTCGATCTGGTCGAAGATCTTGTCCTTGAACCCAGGCACCACGTAGGCGAACAGCCGTTCGTTGTAGGTGTACTCCCAACGCGTGTCGGTGGGGTCGTTCGGGTCGCGCACCAAGTGGTTCTTGATGCCTTCGACCACCTCCATGACGTACTCCTGCAGGTCCTCGACACCGCCGGGGAAGTCCTTGTGGATCATGGGCTCGGCGAGCGGGTCCTCGATGGTGATCAGCATGGTCGCGTCGATGCTGGCCGGGTCGGTGGACTTGTCGTACATGGTCTTCATGCGGCAGCCGTTGCGGTGCAGTTCGACGAGCGAGTTTTCCCACGCCTCGGCAATGCCCTGCCCCCGAGCCGTCAGTACCGGAATGCCGTGCCCCATCGGAACCTCCCGTTTTGGTTGCCTCGACTGCTCGCGTGTGGCCCGCGTGTGCCCGGATGACCCCTCCGGTCCAGTGCCAGCAGGCCGTTATTTACGCCCGCCGGCACTAGCCACGCCCCCATAGCCTACCGTACAGGACCGGCTTGTCAAACCGGCATGGGGCATGGGGCATGGGGCATGGGGCGTGGGGGAAGATTGCCGTGGATCGACTCTCTGAGGAAGTCGTGCATGGCTCCAGCCTTGCACTCTCCCGCTCAGGGTGAAAGCCGTGGCGCGGATCGGGAACGGTACAGCAAGGCTGGAGCCATGCTGCTGCTTTGCGGAGCACCATCTTGCGGTACATGCGCAAGCCACCGCCGTTAGCTTGATAGCCATGCCCCACCCTCCACCCGCGACTCCCATGTTACTCGTTGGCCGCTCTGCGCCTCCGCCGAGCTCGTCTCGGTGGGGCGACGACGGGGAGAACGGGAGGGGCGCCTTCGCCCCTCTTTCTCCCCATCGTCGCCCCACGGCCGCAAGGACCGTGGCGGCGCGGACAAGCGTGAGTAACGTCAACCGATGACCGGGTGGCCGTCGCCCGGGAGTTGCTGGCGCATCATGAGGCATTACGCGGCCGGCATTGACGGGCGCGGTTCGCGTGCTAGATTATCGGTTCGCAGTGATGTGTTTGTGACCACAGCAGGCTGAATGGCATAGTACGAGCGTGCCTCGTACGGAGGTGATTTATGGCACATAAGAAGGGTCAGTCATCGAGTCGGAACGGACGTGACAGCAACCCGAAGTTCCGGGGTATCAAGGTCTATGGCGGCCAGGTGGTAAAGTCCGGCAGTATCATTGTCCGTCAATGCGGGACGAAGTTTCGGCCGGGATTGAATGTACGCAAGGGTCGCGACTTCACGCTGTTCGCGGTTGCGCCCGGAGTGGTGAAGTTCGAGCAGACCGGCAGTCGGCGCGTGAGCGTGATTCCGCTTCCCGCCGTAGCCCAGGCCTGAGTCGTCTTTGAGTTCTTAGCACCGCCGTCGGGCAGACACCCGCGGCGGTGTTCTCTTTTTGACCTGTGCAAGCAGAGTGAGGCCGGGTAGGTCGCGGTGCCAGCCCAGGCCGGCCCCGAGCACCCTGCTGCGATCCCAGAGGTCCCGCGCCACTGCCCGCCGCCGCGCACAACCGCGAACGAGCTTACTCCGGCGTCCGCGCTCCGTGCTTCGAGCTTCTTCAGACGCAGGGGCTCAATCGGCCGGGACCGGCGCGAACGCCGCTGCCCACGCGTCGATCTGCGCCGCGACCGCGGCAATGGCCTCCTCGGAACCCAGGCGCGGACAGTAGACCACTCCGCCCTTGAACCCGTGTTTCTGCAGGGCGGTTGACCACTGTGCCTGGCTGGCAGGGTCCAACTGCTCGCCGGCGGACGGTTGGTAGTGCAGCCTCACCAACCCGGTGTTGAAGCAGACGGTGCGCAGCATCTTTTCGACCTCAGCCGGATGGGGCAGTTCGCCGGGGACCAAGTCCAAGGCCAGGCGACAGCAGGGATGCATGACGTCGTGGACCAGGTTGCCGGCATGTTCCCACTCCTTGGAGCCCGGGAAGGCGCGCGGGAACCGCACCCGGACGCAAACGGTCATCTTCAACCGTTCCGCATCCGGCATCAGGGCCCGCAGGAGTCGGACCCGTTCGCCGAGGTCGTGCTGAAACGTTGCCTCGCCAATTCGGTCCAGCCCCATTTGCAGGCAGACCGACCCTACCTCCGCGGCATGACACAGAGCCAGTGTTTTCTTGAGGCAGGCCTGGATGTCCTCGCGGCCGCGCGCCGGGCTTTCGGTGAGGTATCGCGCGACGTCGGGGGGTAGCAAGTCCCTGGCGTGGGCCACCCGCAATCCGAGCCGTCGAGCCAGGGCCAGGGGCTCAGGGCCTGCGGCCAGGACCGCGGCTGAGCATTCGACGTCGCGGACCGTCTTCATATTGCCGACGGCCTCGAACCAGGGCCTCCAAGTCTCGTCAGCAACGCTCACAGCGCAGGTGATCATGGGGTATTCTTCCCAGCAGGTAACCGACCAAGGCCGGCACCGCGGTTTCGACTCGCAACGTCCACTCACCCACGGTCAGCGCCGTGTAG
The DNA here is from genome assembly GCA_001803235.1 of Lentisphaerae bacterium RIFOXYA12_64_32. Lineage (GTDB taxonomy): Bacteria > Verrucomicrobiota > Lentisphaeria > Oligosphaerales > YB12-FULL-65-16 > YB12-FULL-65-16. Next base: position 7,560 of record MHBL01000266.1, read on the forward strand.
CCGCGCTGCCGCAGCGCCGCCGATTCCTCATCGCTGAAGCCGCCCTCCGGACCGATCCACAACTCGATTTCGCCGGTTCCTGGCGTCGCGCCGGCCGGCGTCGGGGTGACGGACTCGACCGGCACCGCCCCAAAGTACCCGGTTCCCGTCCCCGCCGCAAGGGCGGCCGTGAAACTCTGTGGCGGTTCGAGCTGCGGCACAAACACGTTGCCGGATTGCTTGGCGGCCTCGACGGCGTCGCGCCGCCAACTCTCGATGGCGCCGGACGACTCCGGCTTGGCGACGCTGTAACGGCAGATCAGCGGCGTGACTCGCCACACGCCCAGTTCCATGGCATCCTGGATGACGCGGCCCATGAGTTTACCGCGCGGCACGGCGACACAGAGCCGCAATCGCGTCCGCGGCGGACGGAACACATGCCGGTCCACGACCGAGCACACCAGGCGCTCGCGGTGTTTCCGCTCGTCCGCGCGGCTGACGACGGCTTCCGCCCGCACTCCAGCGCCGTTGAGCAGAACGACCCGGTCGCCCTGGGCAAGCCGCAGGACGCGCAATGCGTGCCGTGCCTCGTCGGGCGGCAGGTCTGCTTCCTGCCCCACGGGCGGAATCTGTTCACAGTAGAAACGTCGAATCGTCATACTCGGTCCCTTGCGCAAGGGGGACGCGCCCCGGGGCCGTCGGACAGATCGGACAGATCCGACGGATCGGGTGCCTCCGACATATGCGGTGCCGCGGGCCGGTCCGCCGGCGGTTGCCTCCCGCATGATGACTACGTAAGCTTGTCAAACAGGCCGCTGCCGACAGTGGCCTCCAGGGCACGGCCGCGGTGGCTCATGCTGTTCTTGACCGCACCGGGCAGTTCGGCGAACGTGCGGTGCTGGCCGTCCGGGACGAACACCGGGTCGTAACCGAAACCACTTGTGCCGCGGGGCTCAAAGATGATGCGGCCCCGGACCTCGCCGCGGGCCGTACCGATCAGGCCAGCGGGCGTAGCGAGCGCAATGACGCAGGTGAATTGCGCGCGCCGGTCGAAGATGCCCTGCAGGGCGTGGAGGAGTTTGATCACGTTCTGCCGGTCGTTTCCCGGTTCGCCGGCGTACCGGGCCGAGAGCACCCCGGGCGCGCCGTGCAGGGCCACAACCTCCAGCCCCGAGTCGTCGGCCAGCGTGCAGAAACCGGTCGCGGCCGCGACTTCGACGGCCTTCTTTACGGCGTTGGCCTCGAACGTGGCGCCGTCCTCCGTGACGTCGGGTAACGCGGGAACGCCCGGGTCACCGGCGCCGAGGACTTCAACGCCGCATGGTTTCAGGATCTGGCGCATCTCCTCGAGTTTGTGGCGGTTCCCCGTGGCGGCAAGAATCCGTTTCATGTTGCCTCCCGTCCTTTCGGTTTCGGATCTCCCCTGCTTACGTCTCGGAAATGCTGCACATGTCGTTGCGGTGGAAGGGCCGTGGTCCCCGGCTGCGCGTAGCGCGAAGTTCAATCTGGTGTCATGGCGTCAATTTGCAAGGCAACGGAGGCGGGGAATACTTCAAATCAGTCTACCCGCGAAAGCAGCGTTCGGCAAGCCGCCGTGGGATCCGCCTTCGTGCCGACACTACGGCGTGACGAGCACCGCTGGCGTGCCTACCGCAGGCGTTGCGCGATGAGGAACGCCATTTCCAGGCTCTGCGAGTAGTTGAGCTGCGGGTCGCAGTACGTGTCGTACTTGCGCTCCAGATCGTTGGCGCTCAAGTTCACCGCGCCGCCCAGGCACTCGGTCACATCCTCGCCCGTCAGTTCGAAATGCACCCCGGCCAGGCGCGTGCCGGCATCGCGGTGCAGCCGGAACGCCTGCTCCAGTTCGCTCAGAATGTCGGCAAACGCCCGCGTCTTGCGGCCGCCGACAACCGTCGTGTTGCCGTGCATCGGGTCGCAACTCCACGTGATGCGCCGTTTGGACTTGCCTACGGCGCGGATGAGCTTGGGCAACAGCTCGCCGACGCGGTCGTGACCCAGGCGCGTGATCAGGGTGAGGCGGCCGCTCTCACCCGACGGGTTCAGGATCCCGGCCAGCTCCGCCACCTCGGCGGGGTCGGCGTCCGGCCCGATCTTCACCCCGATCGGGTTCGCAATGCCGCGGCAGTACTCGACGTGCGCGCCCGTCAGCGCCCGGGTCCGGTTCCCGATCCAGAGCGTGTGTGCCCCGACGTTGTAGAATCTGCCCGATGTCGGGTCCTTCCTCGTCATGGCTTCCTCGTAACCCAGCAGCAACCCTTCATGCGAGGTGTAGAACTCGATGCGGCCGAGCATTTCGGAGCGCGCGCCGCCGAACGCCTCCATGAACTGGATCGCGTCCACGATCCGGTCCACGGTGGTCTTGTACTCGGGCCATTTCTGCGTGCGCTCGATCGAGTGCACGTTCCAGTTGTACGGGTGGTGCAGGTCGGCGAACCCGCCCTCGATCATGCCGCGAATGCAGTTCAGCGTCGCGGTGGCGTGGAAGTAGCCCAGCAGCAGCCGTTCCGGGTCCAGGCGCCGGGCGGCCGCGGTCGGTTCGAACGAATTGACGCTGTCGCCCCGGTACACCGGCATGCACCGGCCCCGGACGGTCTCCGTCGTCTGGGACCGGGGCTTGGCGTATTGCCCGGCCAGCCGCCCAACCTTGACGATCGAACGTCGCACGCCGTAGGTCAGAATCACGCTCATCGCCAGCAGGATCTTGAGCTGGTTCGTGATCGTCTCCTCGCGGCAGTCGATGAACCGCTCCGCGCAGTTCCCGCCCTGCAGCACGAACGCATTCCCGTCCGCGGCGGCCGCGAGCTTTTGCTTCAGGTTCTCGACCTCGCCGACGTAGACCAGCGGCGGATAGCTCCGAACCTTGGCCAGCACGCCCTCCAGCGCCGCACCGTCCGGGTAGTCCGGCTGCTGCACCGCCACATGCCCCTGCCAGCTCCCGGGGGTCCAATCCTGTTTCGGCTTGCTCATACCTGTTCTGTCCTTTGCCCAACCGATCACGGGCACAGAGTGTACCACGTCGGGCAACGTCCCGCAATCCGCTCCCGGTCAAAGCAAGGTTTTCCCATTGTCCGGGGCGCGGTTCCGGCGTAGTGTGGAGCAGGTGAGAGAAAGACGTGTGACGGGTGTCGAGTGTCGAGGGAAAAACAAGAACAGACTCAGGCAGTCTTTGTGGCTTCACGCCCCCCCCCGACACCCGACACCCAACCCCAAGGAGACATTTCCCATGTCAAGCAAGCTCGCAGTGTACGGCGGCAAGCCGGCGGTCCCGCAGGGCAGCATCAAGGCGTGGCCCCCGATCGACGACACGGACCGGAAGATGATTCTCGACTCGCTCGAGAACCGGCAGTTGGCGTGCGGTCCGAACGTCAAGGCGTTTGCCGAGGAGTGGGCGGCGTGGAACGGGAACAAGCACGGCATCTTCACCAACAGCGGCACCGGCGCGCTGCACATGTGCGTGGCGGCCTGCGGCGTCGGCGCGGGCGACCACGTCCTGGTCACCGCCTACTCCTGGTCATCGAGCGCCACCTGCATCATTCACCACAACGCTATCCCGATTTTTGTGGACATCGACTTCGACACCATCAACATCGACGTGGACAAGATCGAAGCGGCGATCACGCCGCGCACCAAGGCGATCGTCGTGGTGCACCTGCACGGGCTGGCCGTGAACATGGAGAAGGTCCTGAAGATCGCGCGCAAGCACAACCTGAAGGTGATCGAGGACGCCTGCCAGGCGCACGGCGCCATGTTCAAGGACCGCAAGGTCGGGACGTGGGGCGACTGCGCGGCGTTCAGCTTCAACCAGAACAAGTGCCTGTGCACCGGCGAAGGCGGTGCATTCGTGACCAACAACGAGGAGATGCGCGCCGCCGCTGCGCAACTCTGGAGCTTCGGCGAAGTGCGGACTCCGCACGAGAGCCGCGACTACCACGCCTACGCGCTGGGCTGGATGTACCGCGGCAACGACCTGACCGCCGCGTTCGGCCGCGCCCAGCTCAAGAAGATGGACGGGTATTTCAAGGCGCAGCGCGAGAACGGCGCCGTCCTGAACCGGCGGCTCAAGAAGGTCAAGGGCCTGATCCTGCCGACCGAGCCCAAAGGTCACACGCACAACTGGTACAACTACACCTCGCGCATCGATATGGCCGACACCGGCTGGTCCGGCGATGCGTCGCGGTTCCGTGACGCGGTCATGAAGGCGCTCAATGCCGAGGGCGTACCGGTCGGGGTCTGGCAGCGGTTCATTCTTCCGTCCATGACCGTGTTCCGGGCCAAGAACGCGTACGGCAAAGGCTGTCCGTGGTCCTGCCCGCTGGGCGGCAAGGAGGCGGGCAAAGGCGTCGAGTACGACCCCGCCAAGTTCCCGGTGGCGCAGAAGCACAGCGAAACGCACTTCGGCATGACGACACCGCTGCGCGCACCCAATGGCACCGAGGTCGCCGAAACGGTCGCCAATGCGTTTGAAAAGGTGTTCGGAAACCTCGATAAGATCGACCCGGATAAGATCCTGAAGTAGGCGTATGTGAGTGTGTGAGTATGTGAGTGTGGGGGTATGGGGGTATGGGGGTATGTGGGAGAGGTTGCAGGTGTCAGGTTTCAGGTGTCAGCGTAGAGCCAGAGTCCGCCGCGGTGGACCGACGCAAAGACAGCCTGGAACCGGCCTGGGACCTCGCCGCACACCCGGGGGCGTCGGACGAACGATGGGAGATGACGGCCAACCCTCCGATGCCGGACCGGGGATTCCGGTTCCCCCTGAAACCTGACACCTGAAACCTGACACCTGAAACCTGACACCTGAAACCTCCCGAGGAGCCCCCAATGAAGCTCTCAATGATGTCCTACACCATGGCGCGGCAGCCGCAGTTTTTCACGCTCAAGGGCATGTTTGAACTGACGCGCGAGCTGAACCTCGACGGGCTCGACATGGTCAGCCTCTACGACAAGGACGCGAAGGAGTTGCGTCGCATGGCGGACGACCACGGCGTACCAGTGGTCGCGCACACCTTCTTCTGCGACTTGAACTTCGCCACGAAAGAGGAGCGCGCGCCGGCCATGGACAAGGCGCGGCGCAGTCTGGACGATGCGAAGACGCTCGGCGCGCCCGTGGTGATGGTCGTCACCCCTCCCAAGGCGGGCATGACCTCGGCCGCGTCGCGCCGGAACTGGATCGCCGGACTGCAGGAACTGGCGCCGTTCGCCCAGCAGGCGGGCCTTGCGCTCACGGTCGAGAATTTTCCGGGCGTGGAAAGCCCGTTCGTGACTGCCGCGCAGTTCCTCGAGGCGGCCGCCGCGGTCCCCTCGCTGCGCCTGACGTTCGACAACGGCAATGCTGCGACCGGCGAGGCACCGGCTGAGTCGTTCCGGCGCTCGGCCAAATACGTGGTGCACGCGCACTTCAAGGACTGGGACGTGGTCGAGAACGAAACGCCCGGCTACCGGCCGATGTCCGATGGCCGGTTCTACCGCTCAGCGCTGATCGGCGAGGGTGCCTTGGACCACCGGAGCTGCCTCGAGGCCATGCGCGACGCCAAGTACCCCGGTTGCATCAACATCGAGTACGAGGCCAACAAATACCCGCCGGCCGAAGGCATCCGCCGTGCCGCCGCCTACCTGCGCGCTACCGCCACGGACATCGGCTGGTGACCCGCGCGACGACGGGGGAGAGGGGAAGAACCAATGCTGCTGAGGTCCTCCGGCGACGTCACCATATGGAGTGCTGTGGCAAGTCCGCCATGGCTTGGGTGTGTGTGTGGCAAGGCTCAGTGTCGGTCGGGGCTGTGGTGTGGGAAGGCGTCGGTTCGAGTCGGCCATTTTTGCCTTGCCGAATCGAGCGTACGGTGAGCGGGCGGGTTCGATGTCAAGCCCTACGGCCCCTCGCTTGTTTTCGCCGCGGCCCAGCCGCCGCGCGGCTCGCGCAGTTGCGCAATGTGCGAGGTCACGCCGAGCGGCAGGTAGGTTTCCATCGCCTGGTCGAACGCGGCCCAGGCGCATCGTAAGCGAACAGGACCAGTTGCGCGGCGTCCATTTCGCCGCCGCCGGCGTCGAGCTGAACGAGTCCACCCGGCCGGCCGCAGAACGGCATGTGCCGCAGAAGCTTGCGCAGCGAGGTCTCGACCCCGTACGTGATCTGGTTCGGGTTCGTCCCGGCCTTGATGCAGGCGGCGCGGACGCCGAGGTCCGAGCCGGGGTATGGGCTCAATGTACGGGGGCTGCCCCACCTGTCAAACTCGTATTGCTGCACCGTAATGCGTCAGTCGCGGGTGCACGGTTGGGCGGTGAATGGCCAAAGTGGCGGGAGCGGCTCGTGTCGGAGCGAGCCGCTCCGACCACTTTAGGCGTCAGCCCAGGTCAACCTTCGACCTTATCTCCACCCGCGACTGACGCATTACGCTGCACCTGCATGCGCGGCTTGCATTTGGGGGTGGGTCACTGTAACTTGGGCCTCACAGGCACCGGTTGCCGCGTGGACAGGAAAGGTCGCCGGACGGTGCGCGGGGAGTTTACTGCTCGTGCCCCCCATCACGGAAACCCATCTCAAGATCGAGTTGTACAAGCGCAGCCGCCGGGGCCTGCCGGCGCTGGGCATCGGGCTCCTGGTTACCGCCCAGGCCATTGCGCTGTTCGCACACGTGCTGCGGCGCGAGGTCGGCGCCGCCATGCTGACGCGGTATCAGCGGGAGCAGCTCAACCTGGTTGCTTTCCAGGTGACCCGGCTCCGGACCAGCCTGAACAGCGTCCGTGACCAACTGGAACTGCTCGCGCCCAGCCTGGGCCGGGACAACATGACGCGGGAGGAGGTACACCGCGTCTTGCGCGAGTTCGGCGAGCGCTACGCCGAGTTTGCCTACTGCACATTCCTGCGGGATGAGACCGGAGTGACGCGGGTCACCGAAGGGCAGGACTGGCCCCGGGGTGGAACGACCGCGAACCAGCCCGGCTTGTTCAGCCGCCTGATCGGGCGCAAGCGCCCGGTCCAAAGCGTGTCACTGCTGGAGATGGGCGAGTGTTACTCCATTGCGGTACAGGCGCCGGTCGCGCGGTCGGGAGCTGCGGCCGGCAGCGTGGGCATACTGGTACGGCCGGAGGCACTCGGCGCCTGGCTGCGCGAGGGCACCGGGCCGACCGGCGGTATGGCCATGCTCCTGGACGCCAAAGGCCGGATCGTCTATCACCCGGAAGCGCGGTATCGCGGCAAGGACTTGGGTTACTGTCCCCCCATCCAGATGGGTTCGCACCGGATGACTCCGGCGGATTTCCTCAACAACACGACCGGTGTCATCGGCGGGCCCTTCTTTGATGAAAAGCGGTATGTGTTCGGGAGTTGGTCGTTTGCTTTAGACTCCGAGCAGTGTTCCCTGGTGAGTTGCTCGCCGCATGCCGAACTGGAATCGTACCTGGCCACGTTCAGCCGGCTGATCGACACCCTGACCGGATTGGCCTTGGCCGCCACGCTCCTGAGTATGGGTTATGCGGCCTATCTGTTCCTGACGGAACGGCGAATGTGGCTGCGCTTCAGTTCCGACATGCAAAGCGAGATTTCCGAACGGCACGAGGCGGAACGGAAACTGCGCGAGTACCGGGATCGCCTCGAGGAACTGGTCAAGGAGCGCACGCGGGAGCTGGCGCAGATGACCAGCGAGGCGCAGGTGGCCCGGGAGGCGGCGGAAATGGCCAGCAACGCCAAGAGCACCTTCCTGGCGAGCATGAGCCACGAACTGCGCACGCCGTTGCACGCCATCATCGGCTACACCGAACTGCTGCAGGAGGAGTCGCGGGCGGGCGGCCAGCAGAGCACGACCGCGGACCTGGAGAAGATCCTCATGGCGAGCCGGCACCTGCTACGGCTGATCAACGACGTGCTGGACGTGACCCGCATCGAGACCGGCAAGCTGCGGCTGCGCCCGGAGACGATCGGTGTGGCCGAGCTGGTGCGCGAGGTCACTGTCACCTTGGAGCCGCTGGTGCAAGGCAGCGGGAACCGGCTGCAGGTGCAGCTCCCGGACCCCCCGGGCACGATTCACACCGACCCCACGCGCGTGCGCCAGTGTTTGTTCAACCTGTTAAGCAATGCTAACCGATTCACACAACGCGGCACCGTTACGCTGGAGGTGACGCGGCGGGGGGCAGGGGCCGAAGAGTGGGTTATATTCACCGTGTCAGACACGGGTATTGGCATGACACCCGACCAGATTGAGAATGCCTTCGACATGTTCACCCAAAGCAGTTCACTGCGGGGGAAACGCGACCCCGGGGGCGCGGGGTTGGGCCTGTTCATCACGCGCGGCCTGTGCGAGCTGATGGGCGGGGCGATCAGCGTTCAGAGCGAGCCAGGCAGAGGCAGCCGGTTCATCATCCGCTTGCCGGCCTGTTCGGAGGTTCGTCCCGAGGTCACTGCGGGAGGGCCAGATGGAAAACAGGGGTCATGAATCCGCCGAGTCACGAGCCAGCACATTCGAGTTGCGGCCTGCGGGACGGCCTGCGCAGCCGGCTAACATTCTGGTCGTCGACGACACGCCCATGAACGTTGACCTGCTCTGCCGCCGCCTGCAGCGTCAGGGATACAGGGTCGATAGCGCCTTGGACGGTCCGTCGGCCTTGGAGCGCGTCGAAACGGGGACCATCGACCTGATGCTGCTCGACGTGATGATGCCCGGCGTCAGCGGTATTGATGTGCTGCGTCGCACCCGCGAAAAGTTCGCGGCCAGCGTGCTGCCGATCATCATGGTGACCGCACGCGACACCACCGAGGACATTGTCGAGGCCTTGCGGTTGGGTGCCAACGACTATGTCACCAAGCCGGTTGACTTCGCCGTCCTGCTGGCTCGGGTGGAGACCCACCTGGCGCTGAAGAACGCCGTCGACGAGGTGCAGCGGCTGGCCCAGGACTTGGCCCGCCGCACGGAGTTCATTCGGCGCACCTTCGGACGCTACCTGAGCGAGGAGGTCGTCGCCAGCATCCTGGAAACCCCGGAGGGCCTGAAACTCGGCGGGGAGATGCGCGATGTGACGATCCTGATGTCGGACATCCGCGGCTTCACCTCCGTGTCGGCGCGGCTGGGGCCGGAGAAGGTGGTGCGGATCCTGAACAGTTACCTCGGCGCCATGACGGACGTGTTGAAGGAGTACGGCGGCACGATCGACGAGTTCATCGGCGACGCCATCCTGGCCATTTTCGGCGCCCCCATCTCCTACGAGGACCATGCCGCGCGGGCCGCCGCCTGCGCCTTGGCGATGCAGTTGAAAATGGTCGAGGTCAACCGCGATTTCGAGAAGGACGGCCTGCCGTCTTTGGAAATGGGCATCGGGATCCACACCGGCGAGGTGATTGTCGGCAATATCGGCTCGCACAAGCGCGTCAAGTACGGGGTCGTCGGGCCGCCGGTAAACCTGACCGGCCGTATCGAAAGTTTCAGCGTGGGCGGCCAGGTCCTCATCTCGGAAACCACGATTTCCAGGGTCGGCGACATCCTGAAACTGGGCCGAGCGTTTGAGTTGCAGCCAAAGGGCGCGCCGGATCCCGTTGTGGCGTACGAACTGCACGGCATCGGCGGCCCATACAATGTCTGGCTGCCTGGGAAGGTGGAGGCCTTGGTTGACCTGGAGGAACCGATGCGCATCCGGTATGGCACCGTGGATGGCAAGCACGCCGGGGAAGCGCGCCAGGAAGCCACTGTGGTCCGGTTATCGGCCAACGAGGCGGAGATCGTCACCCCCGATCCAGCCGACACCTTGACCAACCTGCGCATCTCGATGCTGGCGGAGGGCGCCCCCATGGACAATGACCTCTACGCCAAGGTGATCGAGCGCATCCCCGGCGGCCGCCTGCTGGTCCGGTTCACTGCCGTGCCGCCCGCGATCGCCGCCTGGATCCAGCAGTTCCTGCCCAACCGTGCCGCGAAGTGAACCGACCAGCGACTTGCGTGTCCTTCCGCAACGCCCCGCGACGCGGCGTGCCGACACAGTCCCTGGCAACGCGATCGCCTTTTCTTCACAACGCCATGTTTCTTGGACCCTTGACAACCGCACGGGACAAGGCGATCAGCGAATGTGCGAAGAATCTGCGTACGCTCGGGCAGATCGTGGCCATCTATGCCAGCGATTACGAGGACTTCGTGCCGCTCAACTGCCGGGCTGCCCCCGCCCCGTTCGTCGTTCCCGCAGATGCGCAGACCGTGCATGCCTTCTGCATCTGGCACGACAATCGTCCCTGCGGCCCGGGCCTGCTGCCGCCAACCGGCCGCCTGCACGCAACTCACCGTCCGGCGCATCACCGCTTCAGCGCCAGGACGAGAACTCCGCCTGCGACCAGCAAGATGCCGCACCACTCCCGGAGTGACGGGCGCTCGCCGAGGAACGCGAACGCGAAGATTACCACGAGGACGAGGCTGAGCTTGTCGACAGGTGCGACCTTCGATGCCTCACCCACCTGCAGAGCCCGGAAGTAGCAGACCCACGAGGCCCCCGTCGCAAGACCGGACAATGTGAGAAAGATCCAGGTCTTGGATGGAAGCGCGAACGGATTGCTCCACTTGCCGGCAAACCAGACGAAGCTCGACAGTACAACGGTGATGATGAGCGTGCGAACGAGCGTGGCCAGGTCGGAGTCCACACCCCGAATGCCGACCTTGGCGAAGATCGCCGTCAGTGCAGCAAAGACGGCCGACAACAGTGCCCAGTAGAACCAACTCGTGGATGTCGCCATGGTGTACCCTGCCTTCGCCTAGTGCCGTCGTGCAACCCCTTCGGTGTGACGTCCTGGTCCGACATTCGCGGGAGCGAGACGCTCCCGCCACGTTCCGCGTCGAGTTCCTCCCCGCGGACGCCTCGGCACGCGACTGGCGGCGCCGCGCGCTACACATAGCGGCGCCGGGTGTCCTTGAGGTATTTCTCTTCGAGGACGCGAGCGATGCGGGCGATGATGGTGCGGCGGATTTCCAGCTCGACGGGGGTGTTCGGGTCCTGATGCGCTTCGTTGATGCGCGTCCCGACGACGAACTGGATCCAGTCGCTGCCGAGCAGGGCGGAGGCCAGCATGGTGGCGGCGTTGCGCGGCATGGGCTCGCGCCCGGCGCCCTTCTCGATGATGTCCGCCGCCCGGCTCAGTGTCAGCGTCCCCTCGGTGATCAGATCCACGCCTTCCATGCTGGAGGACGGCGGGATTTCCGGGTCGAGTTCGTCCATCGACATGACAACCTTGCGCTTCAGTTCACGGGCGACAATCTGCGCCGTGGTGCCGCCGCAGATGATCTTGCGGCCGGGGAAGTCGCGCACCCGTGCCGCCAACTCGGCATCCTTGTCCTTGGCGAACGGCGGCCCGGTGATCAGGAGCAAGCGCCGCGGCTGGCGCACGTAGATCACCGCCGCGGTGATGTCGTCCTTGGGTTCCAGGTTATCCACCTCGCGGGCGTGATTGGCCAGCCGCCGCGCCATGTCGCCGGCAGACACCGTCGGCTGCTTGGCCACCAGTTCGCGGAGGTGCGCCGTGACGCTCTCGCTGCCCCACCCGAGCGGCATGTTCCGCGAGCCCATACCCGCCTGCGTCACGCCATCGGAGCAGAAGACAATGCGGTCGCCAACCCGCGCGTCAAATTCAGAGAGCAACACGTCGCGGTCCTGCCACTTCTCGAGCTTGATCAACTGCTTGGGGACCTCCACCTCGTCGCCGCCGCGCAGAAGCACATAAGGCGGGTTTCCGTGTTCGACCACGCGAGTGTGATTGGCCGCGTCCACGTCGACAATGGTGAACGTCGAATAGCTGATCCTGCGCACACTGCAGACCGGCAGCGTGTCCATGATGATCTCGGCCGTCCTGCTGACGTTGGTGTAGTTCTCGATGTACTTGGTCGCCATGGTGGCGGTCAGGGTGGCCAGCACATTGGCCTTCACGCCGCTGCCCAGGCCGTCGGACAGCACGGAAATGACGCGTCCTTCCTCCTTGATCCGGTGACTAAGAAACACGTCGCCGGCAACGAACTGGCCGCTCTTGCAGTGCTGCCAGTGGTCGACTTCGAGGAAACGGTCGTTATCGGTCTTTGCGGGAGTGCTCATGGGAATCCGCCGAATCGGTCTGCGAGAAGGATTCGATAATGGCGTTCAGCATCACCTCGGTCTCGGCGGCGTTCTCGCCGAGCAGGTAGGCGATCTGCTGCACGGTTGCCAGGTTCTTCTTGATGACTTCCTGGGCCTGGTGGATGACCCGGCCCTTGCGCACCGCCGGCTTGGTGATATCCTGGAAGATACCGCACACCACTTGGTGCTTTTCGATCGAGAAAATGGACGCGTGCAGGACCAACTGGCGGAAACGCAGGTCGCGGTCGAGAATGTCTTCGCCCTTGTCCAGCACGGTTTGAAAGAGGGTGTGGAACGGGACCAGCGGCCGCAGCGCCGTGCCTTCCAGGCCAGGCCGGGCTTTGAAAGCCGCCTCCTGCTCCGGACCCAGGATGCGTGCGAAATTGCCGTTGCACTCGATGATCTTCAGCCCCGTGTCGAGGATGACGACGGAGTTCGGCGTCTTGGCCATCAGGGCATTGGCCTTCTTCTGCGCCAGTTTGCGCATGTAGGTCACACACATGACCTTCTCGGCCCGTCCATCGGCCAGCGCCTTGGCGAACTCGCGGCAGTTGTCGTAGCCGCAGCCGCCACAGTTCAGCTCATCCTCCACGGAGCGCTTGCCGATGCTGCGCAGGCACTCTTGGATCTGCGCTTCCGGGTAGTTCTTCGCCACCAGCGGCTCGACCGACCCGAACGTCAGCGCCGGCGCGGTCGCGGCGCGCGGCAATTTTCCCGGTTCAAGCCGGGCGTAGCCGATGACCTGGGCACGCTTGAGTGCGGTCGCCGTGCGGCGCGAAGACTTGGGCCCGTTCACGCAGCCGCCCTCGCAGGCGAGCAATTCCAGGAACAGCGGGTGCTCCAGCGGCGCCTCGCACAGGCCGTCGAGCGCTTTCTGGATCGTCGCCATGCCCGAGAAGGACATGCACTGCGCCTCGGTTGCGGAACAGCCGGCCTTGACGCTGGCCGACATGCCGCCGTCGATCGGGTACAGCCCACCCTCCTCGGCTGCCTCGGGGACGAACCGGTCGTCCGGCTGCGGCTGCAGCCCGTCCAACGCGATCTTCTTCTCCGTCAGCCAGCGGCGCAGATCCTCGAAGGTGATGGCGACGTCGATGACGTCGGGGTGCGCATCGACCTCACGCTTCTTGGCGATGCACGGCGAGATGAACACAACACCGATCTCCTTGCCGTACGCCGCCCGCAACAGGTGCCCGTGCGCCAGTACGGGCGAGACCAACGGCGTCAAGGTTTTCGCCAAGGCGGGCTTGTACCGCAGCAGGTACTCGACGACGACCGGACAGGCGGAGGAAACGTTCAACCGCGGAGTCGGGTCCTGCAGCAGCGCGGCGGCGCTGCCCGACACCTGCTGCGCCCCGAGCGCGGTCTCGGAAACGGCGTGGAAGCCGAGGGCCTTCAGAGCCCGGATCAGGACCGCGGGCGGCACGCCGGGAAATTCGGAGACGAACGACGGCGCCAGCGAGACCAGAACCCGCCCCCGGGTCTGGAGCAGTTCGATCGCGGCCACCAGGTCGTCCCGCACGCGCTTGGCGCCGCTCGGGCACACGCCGACGCAGTGGCCGCACGCCAGGCAGCGCTGCTGGATGATCGTGGCGCACGAGTTCTCGATCTTGATCGCCTTGACCGGGCACTCGCGCACGCACTTGAAGCAGTCCTGGCACTCGTTCCGCTCCGTGAAGATCGGGGCTGGCCTGTCCATCAGGGTGATCTCGCATTCTGGATTCTTGATTGCTGCTGTTAGCTATCGCGGCGCCGACGATAAGGCCGCTCATTCCTTCAGGCTGAAGTGGTGCCGCAGCAACTCGATCACCGCGGCCGCATCCGCATGACTGTGAGTCTCGCTGCCGACACCAACATTGGGGCCGTGCTTGCACATCCCCGTGCACAGATGCCCCTCCAGGACGGCCCGCCCCGCCAAGTGGTGACGCTCGATAAAGTCCCGGATCTCGGTCACCGTCCGGTTGTTGCCGCGCGAGAAGCAGGAGCTGCCCATGCAGACGGTGACCCGCAACTCCGGCTCGGCGCGTGGCGCCGGGGACAGCGCGGACGCCTCTGCGGCCGAACGGCGGCGGGCGCGCTTCTCGGTCGCCGGCCGGCGACCGAGTTCGTCCAGGCGCGCCCGCAGACTGCTGCGGCCGTTAAAGTAATCGAGTTCGTCCAGGGGAACACGGCCCGGGTAACAGGCGTAGTCGGTCCGGCAGACGCGGGGCGTCAGTTCGGGGAACAGCATGTTGGCGCCCCGCTGTAATGCCAGGGCCGGCGCATCGGCGAGTCCGACGGCCGCCAACGCCGCCGTGCCCGGCACGTCGGCTTCCGGGCAGAGCAGGCGCACCAGCGCGATGGCCTTCAACGCCGTCAGAGCCGGGGGCGGCACGTCGGCGTAGGCCGCATCTGACGCCGGCATGGCGCGCCATTCCGAAGCCGACACGTAGGGTCCGATGAGGACCGCGTCCAGGTCCAAGGCACGAATCCGCTCGATGTCGGCCGCCAGACCGTTGACGTCCTGGCCCGGGATGCCAACGATGATGCCGCTGGCCACTTCGTAGCCCAGGCTCTTGAGCTTGGCCAGGAACGGCAACCGCCCCTGATCGCCGAAACTGGCGGTGGCGTGCAACAGTCGGTAGAGGTTGGTATCCGCCGTCAGAAACCGCAGGTAGTACCGGTCCGCGCCTGCCTTGCGCCAGGCGGCCAGTTCCTCGTCGGAGCGCTCGCCTAGGCTGAGCCCGACGGCCAACCCGGTCTCCTTCTTCAGGCTGCGGATGATGTCCCCGAGCCACTCCGCGGTGAGCTGCCCGTCCAGCCCGGCCTGCAAGACCACCGAGCGGTACCCGAACTGCACCGCCTCCCGCGCGCACCCGAGGATCTGGGCCGGCGTCAGACGGTACCGGTGCAGGTCGCGGTTCCTGAACTGCAGCCCGCAGTAGCTGCACGCCTCGCCGCAGTGGTTCGAGATCTTGATCGTGCCGCACAGTTCGACCGCGTCGCCCACGAACCGGGCGCGCGTCACGTCGGCCATGTGCCAGAGTCGCTCAAGCTGCTCCGGCCGGTCCTCCGTCAACCAATTGAGCACGAGCTCATGCTGGCCCGGTGCGGGCGTCGCTGCGTGGGAATCCATGCCGCAAACCCCTTATTCGAATCCGTATATGTCGTGTCGGCCGTTTCGCGCCAGCGGTCTCAGGTTCCGGGTGTCAGGGACACCAGGCCATACGGGGACAAGTTGAACGCCTGCGTTTTCTGGAGAACAGCAGGCGCCCGCTCGCCCCGACAAGACTTCACCTGCCTTTTTCTGACACCTGACACTTGAAACCTGAAACCTCTCCCCGTGCCTGGCACCTATTTGCCAACGGCCTCCAGCCTTATGGCGGCCTGGGCCACGTTCCAGCGGTGGTAGTTCATGGTGCTGGCGTCCCAGTTGTTGGCCGGGTCGAGCAGCGTCTCCTTGACCGCGTCGCGGATTTCCTGCAGCACGGCCTTGCCTTCGGTGACCGCGGCCTCGGCGCCGCGCCCGGCCTTTTCCGCTGCCGCGATGCGCTCTTCGAGGAGCTGGATGTAGCGGTAGTCGTCCACGCCCTCGCGCTGCACGAGCATACCGATCGAGGGCAGCACGTCCCAGTCCGGCGTGTACTTGCAGTCGCAGGAGACGCGCGCTCCGGTGGGCAGTGCGGTGTACGGATCAGAGACGTCGCCGTCGTAGGTGAACGACCACTGGGCGCGCAGCACGGCGCCGACGCGCCAGGGGTAGAAGCCGTACGTGAACCGGCTCGAGCCGATGTTGTAGAGCCCAAGGATGCTGCCGCTCGTGCGGATCTCAGCCAGCGTCTCGTCGGTGATCGGAAAGCCGCTGTTCGGAATGGTGATGTCCAGGAGCGACATGTACTCGCGCGCGTCGGCGATGCCGAGCGTCGAAATGCAGGTCTGGAAACCGCCCGGCACCTGCGCCTTGACCTTGTTCAGCGCCTTGAGCAGTTCGCGGCCGTACCGCGCGCCCTTGGCCCCGTGGTTGCCCAATTCGTCCTGCACGTAGAAAACCAGTTCGGGGTAGTTGGCCCCCCGGAGTTGGCCGTACAGCCACTGCGTGGCCCTGGTCATCTCCGCGACCGCCTCGTCGCTGAACGTGATCTGGTCCATCTCCAGCTTCTTGATATCATGGACATCGAGCCAGTGCGGGCAGGTGTAGGGGTACAACTGCGGGCCGGCCATGTAGTAGCAGTACACGCGGTCCTTGAAGTTCGGGAAGGTCTGGGCGAGCTCGAAGAAGTCCTTCCAGGTCTGCCAGACATCGGTCACCTCATATTCGCCCGTCTCCTTCTTCAGCTTGATCGGGCCCCAGTGCAGGCTGTCGAACAGCCCGGTGAAGCCTTGGTCGGCCAGGAACTGTATACGGTTGTGGAGTACTTTCTTCGCCAGTTCCTGGTACCCGGCAGGCTTGGTCCACGTGAAGGCGCGCAGTGTGGTGCTGCCCACGCCGGAAGCGTACACGCCGGCGCGCAGTCTGCACATCGGCAACTGCAGCGGCAGGACACGCACCTGCACGGGCAACGCGGCGTTCAGGCCGTCCGGGCCGGTGAGTGTCAGCTTGCCTTCATACAGGCCCGGCGCGGCGTCCGCGGGCGTGAACAGGTCGACCCAGAAACCGCGTGTGAGCTCCTTCTCCCACCGGTCCGGCTGCCAGGGCACGAGGAAGAACGGCCGCACCTGGTAGCCGCCGCCGTCCACAGGATCCTCTGTGTACTTGAGGTAACGGATGTCGAAGGCTGACGACGCGATCTTGGCGCCGTTCTCCCCCACCAGGTCGCTCGCCTGCAGGGTTACTTGACCCCTGACGTCGCGCAGGGGCGTGACCGCAACCACGCCGGCCTCGCGCTCGCCCTGCGCTGCGCACAACCGCAGCGCCCGGCCCAGGTCGCGCGGCACCGGCCGCATGCCCGGCCGCACCTGCGCCGCATCGTCGCGGACGTACATGACTGCACCCGCGGCGGTCACCTCCGGCGGCAATGTCGGCATGGGGTGCTCCGGTGCGTCCGGCAGGTAGGGGAACTGCTTGTTGAACACGGTCTCCTGGGATAGACGAAAATCCTTGAGCGCTTGCTCGCCCGCTGCACGGCCCACGGGATAGACGAACAACGCGTTGACCGGGACGTCGTACTCCGCCACGCTGATCGTGAGCGCGCCGTCCGTCACCTCGATGTCCGCCTCGCCGAAGGGAATGAACCGCGCGACGTAGGTCCGGTAGGGATTCATGTCCGGGTGCCAGTCATGCTTGTAGCTGGCGAAGTAGCGGCCGGTCGGGCCGTAGAACTCGTCGAGCGTGCCCGCCTGCTCGTACAGCACCGTCTGTCCGGCCATGACCTTGTACGGCTTGGTGTGGCAGGGCGGGCGGTTCGTGCCGTCGCGCGTGAACTCGCCGGTCAGCACCGCGACGTGGTACTTGCCGTTCGCCAAGTCGACACGGAACGGCCCGAGCCCGAGAATCCCGTCGCGCGTGACATCGTCCAGGATCAGTGTGTCGCGGTAGACGCGGCGGTTCAGGTCGAACGGCTTGCGGACCGCCTTGGCCTTCACGAGCCCGAACTTGAGTTCCGGCGTGTACTCCGTGTCCGGGCGCACGGCGTACCACCCGGCCGCCACCGGACTCGCCGGGCCGCCGAAGTCGAACTTCCAAACGTCGTCCGCGGGCGGTGCGGGCGGCGGCTGGACCACCGCCGGGGCTGGCGCGTCCTGGGCGTGCAGGCAGGCGGCCTCGCACAGGAGGAGTCCCGCCGCGGCCAGGAGCAGGCTGACGTACGGGCGACGTGTACGGTTGATGACGAGTCGTTTCACAGTACGATCCTCCGAGTTCTTCGTCCGGTGGTGCCGGACGATCGCGATCCTTCGGTCTTCAGCCCCAACGGGGCGTCACATACCAGCCCAGGGCAACGCCCTGGGTAACAACCCGCGGCCCCATTGCACCCTGAAGGGGGGCGACATGGCCCCGCCGCAGGGATCAGCGTCGAGAAGATGTCTCGCCCCTTCAGGGCTGAGTGCCATTTCTGTGTTCCGTACCCAGGGCGCTGCCCTGGGCTGGTATGTACCGCGCTTTCAGCGCTCGGAACCAAGTCTCTCTCACTCTGCCCGTCACTTTGTCTTCTCGAACGGCGATGCGGCGACCCGCAGCGGCGCCTCCGCTGTGGCGATCGTCTGCTGGCCATCCGACGCGATCAGCCGCAGCACGTAGCGGCCCGCCTTCAGGTCGTCTAGGGGCAGACGCGCCGAGAGGTCCGCGCCCTGCGCGGGCCCCAACGCCTGCTCCGCGACGACTCGCGACTCGGCGTCGAGCAACGCCGCCTTGAGCGCCGTGGCGCGGCCGGAAACCGTACCCAATCCCAAGTGCGCCGCCACGACCACCGGCGCGTTGCCGGTGAACGTGGCCTGGCTGCCCAACCGCACCAGGAGTGGCTCGGGAATGCCGCCGGACCGCCGCCCGGCGAACACCGGCCGGCCCTTGTCGTCCAGGATCCGCACCTCCGCAGTCCACGACCCTTTCCTGGCGGCGACATCGAACGCCAGTGCGACGATACGCTCGCCGCCGGCCGGCAGGTCGAACGCCTCACGTTTCTCCACCGGTCCGGCGTCGCTCGTCAAGGTCAGGGCGAGTGCGAACTTCGCAGCCTGCCCGGTGAGGTCTTTCACCTTCACACTCAACTGGTTGTTGCCGAAGCCGACGTTGCCCAGGTCGACGTCCAACACTGCCACGAGGGGCTTGCCCAGCACGAGCGTGCCGAACTGTACCGGGTCCTGCCAGTCGCTGGTGGGTGACAGGCACGTGTACTCCTTCGTGTCCCAGTCGGCGCTGGTGATGTTGAAGCGCAGGTTGTGGCCGGCCGGCGCCCCGGCCAGGCCGATCGCGGCCAGGGGCAGTGCCAGCTCCGCACTCCAATAGTCATCGTGGACGGCCACCTTGCGCTGCAGCCCGGAGGCCCACGCCAGGTCCATCTCGTTGATCCTCTTCGTGTCGGTCGGTTGTGCGCCGGCCGGGTCGAGCACGGTGACGTAGCGGTGCGTGGCGTCGAACAGGAACCCGCCGCTGTTGATGATGAGCTGAAAGTACTCCGTGCCAGTCCCAAACGGATCGAAGAACATCTCGATCTCGTCGTCCTCCCAAATCTTGCCGTCGTCATTCCCTTTCGTGAAGACGCGCAGGTCCTGACCCGGCTTGCGCTGGAGCTTGACGCCGAAATACAGGTTCTGCTCATCGTAGCAGGCCCAGGCTTCGCGGGTGTGCCGGGCCAGAGTGCTCGCGAGGCCCAGCCGGAACGGCCCCAGGCATGCCTGCTTGTCCTGCCAGCATGCGTCCGTCAGTTCGCCGTCCAGCACCGGCGCCGTTGCGACTCGCGGGATTTCCAGGGTCACGACCCCGGCATTGGCCGGCGCCTGTGCCGGCGGTCCGCCGGTCGAGAACCGCACGTCCTCCAGGAGTTCGGCGTGCAACGTGCAGGCGGCCAGCAGCCCGGTCAGCAGGGCGAGTGCGCGTTTCATGGGACGCATAGGACATATGGGACGTATAGGACTCATACGATGTCGTCTCCTTCGTCGACTCCGGTCATCGCGCAAACGGTCCGGTTGCGCGGCGGAACGGGATCAGGACCTCGTGCGTGCGCTCGCCCGCCGCGCGGCCGAGCGCGAACCGCACCGCATAGCTGCCGTCCGCCAGGCGCGGCAACCTGACTTCGGCCAGAGACGTGGGCGCGCTCAGCGTCGCATCGCCCTCCGCGAGGCTGCGCAACCCGTCCGGCGTCGTGACGTTCCAGCGCAACCCGGTCAACGCCTGTTGCCACACCGCCTCCGCGACTTCGACCCGGACCGGCAACCGGTCATCGGGCTGGAACACGGTCGTGCCGCACAGCAGTTCCACGTTCAGCGGCGGGTCGGCGAGCACCTCGAGTTGCGCGTCGTCGACGAAAATCCGCGGCGCCTGCGAGACCTCCGGGACATTCGGCAGCCAGACGTTCACGTCGGCGCGCTGCGTGTCGGCCAGTCGGAAGTCAAACTCTCTGGCACAGTAGAACCACTCGCCCTGCGAGCCGCCGATCGGCAGTGCCGTGCCGCCGAACGGCCCGGGCGCAACCCCGTTCCACTGGCGCACGCAGAGCGTGCCCTGGTAGTACGGCGGCCCCTTCGCAAGCCAGAACCACGCCGAGACCCGGAACCGCCGCCCGTCGTACGGCGCGAGTTGCTCGCGGGTCAGCACCTGCCGGAGCCCCAGCAGCCGCTCCGGCCCGACCATGCTGTGGTCGAAGCACAGCGCGGTCCGACCGGTGTGAATGACATCCGGGGAGTAGACGGTAGAGGCGGCGACCCGCTTGTCACTGGCACCCTCGCGCTGCACCCACTCCGCGAAGCGCCAGCCCGTGTCCGGTTCTTCAAAGCCGGGATTCGTCAGCAGTTGGACGTTCTCGACCGGCGGCGCGCTTAGCGGCGGCAAGGCCGACGACGGCGGCGCGGCCGCGTTCTGGGCCGCGAGTCGCCCCGCGACGACCAGGCAGGCACCGACCAACCACCTTTGCGTGCGGCGAAAGAGTTTCGTTCTCACCAGCGACCGTCCCCCTTTCGTCTCTTTCCGGTAAGATAGGCCGCCAGCCTCCCCGATGCGAACTCCGCAGGGCGGGCAAAGGCCGACGCTCCGGCCTCCGTATCTCCTTCGCCACCCACGGTTCGCCCAGATCCTCGACCCAGGGCGCCTTCACATCCCGCGGGAGCCAGAAACAGCGGCCGGCGACGGCTGCGGAACCATTATTCTGTCGAATCATTCGCCAAGATGCTATACATTCTGGTCAACCATTTGCCAAGATGTCATGATCGCGACATGCCGACGCCTTCGGGTACGGGTACGGGCACGGGCACGGACGCGGGCACGAGAACCAGGAGCACGACGCATGACCAGTCGCGAACGCTTCCGCCAAACCATGCGGTTCGGGACGCCGGACCGGGCGCCGTACTTTGACGACGGCATGCGCGATGGGGTGCTCGAAGCCTGGCGCCGGCAGGGCCTGCCGGCCGACGCCACTCTGCCCACGTTCTTCGGCCTCGATGCGCGCGAGGAGATCGCACCGGACCTCGAACCGCGTCCCAAGCCCGAACGCTGGCCCACAACCTTGGCCGGACTGGAGGAACTGCACCAGCGCCTCGACCCCTACGATCCGGGCCGGCTCCCCGCGGACTGGCCCGAGCGGGTCCGTGCCTGTCGAACCGGAAGCCAGACGCTGATGCTGTGGGCGCATCGCGGTTTCTTTCTGACCCTCGGCGTGCACGACTGGGCCCGGTTCGCTGAGGTCATGTACCTGTGCGCGGACGACCCGGAATTCGTGTGCCGGGCCATGGCCATGCAGGGCGAGTTCGCCGCCGCCATGGCCGAGCGCGTCCTGCGCGAGGTCCATGTCGGGGCGGCCATCTTCAGCGAACCGATTGGCGGCAACGACCGGCCCCTGATCTCGCCGCGCATGTACGAGGAATTCGTGCTGCCGGGGTACCGGCCGGTGCTCGACGTACTGGCGCGGCACGGCGTGGAGACGCTCATCGTGCGCACCTACGCGAATGCGCGGCCGCTGGTGCCCAGCATGCTGAATGCCGGGTTCAATTGCCTGTGGGTCAGCGAGGCGAACTCGGACGCCATGGACTACCTCAGCCTGCGGCGCGAGTTCGGACCGCGCCTGCGTCTGATCGGCGGCATCAGCCTGGACGTCATTCGGCGAGGCGGCACGGCGTTGCGACGCGAGGTCGAGCGAGTCGTGCCGCCGCTGCTCGCACAAGGCGGGTACGTGCCCATGGCCAGCGGCCGCATCCGCGAGGATGTGCCGTTCCGCAACTACGTCGCCTACCGTCAACTGCTGACCGAAGTAACCGGCGGCACAGCCTGACCCCTCACCCGGGTGCGGCGAGACGGCGGCGGACTTTGGCCTTGAACTCCGCCACCGCCTCGACTGCGGGCGGCGTGCCCTGGTAGCGGAGCGTCTCGTACTCACGCAGCAGTTCGAGCAGCGCATCACGCAACGGGCCTTGAGCGGCGGACTCCAGGCGCCGCGCCAGTTCGCGAATGGTGTTACAGGGCTGGCGCTCGACCCCGAAACGCCGCGCCTGCTTCTCCAGGACGCCCAGCGTCTTCTGCAGTTCGGTGCGCGTCGGAACGAGCAAACGGTCGGCCGCGGCGAGACGCCGCCGGCGCCGCCGCTGCCACAACCACCAGACGGCAGAGCCCAGGCTCAGCACCGCGACCGGTCCCCACAGCGGGTGCGTCAGCAACCGCCCGAGGCCGCGGCACAGGCCCAGGAATAGCGCCACAATCACCTCGGCGACATAGCCCCGCTTGACCTGTGCCAGCAGGTTCTGCCAGGCGACCAGCAGGCGGTCAAACGCCCTCGACACGACGCCCGAAGCGCTGTCCGTGGTCGGGAAACCGCTGGCCGGCGTGTTCTCGACCAGCACCCAGCGGTTCTCCTCGGCCACGTACGCCTCAGTCCAGGCGTGCGCGTCTTCAAGCCGCGCCACCCAGTAGGTGCCGCTCGGGGGCCGCTCACCGCACACAAACCCGGTCACGTACCGTGCGGGTATACCTTGCGCGCGCAGCAGGAGTACGGTGGTCGCGGCGAACAGTTCGCAGTGGCCACGCCGCTGTTCCACGAACTGCAGGATCGGGTCCTTGCCCGCCGGGTCGAACTTCACACCCAGTTCGTATGTGAACCCGGCCTCAAAAAACCGGCTCAGCTGCGCCAGGCGGCCCTGAGTGCCGGGGCGCGGTGGCGTGGCGCCGAACACGGTGTTGGCAACCCGCGCCACGTCCTCCTTGATGTGCCCTGGGATGTCGAGATAGCGCTCGGCCTCCGTGGGAGGCTCAGCCGGGCCTTGGTAGGCAGTGTCCCTGATGCTGTCGTCCAAAGCGAGACTATAACCGCCGGCCACGTCCCATTCGCGGGGCACCAGCGCACCCTCGTTGCTGTTGTTCAGTCCGTCGGCAATCAGCTCGAACTCCACAGCGTTGCCGGGTGCGAGCAGGCCGCCGAGCGGGTACGCGGTGGCCGGCAGGAGGTCGATCGTGGCCGGCCGCGGTGCGGGCGGCGGCGTTGCGGACGGCGTGCGGCCGGCCAACGCGCGGCGGAACACGGAGTAGGCGTAACGTCCGCCGGGTCGGGTCGGGGGCAGGTGTTCGCCGGTGTCGGAGGAACTCCATGTGCCGCGGCCATAGCGTACGAACGCCCTGCCGCGCAGGTAGCCGGGCGCCTGGGCGGCAAGCGCGCGAACCACGGGCGTCTTGTCGGCGCGCGTCCGGGGCGGCACGGTGCGCCAAAGGTCCACTTCGTAACCGAAGATCATGCGTTCCGACTGACGCCGCATGTAGACGCGAAAGAGGTCGCGGAAGGTGCGATCGGCGAGCCGCTCGTAGTGAATGGCGGCAACGCGCAAGCCGACGACAGTCCCGGCGACGCCGAACACAGAGACCCAGAAGACGGTCGCCCGGTGCCAGCGCCAAGCGCGCCCGGGGGCCGGCAACCGGACACGGCGGTCGACGTGCGGCAGCACCGCCAGCATGGCGAGCATCTGCACAGCCACCACGCAACCGTAGAAGAAATGGAAATAGTCCAGCAGGCCGTTGGTCATGGGAAAGCGCGGGTTGGTCACGATGGTCGCACCGCTGTTGCCGGCAATCATCGTGCCGATCAGGGCCAGCGAAATGACCGACGTCAGCGTCGTATCGCGCTGCTCGAAGAACGTGATCGCGATACCGAGAAAGATGACCGCCGGCGCGTAGTAGCGGCCGTCGATCAGGTAGAATCGTTGCGTATCGACCGGGAAGATCTGGTCCTGCAGCACAGTGGCGGCGAGAACTGACACCCCGGCGTAGACATAGCTACGCGTGGTGCGCGACAACGGCGTGCGCCGACTGAAGGACAGGCCCAACCCCGCCGCGGTCAGCACCAGCGTGTGCGGCGCGTCGGCCGCGACCGCAAACACCAACGCCGCGCCGAGCAGCATGACGCTCAGCAGCAGCAGCGTGACGTGGTTCTTCGCAGGTTGTTGGTTGTCGGACACGAACGACTCGCTGGATTGGAGTGGCGCTAAGTGGCCAGTGTCCAGTGTTCGGTGTTCAGGAGAAGATCAGACGGATCCGACCGATCGGCCCGACGCGACGGCCCCAACGTGTTTGCCGCCACATCGCTTCCTGCCGCCGCTATCTGCCTGACACCTTTGCTCTGTTACTCGCTGCCCCAGGCACGCCCGCCGCTGGTGGTTCTACCCCGAGCCCCTGCCAGAGTGAACGCGTCCCCTCTGGACACCCCATTGGCGGTCTCCGGGCTGGCCGCTGGGATTGCCGGCGGCCAGCCCGGAGACTGCCCACGGGATTCCAAAGGGACGAGTCCCTTTGGCGGGGTTTGGGGCAGCGCCCCAACGCCCCGTCACACCACCGTACACCTGCCGGCGCGGATGTCGTCGGCGCGCAGCACGGTGATCGTGGCGGGCAGGTCGGCGGGCGGCGCGCCGCCCGCATCAAGCACCAGCACCGCCTTGACGCTCACGCCAGCGGCGGCCACTTCGTCCATCAGGCGGCGGCGTGTTTCGTTCCAGGTCAGCAGCACGAACAGCGCACTGCTGATCTTGGCGATTTCTTCGATCAGGTCGGCGGAGAACTCGGCGAACGGCTCGCCCCGGTGCGGCTGCAGTTCCGCGAGAATCTCCAGGATGCTCTCGAAGTAGGACGTCGTCCGGTCGCCGCCGGTGAACCGGTACACTTCCGGGCCGGCGGCAAAGAGGTCGACGACATAATCACGACCGCTGAGGTTTTCGCCAATGGCCGCGGCCAGCGACAGCGCCGCCTCGAATACGCGGTCCTCCGGTGGTGCCCAGTGCAGGTGAAACATGGAAGGCACAGGCCGGTACGTGTCGATGATCAGGGCGGTGCGGCAGAGGTACTCCTCGCGGAACTCCTTGACCACCGGCGCGCCGACGCGGGCCCAGGAGCGCCAGTGCAGGCGGCGCGGGTCGTCGCCGTCGCGGAACTCGCGGCAGCCGAGAAACTCCATGGACTCGCCCGCGTGCGAACTGAGCGCCGCACCACCCGGTTGGTAGCGCAGCCCTGCACGCAGGTCGAGCTGTTCGAGCGGTGTGAAGGCCGGGTAAACGACCAACGACTGGCGGCCTGGTGCGGTGCTGCCCCAGCGCCAGAGTTGGAACGGAAACGCGGAGTCCGCGCGCACGGCGGACAGGTTGTAGCGCCCGCGACGGCTGGCCACGAACTTGGCGGACAGGTGCGCCCTCTGCCCCGGCTGCAGGCACGACACGAAGGCGCGGCCGCGCGTCAGCCGAACGTGGGTCGGGTACGGCAGCGTGTCGATGTCGACATCCCAGGCCGGCCGCCGCGACAGGTTGGTCACGGCGTAATCGACGGTGCTCTCGGCCCCGGCCCCGACGGCAGCGGGCAGGACGCGGGCCACGTTCACACGCGGCCGGACCAGGAATCCGGCCAGGATGTTGAAAACAAACAGTGTCAGCACGGCAAAGGCCAGCAGGTGAATGGGCATGGCCGCCAGGCCGAACATGGCGTACAGAACCAGCAGGCCGGAAGTGATGAAAAGCACGTGCCCGGCGAGCGTGAAGTGGGAGGCAATCAGCGCGTAGCCCCACAGCATGGCCGTAAGCGTCGGCGACTGGTAGCCGTTGCGCCGCACCGGCTGAATCCAGATCGACGCCGGCCCGGCGTAAAACAACCGCTGCCAGTATTGGAGTCTCTTCCGCATCGCTGCCTTGCTCGGGACCCGGACAGAGGTTTCAGGTTTCGGGTGTCAGGTTTCAGGGAAGACGGGGACTGGAAATGAGCATTGGAGTTCGCCCTCCCTTCCTGAAACCTGATCACTGAAACCTGCTTTCGCTCCGCCTCACACTGGCGCCTTGACCGTGTCCAGTATCTCGGCGATCGCAGCGCGTTTCTTCACGCCCGCGTAGCCGGCCTTGGTGTTCAGCACCACCCGGTGTGCCAGCACGGACGGCGTCAGTTCCTTCACGTCGTCGGGAATCACAAAGGCGCGGCCGCGCACGAACGCCAGCGCCTGGCAGGTCCGGTACAGGATCAGTGCCGCGCGCGGGCTGGCGCCGAGCCGCAGCCGCGGGTCCTGACGCGTCGCACGCACCACCTCGATCATGTAGCGCACCACGGTCGGCTCGACATCGATCTCGCGCACTTGGCGCAGCAGTTCGATGACGTCGGCCGGCGTGGCGACCGGCTTGAGGTCATCGATGGGGTGCGAGGAGCGCTGGTCGAGCACGATACGGATCTCCTCCTCCTCGTCGGGATAGCCCATCTCGATGAGCATGGCGAACCGGTCGAGTTGCGCTTCGGGCAGCGGATAGGTGCCGTGGTACTCGACCGGGTTCTGCGTTGCGATCACCAGGAACGGTTCGGGCAGCGGATTGCGGCGACCCTCAATGGTGGCCTGACGCTCGTTCATCGCTTCGAGTAGCGCCGACTGCGTGCGCGGCGAAGCGCGGTTGATCTCGTCGGCCAGCAGCACGTTGCAGAACACCGGGCCGGGGCGGAACGAGAACTCACCTGTCTTCGGGCTGTAGACCATGCCGCCGACAATGTCGGTGGGCAGCAGGTCCGGCGTGAACTGGATACGCCGGAACTCCCCGGACATCGAAGCGGCAAGCGCCTTGGCCAAGGTCGTCTTGCCGACGCCGGGCACGTCCTCGAGCAGGATGTGCCCATTGCTGCACAGCGCGACCAAGACCAGTTCGATGACCGATTCCTTGCCACGGATCACATGCTGCAGGTTCCGGCTGATCGCCGTCGTAGTATCGTTCACTCCAACTCCTTTCCGTGGGCTCGATCGGGCACCCTAACCTGTGCCTTGTAGCGCCTGCGGAGTTCGCGGAAAAACCCGTCGTACGCACCGGTCCGCAAGTCCTGAAACGTCCACGCGAACGGTTCGAACCGGCCGCTCGCATAATGTAGGGTCATGTCGGCCCAGATGCCTTGCCCGACGTAGATTTTGAACGGGCCTTCCTTGGTCGAGGCCAGCACGACGCGGTGATAGTCGAGGTAGCCGACGTCAATGTTGACCCGCCGTTGGCCGGCAGTTGCGGAGTCCGCCTCGATCCGGTTGGCCGTCAGCTTCAGCGTCGGTAGCGCGTCCGGGTTGACCAGGGTCTCGAACGCGACGAACTGCCGCTGCAGGCCAGCGCCCATTTCCGCCACGTAGTAGTCCGTGACCGTGAACGGGACCGGCTCACCGCGCACGTCGCATTCGCCCCACGCCGCTTCCATGACCGCCAGCGCGGAGGCGAAACACACGCGATCCGACCACAGCATGCCGGCAAAGACCTTGACCGGCAACGGTTCAACGAGCGTCAGCATGAAACCCACCTCACTCCCGGCGTGTGCTTAACCGGTGTTTCCTGACCGCCGGACGCCAGCGCAGGAAATCTACGCGTCAGGCCGCACTCCGTCCAACCGGCCACGCAGCTACGCCACCTTCTGACACACGAGAGGAAAGGCAATGCGACCGCGGCGCCCGGCCTCACTCCGCTTGCACAGGTCGAAAAGGGAGAAGCGTCCCCGCCCCCCTTCCCAATCGTCGCCCCACGGCCGCAAGGACCGTGGAGGCGCGTACAGAAGCGAGTAACATCCGCAGATGACCCGCCGGTTCACGCCTCGGCCTTTTCCTCAACGAGGTCGGGGATCGAGTCGAGGAACTCGAGGGTCGAGGGATTCCGCTCGATACCGAGTTCTTGGCAGGCCGGCAGGTCGAAGAGCGACACATCGGCAATCCACCGGCCCTTGCCGAGCATCCGGGCCATCGTGTCGCTGAGGCCAACCAGCGCCGGCAGCATCCGGGTCAGGCCCGTGTCGTCCGAGACTTCCGCCTCGTCGAAGTCGTGATGGTGTGCGATCGCACTCTGGACTTCCGCATCGAGGTTCCAGTGCCGGCCCAGGTACTCGCCCACTTCTTCACGGCGCGTCCGGCGCCTCGGGCGGTGCGGGAACGGCGAACTGCGCCTTGGCCTTGGCGCGCGTCTTCTTCGGTTTGCCGAAAAAGCCTTTCTCAATCAGCCAGTTGCCGCACGTTGGCCAGTCGTTGTCCAAGTCGACCTTCTCCATCGACGGCAACGGGAACTCGGCCCCAAGCTGTTCCTTGAGCGCGATCAGCAGCGCACGGCGACTGTCGTCATCGACCTTGTCCGGCTCGCGCATCTGGTCGCACAGAAAACGCACCGCTTCGTCCTTGTCCAGGCCGCCCGTCTTCAGGGCCCAGCGCCAGGTGGCGTTCCAGTCCTGCGGCAGCACGGGTTGCGGACTGCGCACCGGGAACGCAGCACCGACCACGCGCTGCAGTTCGCCGACCAGTTGCTGCTGCAGCTCCGGGGTGCGGACACAGAACACTTGTGAACGCAGGAACCGCACCAGCTCATCGCCCTTGAGATAACCCTTGCTCGCCAGCCACAGGCCGGCCGCTTGCCAGCCCGCGTCGACATCCGTGGTCCGGTCATAGGCGGGGAACGGGTCGCCGCGCAAGGTCTCCGTGAGCCGGGCCATGGCGGACTTCTTCAGGTTCGGGTGCAACCCGCGCTGGCTGAACAGCGGTTTCACGGTCGCAATAGCGCTCTGCGCACTGCCGGGCGCCCAGGCCTGCAGCGCGAACGCCGCCACCTTCGGATCGCCCAGGCGCAGCGCGCCGGCGGCGACCTCGTCTGAGACTGTCGCTTTGACACTGATGAGGTGCTGGAACACATACTCCAGGCAGCCGGGACCGTGCCGGCGACTCTCGCGACCGTGCGTCTTCTCCCAAGGCAATTCCTTGTCAGTGACGATCTCCAGCGCGAGTTGGCGCAGCGCGTCGGTGACCTTCTGGCTGCGAAAGCCCTGGCTGTGCCAGGTGAGGAACGACAGGTCGCCGAAGTCGATCGGGTCCCGGATGCGGCGCAGGATGTACTCCTCGGCGCGCGGCGAGCCGCTGTTGCAGAGCGTGACAATAGCCCAGATCCGGCTCTCGCGCACCGCGCCGTCCGCGGCCGGCTTCTCGGCCATGGCGATGAGCGGGTCGACGGCCGCGTCGCCGAGCGCCGCCAGTTGCGTGGATACGCCAATACCGCCGTACGCGCCCTCGCCCATCTTCTTCAGCCAGGCCTGCATCTTGGTCTGCTTCTCGGTGTCCGACATGCGTGCCGCGCTCTTGGGCTGCAGCAGAATGCGCCACACGCTCGAGGCGAGCGTGAAGTCGGGACGCTTGCCCGGCACCACCGAGATCAGGATCGCCTTCATGGTGAAGATTTGCGGCCCGAGTTGCCCGGCACGCGCCATGCGCTGGTCCGGCTCGAACTTGGGCAAACCGTCCTCGAACGCCTCGACCTTGGCGACTTCCAGGCTGTCGAACGGCACCTTGAGAAGCTCGGTCTCGGCCTGCGGCGGGACCTTGCCGGCCGTGACGATGCCCCCGTCCTTCTCGAGCAGGTTGCGCGAGAACAAGCTGGTTGCGCCGTCCTTGTCCGCGACCACGATGTACAGCGCGTAACGCCGCTCTGCGGCGTTCCCACCGTCGGGCATCAGTGTCGAGCGCGGGTTGGTATTCTTCAGCACGACCGTGATCGGCTCCGGCGTCTCCTGCTCGAACTCAACGTTGTCAGTGAACACCTTCAGGTAGAACCCGATGAACTCCTTGCCGTACTGCGGCTCGGACCGCTCCACCTTGTCGTCGTAGTTGATCCAACCGCCGCAGAGCAGCGCGCCGATCAGGAGGAAAACCCATGCGTGTCGTGATGTCATGTCTGCACCCTCGGAGAAGGAAGGTGAACGCCGCGCGGACGCCGTACCCGCGCGTCACCTGTAAGTTACCATGACACGCCGGGATTGTCGAAGAGCCGTAGATGCGAAGGGGTAATGCGTCTGTCGCGGGTGGAACGACGGTGTGCTGGCCCATGCCTGAGACCCCCGTGGCCTCGTGCCACGGGTGAATCGGGTTCGCCCGCCAAACGTAGGCGCCCCCCTCTCTTCCCTTTCCCCCGTCCGCCGGCGGCGGACGGGGGAAAGGGAAGAGAGGGGAAACGGTGCAGCGTAGTAACCAAAGATGAACCCGTTCACCTGCCACACAAGGTGGCAGGGGTCTATGCTCCACCCTTTGCTGACGCACCCCCGCGAAGCCGCAACGCCGTGCTTGCATCCGCCGCGCCGTGGGCCTATTTTCCTTGCAGTGCGTGTCGCGCGGAAGACACGACGTTGACCGGGGCGTGTGGGCCTTGGTCAACGGCCAACGGTGGCAACCTGGATTGCGGGAGCGACAGGAAGGGGACCGATGATGACATCCGGAACAAGACACTGGCTGCGGGCTGTCATATCCGTCGCCGGGGCGGCAGCGTTGGCATTCTCCGGCGCCGCTTCAGGCGCCCCGGATGCCGCCGCGCAGGCGCGCGAGATTCTGGGCGCGACCGGCGTCAAGGGCGGGCTGGTCGTGCACCTCGGTTGCGGCGGTGGCGTGCTGACCGCGGCCCTGCAGGCCGGCGACCGCTATGTCGTGCAGGGACTGGACCGCGACCCGGCGAAGGTTGCCGCGGCGCGGCAGTACATTCGCTCCAAGGGGCTCTACGGGCCGGTGTCGGTGGATCGCCTCGGGAGCGACCGTCTGCCGTATGCCGATAATCTCGTGAATCTGGTCGTGGCCGAGAACCTGTCGGGTGTCGGCATGCCCGAGGTTCTGCGCGTGCTGGCGCCGGACGGCGTGGCCTACGCCAAGAACGGCAACGATTGGACGAAGACGGTCAAACCGCGCCCGGACGGCGCGGATGAATGGACGCATTTCCTGCACGACGCCAGCGGCAATCCAGTGGCCAACGACCAGCTCGTCGGACCGCCGCGCCGCCTGCAGTGGCGCGAGGGACCAACCTACGTGGTGAGCCACGAGCACACCCCCGGCATTGCCGCGCTGGTCTCGAGTGGCGGCCGCATCTTCTACGTGGCGGACGAGGCGTCCATCTCCTCAATTCTTGAGCCCGCGGACTGGTACGTGGTGGCGCGCGACGCCTACAACGGCGTGCGGTTGTGGCAGCGCCCCGTCAGTGCCTGGTGGCCTCGGGTCTGCATCTGGACCGCGGGGCCGCGCCAGCTCCAGCGCCGGCTCGTGGCCGTCAACGACCGTGTGTATGCCACACTCGGCTACTACGACCCGGTCAGCGCCCTCGATGCGGCGACGGGCGAGACCGTGCGGATCTACGAGGAGACGCGCGGCGCCGAGGAGATCCTCTGGCACAAGGGCGTTCTGCTGGTCGTGACGCGGAACGTTACCGAGCAACGCACCGCGGAGATCGAGAAATGGTCGAAGCTCGGCCAGGAGAAGGACTCGCCATTGCGCGTTCGGGAGACCATGGACCCGATGCTGAAACAGCTCCGGGAGATCGAGAACAAGACGCCCATCTCGATCCTGGCCCTCGACGCGGACACCGGCCAGGTGCTCTGGAAGAAAGAAAAGACGGAGTCCAACGGCCTGGCGCCGTTGACGCTGTGCGCCGTGGGCGAGCGGGTCTTCTGTCAGAAGGGCGGCGACATCCGGTGCTTCGACCTGAAGACGGGTGTGCAGGCCTGGTCCGTGCCGGCGCCCGGCACGCGCCTGCGCACGGCGTGCGATCAGGCCATCGTCTGTGCCGGCGCCAAGGCCGTGACCGCGCTCGCCCCTGCGACCGGCGCTACACTCTGGACCCAGCAACCGCTGCTGTGCGACATCAAGGACGCGTTCGTCATCGGCGACTCACTGTGGCTGGGCGGGTTCAAGCCGTTCGATACGGGCAAAGGCAAGCATACCGGGCCGGTGTGGGGCCCGTACTTCGCGACGCAGCACGACTTGGCTACGGGCGCGCTGCGCCAACAGATCGACCCGGAGAATCCCGGCCACCACCACCGCTGCTATCAGAACAAGGCGACCAGCCGTTACCTCCTCGGCGGGCGGCGCGGCACGGAATTCATCGACCTGCAGACCGGCGAGGTGTCCTGGAACAGTTGGGCGCGTGGCGTCTGCTCGTATGGCGTCATGCCCTGCAACGGACTGCTCTACGTTCCGCCGCACGAGTGCGGCTGCTACTCGACAACGAAACTGGTCGGATTCAATGCGCTGGCCACCGCCGCCCCGCAGAGCGTCCGGCCCGACGCGGCGGAGGCGAACGTTGCCGCGGAACCGGAGACCGGTCCGGCCAGTGCCGCGGCGTCCGCCGCTGTGCCAACCGCGCCCGGTGCGCAGGACTGGCCGAGTTACCGCCACGACGCCGAGCGCAGCGGCGCCACGCCGGTCGCGATCCCCGCGGCGGTGACCCGCGCCTGGCAGCACGGGATCGGCGGCCGGATCACCGCACCCGTCGTGGCCGGCGACAAGGTGCTCGTTGCTTCGGTCGAGGACCACCGCGTGGTGGCGCTCGATGCGGCGTCCGGCGCGGTAGTGTGGGAGTTCACCGCCGGCGCGCGCGTGGACTCGCCGCCCACGGTGCGGGGCGACCGGGCGCTGTTCGGGTGCCGCGACGGGTATGTCTACAGCGTCCGGCTCGCGGACGGTGCGCTCGCCTGGCGCCTGCGCGCCGCCAGGGAGGAGCGTCGTGTTGCCGTCGACAGCCAGATGGAGGCGGCATCGCCGCTGTTCGGCAGCGTCCTGCTCCGCGGCGATGCCGCCTACGTCACCGCGGGGCGCTCCTCGTACCTCGACGGCGGCATCGACCTGTGCCGCATCAATCCTGACACCGGCCGGCTCCTGGCCCGAGCCCCGATCTACAGCCCGGACCCTGAAACCGGCAAGGCGCCGCCGCAGTACAATTGCAACTCCATGCCCGGCGCGCGCGCCGACGTTCTCAGCGCCGACGCGCAGCACGTGTACCTCAGAGACCTGGTCTTTGACGCCGACGGCAAGAGCGTGACGGAAGGCGAGGCGCACCTGTTTGCCGTCACCGGATTCCTGGACGATGCATGGACGCACCGCTCCTACCTGATCTTCGGCAAGCAAAACTCACTGGCCACCGGGTGCAGCGGCCGCGCCAAAGACCTCATCTACGGCCGGTTCCTGGTCTTCGACGCGGCGCGGATCTGCGGCTACGGACGCAAGGCAGTACACTGGTCCAACCAGCTCGAGGACGGCCCGTACCATCTTTTCGCCGTGAACCGCGCCGACGGCGCGCGGCAGTGGTCACAGTCCGTGCCGGTCAGTGTCCGCGCCATGGTGATGGCTGAAAACGTGCTGTTCGCGGCCGGAACGCCGGGGGACGAACTGGCGCCGCCCACGGGCACCGAAGGAAAACGCGGCGGACTGCTCCTGGCTCTGTCCACCACGGACGGCACCGAACTGGCGCGCTGCGACCTGGACTCACCACCGGCGTTTGACGGCATGGCCGCGGCGTACGGACGGCTCTACGTGACCACGACCGACGGCAAGGTCCTCTGCCTGGCGGGGAAGTAGCGGCGGCGGTCCGAGTCGGGGCGCGGCGTCGCGCGCACAGGCCAGGTGCACAGCGCCCCTCTCAAACGCGGTCTCGGACTGCGCACCTTACCTCGCGCTGATTCACTTCTGCACTGCCAGCGCCTGATCGAGGGCCTCGCGGGCAATCTCGAACGTGCAGTGCTGCAGGACGTCCTCGCCGATGATCACCGTCGGACCGTTGCCACACTGCTCGGAACAGAAATTGGCGCGTACATCGACCGCATTCTGCAGGCTGCGCTCCTCGACGTACGCCGTCAGTGCGTGCAGCAGCTTCTGCGAACCGCGCACGAAGCAGGCCGTCCCGGCGCACACCTTGACCTGCACCCTGGCAGCGCTGGCAGGCCCTTCGCCCAGCGGGATCTCCGGGCCGCTGAGCCGGCGCCGGTTCTGGTAGTGCGTGTGCAACAGGTGGTGCGCCTTTTCACCGCCGACCTCGCCGATGTGCCGCTCGTAGCACTGGGTGATGAACGGATTGTCCTGCGATTTGTGCAGGGGCAGGTTCTTGTCGTTCTCGTACAAGCTGCGGGTGCGCGCCCGCCGTGACTGGCCGTTCTTCGGAACCGGCTGACCGGCGCCGCCGATGCAGCCGCCGGGGCAGGTCATGACTTCGATCAGGTCGTAGTCGCTCACGCCGGCCTTGACCTTGTCGGCCACGATCTTGGCGTTGGCCAGGCCGTGCACGATGGCAATCTTGACCGTCGTGCCGTTGAGCGTGAAGGCCGCCTCGCGCAGCCCGCCCTCGCCGCGGACCTGCGGAAAGTCCACCTTGTCCAGAGGCTTGCCCAGCACCTTTTCCACGGCATAGCGCAGCACCGCTTCGCTGACGCCGCCGGAATTGCCGAAGATCACGCCGGCGCCGGTGTGGAACCCGAGCGGCATGTCGAGGCTCTCCGGTTCCATGGCCCGGAAGTCCAGCCCCGCCTCTTGGATCATACGCCCCAGCTCCTGCGTCGTGAGCACAAAGTCCACGTCGCGTTCGCCGTCGGGGGCGAATTCCGGCCGGCGCGCCTCGAACTTCTTCGCCGTGCAGGGCATGATCGAGACCACGACCAGATCCTGCCGCATCACACCCATCTGCTTGGGCAGTATGTCCTTGGCCAGGGAACCAAACATCTGCTGCGGCGACTTGCAGCTCGACAGGTTGGGCAGCAGTTCGGGGTAATACTGCTCGGCGTACTTCACCCAGGCCGGACAGCACGAGGTGAACTGCGGCAGACGCTCGCCCTTCGTCTTGCGCTGCAGGAACTCGGTGGCTTCCTCGATGACGGTCAGGTCGGCGGTGAACGACGTGTCGTAAACCGCGGCAAACCCCAACGCTTTGATCGCGGCGACCATCCGCCCGGTTGTATCCTCGCCCGGCGTGGCGCCGAAGCACTCGCTCAGGGCCACGCGCACCGCCGGCGCGATCTGCGCCACGACCTTCTTCTTCGGGTCGTTGAGCGCTTTCCACACGCCCTCGATCTCGGGCTTCGGCGTCAGGGCGCCGGTGGGGCAGAACGCGGCGCATTGGCCGCAGTTGACGCACTCGACATCGCCCAGGTTCTTGCCGAACGCGGGCAGGACCGCCGCCTGGCTGCCGCGGTACGCAAAGTCGATGGCGCCAATGCCCTGGATCTCGTTGCAGACTCGGACGCAGTCGCCGCAGAGCACGCACTTGTTCGGGTCGCGAATGATCGACGGCGACGAGTCATCCACCGGCGCGGGCTGGTGCAGGGCCTTGAACCGAACCTTCTCGACGCCCAGGCGCCGCGCCAAGGCCTGGAGCTTGCAGTCGGCGCTCTTGGTGCACGTCGGGCAACTGCCCTCGTGGTTGGCAAGCAGCAGCTCCAGCGTGATGCGTCGGATTTCGCGGATCTCCAGGGTGCTGGTGCGGATCTGCATGCCGGGCTCGGGCGGCGTCGAACACGCGCCCATGATGCCGCGCCCCTCGACCTGCACCAGGCAGAGCCGGCAGGCGCCGTAGATGCTCAGCTCGGAATGGTAACAGAACGTCGGCAACTCGATGTGCGCCTTGCGCACCAGTTCCAGCAGGTTGCGCTCGCCTTCGATCGGCACGTCCCGTCCGTCAATGGTTACGGTGGCTTGCTTTATCATGTGTCAGGCTCCCTGTACAACAGCGGCAAATTTGCAGGTGTTCACGCACTCACCGCACTTGATGCACTTCGCGCTGTCGATCCGATGCGGCTTCTTTTTCTCACCACTGATCGCGTTCACGGGGCACACCTTCACACAGGCGGTGCAACCCTTGCACTTCTCCTCGTCGATCACCCATTTGACCAGCGCCTTGCAGCGGCCGGTCGGACACTTCTTCGCGAAAATGTGCGCCTCGTACTCAGCGCGGAAATAGCGCAGCGTCGACAACACCGGGTTGGGCGCTGTCTTGCCCAGGCCGCAGAGCGAACCCTTCTGCACCGCGACCGCCAGTTTCTCCAGCAGCGGCAGTGTGGTTTCGTCGGCTCGACCTTCAAGGATGTTGTCGAGCAGCACCAGCATTTGCTTGGTGCCCTCGCGGCACAGCACGCACTTGCCGCACGACTCGCGTTGCGTGAAGTCCATGAAGAACCGCGCGATGCTCACAATGCAGGTCCGCTGGTTCATCACCACCAGCCCGCCCGACCCGACCATCGCGCCCACGCCGCGCAGCGAATCGTAGTCCAGCGGCAAGTTGACGTGGTCCTTGGTCAGGCATCCGCCCGACGGGCCACCAATCTGCACCGCTTTGAAGCAGTCCTTGGTGACCTTGCCGCTGTCGTCCGTCACGCCGCCGCCAATGTTGAACACCACCTCGCCGAGCGTGGTGCCGAACGGCACCTCGATCAGGCCGGTGTTGGCCACGTGCCCGGTCAGCGAGAAGGTCTTGGTCCCGGGCGCTGTGGCGGTGCCCACGCGCCGGAACACGTCGGCGCCGTCGCGGATGATGCGCGTGACCTGCGCCAGCGTCTCAACGTTGTTGATGATCGTCGGCTTGCCCCACAGCCCGCTCTGCGCCGGAAACGGCGGCTTCGGCCGCGGCATGCCACGCTGGCCTTCAATCGAGGCAATCATCGCGGTCTCTTCGCCGCAGACGAACGCACCGGCGCCTTCCTTCAGCTCGCAGTGGACCCGCAGCCCTGAGCCGAACACGTTGTCGCCCAGAAAGCCCGCGTTCTCCGCGTCCGTGACCGCCTGGCGCATGCGCTTGACCGCCAGCGGGTACTCGGCGCGGATGTAGACATAAGCCTCGTCGGCGCCAATGGCGCGCGCCGCAATCATCAGCCCCTCAATGACACTGTGCGGGTTGCCTTCCATGACCGAGCAGTTCATGAACGCGCCCGGGTCGCCCTCGTCCGCATTGCAGATGACGTACTTCTTCGGGCCCGGCTGCACCCGCGCCGCCTCCCACTTGCGCCCGGTCGGAAACCCGCCGCCGCCGCGACCGCGCAGCCCGGACTTCGAGATCTCGGCACAGAGTTGCTCAGGCGTCATCGCCGTGAACGCCTTGCGCGCCGCCTCGTAGCCGCCGAGACTGATGTACTCCTTCAGGTTCTCAGGGTCGAGGTAGCCGACGTCGCGCAGGACAACGTGCGTCTGGCGGTTCAGGAACGGAATCTGCTCCGGGCCGCGGCAGGCTTTGTCCTCCACGGGGGTGCGATACAGCAGTCGCTCCACCACTCGCCCGGCGCCCAGCGTCTCGCGCACGATCTCCGCCACGTCGTCGGGCGTCACGCGCATGTAGAGGATCTTCTCGGGCAGCAGCGTCACCAGCGGCGCCTGCGAACAGACGCCCTGACAGCCGCTCTTCGTCACCCGCACCGCACCCTCGTGACCCTCGTGCTTGAACTCGGTAACCACGGGCAGCCCGGCGGCGGCAATCGCCTCGGTGAACGCGGCGTACACCTGCTCCGACCCGTTGGCCTTGCAGCCGGTGCCGGAGCAGACAATCACGCGCCGCGCCGCCGAGGGCGGAACGCCGGCGGCCGCGGACTTCGCAGGTAATTCAGTCGTTGCTTGCATCGTGTCAGACTCCATCTATGGCTAGTTCGCGCTCTGCTCGCGCGTCCGGATTTTGTCGACCAACTTCACCGCGGCCGCCGGGGTCATGCGGCTGTGAACGACATCGTCCACCATCAGGACCGGCGCCAGCCCGCAGGCGCCCAGGCAGGCAACCGTGTCGAGCGTGAACAGCATGTCGGGGGTCGTCTTGTTCTTCTCGTCCAGCCCCAGGTGCCGGCGCAGCGCCTCCAGGATCGGAATCGACTGCTTGACGTGGCAGGCCGTGCCGTCGCACAGGCGCAGCACGTGCTTGCCCTTGGGCTCGAGCGCGAAGTAGGTGTAGAACGTGGCCACGCCGAACACGCGCGCCGGCGGCACCTTCAGCGCCGTCGCCACGTAGGTCATCACACCCTCCGGAAGGTAACGGTACTCGTTCTGCACCGCCTGCAGGATGGGAATCAGCTTCGCGGGCTGGTACGAGTAGCGCTCCAGTATCGCGCAGACCGAATCAAACTTGTCCGGCCCGCTGGCCGCGGCCGGTGGTCGTGACTGCGTCAGTTCCATGGTGCGTCGCGCCTCCTATCTTCAGGCTCTGTTTCCGATTGGCCGCCAGCTTTCGCGACAGCGCGGCCAACGAATAGTACAATTCCTCGTTCTGAACGATGATCCGCTTCGGAACCTGCAGGCTGACCGGCGCGAAGTTCCAGATCGCCTGGATACCGCCGGCAACCATCATGTCCGCCACCCGCTGCGCCTCCTCGGCCGGAACCGCAATGATCCCGATCCGCACGTGCATGCGACCCGCCAGTCCCGTGATGCGCTCCAGCGGCAGGACCTGGCGCCCGCCCAGTTCGGTGCCAATCTTCGCCGGATCGGTGTCGAACGCGGCGACAATGTGCACGCCGTAATTCCGCAATCGGCTGTAGTTCAGCAGTGCCGTGCCCAGGTGACCGACCCCGGCCAGAAACGCCTCGTTGACCCGGTTCCACCCCAGGAACTCCTCGATGGCCTCAACCAGGTCCGGAACACTGAACCCGATCCGCGGCCGCCCAGGACTGCCGGTCACCTCCAGGTCCTTGCGCACCTGCGTCGGGTCAAGCTGCAACTCGCGCCCGATATCGCTGCAGGAGACGCGGACCGCGCCCTGCTCCAGCCGTTGCCGCAGCAGGTGCAGGTACTGCGGCAACCGCCGCAGCGTCGCGTGCGATACCGGTTTGGTCTTCCGCATCCTGACCCTCTCCACATATCGAGAAACTTATATCGAGAAACATTTCTTGATATAATTTACACCCGACCCGCGAACCTGTCAAGCGAAAAAAGGCGACCGGCGGCCGTTGCCTGACCTGGTCCCAAAGCTTCGCCTGGCGGTCGTCGCCGGGTTGGGGCGGTGCGGCAGGGGTGGACTTGTTCTCGACACGCGGCGGGCGGCTGGGCGTCAAGGCCAACTCCGCCAACGCCACCACCCCGCCGGACACACCTTCACGTTGATCGAGCTGCTGGCCGTCCTCGCCACCGCGCTCGCGCTCGCGCCGCGCCGTCCTGTTCCTGCGCAGCCGCCCGGAAGTCGATCCGGACCAACTCTTCCTCTCCGGTATGTCGGCCGGCGCGCATCTGTCGTTGCTGGTGCTCGGGCAGGAACCCGGCATTCGTGGTGCGGTCGTGAAGTACGGGTGCGCCTTTATCCGCGACCTGCCCGGCTACTTCGGCGGCTACTTTGGCCCGATCACGCTGTCGCCCAAGGACCAGCAGGACGCGTGGCTTGACGTGCTCGACCCCAAGCACGGCATCCCGCGCTACCGCTCGAGCGTGCTCATGCTCTCCGGCACGGACGACATCTTCTTCTGGATGCCGATCGTGCTGTACACCTGGCGCGCCATTCCGTCGCCCAAGGCCCTGCTCATGCTGCCGAACGACAACCACTCCCAGGTCGGCAACGAAGAGATCCCGCTGCGCTACTACCGCTCGCTGCTCGGGACCGCACCCGCGTTCCCGACCCTGTCCGCACCGACGACCGCGCCGCGCGACGACCGCCTGGCGCTCACGGTTCAGGTCGCCGGCCCGAGCGCAATCAAGCAGGTCGCGTACTGGGTCAAGCGCATGCCGGTCGGGAAGTTCCAGTTCGGCAAGACGGAAGGTGCGAAGTGGGAGTCGTTCCCCGCGGCGCAGACAGGCGCGGCGTGGGAAGCGCGCGTTCCGGCACCCGCCGACGCTGCCTCGGCGCTGCTCATCATCACCAGTGGCTCCGACCCGAACGAGACCGTCTGGGTAGACGACATCTTCTTCGGCGAGGTGCCGTGATGCAAGCCCGGCCCGCTCAGCAAGGTGGGCTTCACATGCGATCCGCTCCCGTCCGTTTAGTCCGTTGGGTCTGTTGGGTCCTTTCCGTCCCCAAGGAGGCCGCCCCGTGACACACTTCACCCGCATCGGCACCGCTTCCCGACTGACGTCCCGCCTGCTGCAAGCCACAGGAGTCCTTGCCATGCTTGCCGTTGCCCTCCCCTCCCCGGCCGCCGAACCGGCGACTGCCGTCGTCCGCGACGCGCTGTCCTTCGACCGCCACTACCTGCCCAACCCGGAGATGCTCGAGCGCATCCGTGAAGTCAAGAATCTCTCCGGCCGCACCGACCCGAAAGGCAAGGAGCGCGTCCGCGGCTGGTTCGAGTACGACCTGGACGTGGCGCAAGCCGGCTGGTACGAACTGCTTATCGAGCCGGACGCGGCGCGCGTCGAGATCCTCATTGACGGCGCGTACCAAGGCCAGTGCGGCACGATCGGTCCGCGCGCCGGCAGCTTCCGTCTCGACGCCGGCAAGCACACGCTGCGGATTCAGAAGTTTCTGTGGTGGGACGGGTTCAGCGCGGTGACACGCATCGTGCTGCATCCGCCCGAGCCCGGCCTGGCCCGCGCGCTGTGCCTGCACCCCGCCACCCCGGCCGCGGAACACTCCGTATTCCGCAAGGGCGAGACGCTCGAACTTGATGCCGAGTACGGCCCGACTGCCGCCGCCACCACGCTGACGGCGTGCGCGCCGCCGCGGCACGCATCCGACTCTACGCCATCGACGGGGACTTGCCCGTCCTCGACGTGCCGGCACGCGGCGCTCGACGGTGTGAGCGTCGTCAACGGCGCCTCGTACGGACGCCGCGCCGACATGCGCCCGGTCCAGACACGTGACCAATTCCTCGCAACCATGCTCGAACCGGTGCGCGACGGAAACGGGAACGCGGCCTACCTGATCGGCTCAACGTATCTCGAAGCCACCGAGGTCGTGGCACCGCCCACGGCGCTGGGCTTTCCGGCCGATACCAAGGCGACCTGGACCAGTTGCGTGGTCAACCCGGCCGGACGGCACTGCCTCGAGCGCTGGGCCCAGGCACTGGCCGGCGGCGATGCGCGCTTCCTCGCCGACGGCGGCAATGCGTACACGCTCGGGCAGCCGCTGCAGCGCGAGTTCTTCGCCGAATACCGCCGCCTGCCGGACCTGCCCTTTGAGCCTTGCGCGGGGCTGACCGACCCGGTCGCCGTGCGGCAGCGCGCGCTCCAGTTCGGATTGAGCACGAAACTTGGAGCGCCCGCGTCCTCGCGGGCTCTTCTCTTGGCTGAATCGACAGGCCCTGAAGGCGGGACTACGAACGGGGGGCGGCACAGCCCGTGAAAGGACCTGTCGAACGTGTCCGCCAGGTCCGACTCGCAAGGAGCACAGCACGCATGGCCTCGGCGACGCGCTCCAGCCACAGCGGTGTCGTGGCCGCCGACGGGCGACCTTACCACAGCACTCCATATGCTGACGTAGCCGAGAACCTTAGCCGCATTGGCACTCCCCCCCCCTTCCTCCCCTTGCCAACGGTCGCACGGGATCCTACTGTAAGGTTGTGTTCAGGGCGAACGGCGGTAAGACGGTGTGCCCGTTAGGCAGCAGGGAGGTCGCCGCGCCAGAGGACTCAGCCCAGAGGAGGAAGCACCATGGTGGACACGTTGCAGGTTTCGTGCGTGCAGATGCACTGGGCCAGGTCGCTCGAGTTCAACCTGGACCGGACACTGCACTACGTGAAGGCCGCCGCGGCGGCCGGGAGCCGCGTGGTGCTTTTCCCCGAGGCGCACCTGACCAGTTACTACTTTCCGTACGTGGTCGAGCTCGACCAGGCCGCGGTCAAGGCCGCACTGGCAAAGACCTGCGCAGCGGCGTGCAAGCACTCGGTCTGGGTCATTGCCGGGACGATCCAGACGACGCACGACCGGTTCCTGAACCTGGCACACGTCATTGATCCCAAGGGCCGGATCGTACACGAGTACGCCAAGGTCAACATGGCCGGGCGCGACGAGAAGAAGTACTGCCGCGGCGGCGACAAGCTGTCGCTGTTCGAGATCGACGGTGTGCCGTGCACCCTGGTGATCTGCCGCGACGGCCGGCATCCGGAACTGTACCGTATTCCCGCCATGGCCGGGGCGCAGATTCTCTTCCACCCGTCCTGCAGTTCGGACGAGATCGAGGCGGTGTGCTGGAAGCGCACGTCCGGGCGCGCACAGCAGCCGGTAGGGCCGAACTCGAAGATCTTCCACTGCGTGGCCAACACGATCGGCGAAGCGCCGGACGGGAAGCAGACCTCGAGCGGGTCGTCGTTCATTCGCGAGCCGAACGGCATCCCGCTGACCGAAGCCGGGTACTACCAGGAAGAGATGATCACCGCCGTGCTGGACCTCTCGCGCGCCGACCGCTCCTACGTCCTCGACAGCCTGAAGAACCCGCCGTTCCTGAGCAAGCACTGGAAGAACATGATCGCGGAAGTCAAAGCCCGTGCCGATCTGAAGCCGGAGTGAGCGGGCTATCCGATTACGCGGCGTCCGCAGCTCCCGGCCGCCGGCCGCCCGATCATGTGTGCGCGTTACTCACTGTTTGACCGGGGCGTTCTGGGAACGTGGCGGGAGCGGCTCGCTCCCGCGGGTGCCGGAGCGAGCCGCTCCGGCCACTCTACCGCAGCCCGCGAGTAACATGGGAGTCGCGTCCGGATCCCCTCATTCCCTGGGTGGCTCGCCAGGTGCGTGGAGGCTGATCCAGTCGAGGTTGGTCGGCTTGCTGACGTTGATGAACCGCAACACGTGCCTGCCTTTGCGCAGGCGCAGGAGTTTGGGCAGGTCCCGGTTGTCCCAATCATCGCTGCCGTTGCTGAATCCGCCGGTCGGCGTCAGGTTGAAGGTGCGGAAGACGTCGTCGGGGTATGCGCCGTCGACGAGCAGGGCGCGCTCAGCGGGTTCGGTCATGCAGACCCGCAACGTGAGGGTGTAGGCGCCGTCAGCGGGGACGTCAACGGTGTACTCGAGCCAGTGATCGCGGTTGTCCCAGCCGGAGAACGCGGTGCCGGGGCCGCGGTTCGCCAGATACGTATGCCGGGCCCCGTCCGGCAGAATGAAGCGCCCGCCCAGGCCATTGCCCTCGATGGTTACAGGCTCCGTAGCCATCCCCGTCTTTGCGCCTTCGGGAGCTTGTCCGCGCCGGCCGTGTTCGGGTAGAACGAGTTGGCATTGACCGTGACTTTGCCGGAGTCTGCCGCGGGAGAGTGGAGCCAGAACGCGATCCGATCGCACCGACTCCAGTCCGCCGGGAAACACATGCACTTGGTCTGCGGGAAGACTTCCGGGAACTGCCAGCGTCCGGCAGCTTTGCCGCTGTGCACGGTCTCGGTGGTGCGGACGCAGGGCTGACATCATGGTGTACACCCGTTCAAGGTCATGCTTGGCAGTACTTGTCCCAGCCCCAGGACCTCGACATGCCCGTCGACGAAGCAGGAGTTCTGGCGCCAGTTGTGCGGGAAACCGAGCCGCGATGGAGCGAGGTCGGGGTCCAGCGGGTCATAGAGGTTGGGCCACATCCACACGGTTGCATCGATGCCGCTGCAACCGTTGCCACGGTACTCCATGAACACCAAGCGCTTTGACGGGTTCTTCGTACGCGATACCTTCTTGTCGCTCGTGGAGACATTCGGGTTGTTCAGAAACGCGTTGGCGATGGAATGCGAACTCCAGGCGTCCCAGGTGGTCGGCTGTGCGGTCATCCCGGGGCTGGTCCCCGGTCGCCGCGGGCAGCGCCAGGCCTGTCCGTCGCCGATGTACTCATCGAGCAGCGTGCGGAAAGCATAGGGTTTCGGGTGCCATCCTATGGGGTTCAGGACGTGCTCGTAATACATGATCGGCCACCAGCCGTCGTTGTCGGAGGGGTACATGTTGACTGCCAGCGCCTGCTGCTTGAAGTTTCCGGCGCAGGCGATGCGGTCTGCTCGTTCGCGCGCCTGCTGCAGCGCCGGCAGCAGCAGCGAGGCCAGAATGCCAATGATGGCGATGACGACCAGGAGTTCGATCAGGGTGAACGGGCGATGTTTCAGTGCCATGCGCGACCTCCTTGTGGGCCTTCCAATCGCTCCTCGCAATCCTCGTCGCCATCGCGTCTCGATGACCTGCGACGTGGCGGACACCGGATCGAGCATCGATTGCGTTCGCCGCGCTGCGTCTATCGGCAATATACATTCTCTTCCGTCGGATGGCGCGGCACCAGAGGGATGCCCCAGGGCTGTTTCAAGATCTGGCGCCACGTCTCGGAAGGCCACGCCTCCGCGCACACCCGGTAGG
>MHBL01000267.1 GCA_001803235.1 Lentisphaerae bacterium RIFOXYA12_64_32
ACGAGTAACACCAACCTATGATCGGCCGGTCCGCCGGCCGGGGGCGCTGACGCATTACTTCTCCCGCTGTTCTCGATTTGCGCCGCCGGACGCCTGCCAGTACAGTACTCTCAGCGCGGAAGAACATACGGGAGACTCTACCTCGGTGAAGACGGCCGGCGGTCGTATTTGGGTGCGGTGCGCGTTGACTCTGGCGTTGACGCTGTCGTTCGGAACGGGGGGGCGAAAGCCGCGCCGCCGCCACCGCCGCAGTACGGCATTAACGTCGGCGTGCTGCCGGGGCAGAACTCCGCGACCATGACCCCGAACCCGATCCCCGTGCTCGACTCGCACCTCGAAGCGCCGGACTTGGTCATGAGCTGGCAGCGGGTGATCAAGACTTGGTACAAGGGCTACTACGACGGAATGCACCCGGGCGGGAGCTTCTCGCTGAAGGTGCACGGCACGCTGACCCGGCCCGGGCCGCGGGGCACGCCGCCGGAGTTCTGGCTCACGGTCCAGGGCACGCTGGCCGAGCCGCCGTACTACGTGCTGCCGCCCAAGGCCGTGAAGCCAATCCACGACAAGGCCGAGTTCACCGCCTACTACCTGAAGAACCCGCAGAAGAGCACCTGGTCGAGCCATCTCGAGGGCGGGCAGTGGCAGAGCGCCGGCCAGGGCGCGAGCAAGAAGTTCAGCGAGAACGTCGCCGGCTGGTACGAGATCAAGGCCGAGCACGCCTCCGAACCGTACAGCGACACCGCCAGCCTCGCCTTCGTCGCGCTCGAACAATTGCTGACTGGCTGG
Source organism: Lentisphaerae bacterium RIFOXYA12_64_32 (assembly GCA_001803235.1). Taxonomy (GTDB): domain Bacteria; phylum Verrucomicrobiota; class Lentisphaeria; order Oligosphaerales; family YB12-FULL-65-16; genus YB12-FULL-65-16. The sequence continues at coordinate 787 of MHBL01000267.1, forward strand.
TGGTACCCCGTGCAGGTGGTCACTCAGACCGAGCCGGCATACGTCGCGGCCGGCACTGAGGCTTGGTTCGGCGTATTCAAGACGCCATCCGGCGCGGACTGGCCCGCGGGCAAGCCGGTCTGGACGGCGACCGGCGACGCGCAGATCCGCCTCTACCATCCCCCCGACCGCTATGCGACGTTCATCACGTTCCCCGAGCCCTGCGAGAAGCTCGAACAGCCTGAGTGGATCGATGTCGAGTGCGGCAACACGCTGCAGGGCAAGGTGATCGTGGCCGGCTGCGAGTTCGAGGAAACGCTCGCCGCGCAGTACGCCACCTGGGTCGCGGCCGGGCATCCGGGCACGTTCACGTTCAGGATCAAGCTGCGGCCGACCGACCTGAGCGGGTACCTGTCGCTGGGGGTGAGCCAGAGCGGAGTCGGGCAGTGGGCGCGGGTGGTCATGGACCAGGCCGGCGGCGACCTTGACATCGAGTGGGACGGGGCCTTCTCCGGTGGCGCCGTGAACTGGTTAGAGTCGATCCAGGCCCGTGTGAGCTGGCAGATCCGCGCCGCCGACGGTTCGACGCTGGTCACCGTGGTCGACCGCGAAGACCTCTACCCGCAGTTCCTCGACCTCGATATCGACACCAACGGCGACGGCCAGGTCACCGATGCCGACGAGCCCGGCGAACTCAGCCCCGGCGCGTTCCTCGGCGTCAATGACGACGATGACAACCACAACGGCACGCCGGACAAGGACGAGCTCGGCGCCGTGACCGGCGAAGACGACCTGCGCAATCTCGTGATCCAGAAGGTCGTGCCCGACGGCTTCGCGGGCACACTCACCCTGAGGTTTTCGAACAACGTCGCGGTGTACGCAGGTTCGGACCGCACCGGCCCCGTCCCCGCCCGCCAGACCTTCACCCAGGCCGACCTGCCCAAGCCACTCTGGGTCGAAGGCAAGTCCCCCGGCACCGCCACCATCAGCATCAGCGCCTCCGGCGGCGGCGAGGTCAAGGTCACCGCGACGGTGGTCGGGGTGGACCTGGATGTGGACAGCGACAACAACGGCAGTGTGACGGACGCCGACGATGCCATTGAAGATGCCGCCTCTGGTACGGGAAAGATCGTTCTTGCCAATACGCTGGACAGCACAGCCAACGACGTGCCGGATTTCGCCGATGGCATCGACCGGAACGGCAATTCGGGGAGCGGCCGGGCCACGGGATTCGTGCCTTTCACCCTCACCATACCTTCCCCGGTCGACCTGAACGTCGCGAAACTCAAGGTCACCTATTCCGCCGCCGACCCCGCCGCCGTAACGGCCTCGGGCGATCCCATCGTCTACGCCGCGGGCTCTGCGGGCAGCCTGCGGCTCTGGACCAAGGACGGTGTGGCGGACCGCAAAGTGGCCGGCGTCAACGCCTCAACGTCTGGGGACTACATCCCGCCTGGCGAGTACGAAGCGCGCAAGCTGATCACCACAGGCAACACGGTCACTCTCTGCATCGAAGGCATCAACCGCAGCGACCCGCAGACCACGCGGATTCTCGTCGAACTCGATCCGACCGGACATGCCGGGTACGTCGCCAAGGACGCGGTGCGGTGCACGGTCGCCACCCTGGACCTCGACTTCCGCGACGTCACCGGTATCGACTGGCCATCAGGCCCGAGCGTCAACACTCCCCGCGTCCCGGCGGACTCGGAAGTGGACGGCGCCGCCTGCGACCGGCTCATCGGCGTCGACGACGGCACGGCGCTGCTGGTGCGCGCGATCGGCTCGCCGGCCCTCTACAATGCCGCGTCGCCACCCGTTGCGGTGTCCTTCGGGTACCTCAAGAAAGACGTGTCGCCGGTGGTCTTTGCCGCGCTGCCCGGCGACCTGCGGCGGGAAGGCCGGTTCAAGGAGTTGACTCCGGACGACGAAGCGTTTCTCGCGACCCTGCCTTTGGAGAAGAAAGGCGAAGTTGTGGGCGACCCGGTCGCCCCGGGCCACCGCGTCGTGATCGCTGCGATGAAATACGAGCCGCCCTACGAACTGGACGTAAACGATACCTCGAACAAGAACAAGGACCGAAACCTGCCCCTGGCCATCGACGTCACCGGCAAGGTCACGGGACACGGTTCAAGACCCCACCGCATCACTTTGGTCCGCCCGCCCCTCGTGCTCGTGCATGGGATCAACAGCAGTTACAGGGACTCGTTTCTCGACTCGGGCTGGACCGCCAAGTTCGAGGAGGATTTTGGTTTCGTCTGCCAGCGCGCGGACCACTCGAATATCCCTGTCGGGCTCGACGGTAATGGTGACATCCACGACGCCTTTGTCGCCGTGAAAGACGCCAGTTTCACCGCCGCCCGAAAGATGCGGGAGGGAACGTCCTTCGCCAACAAGCTTGTTGCCTGCCAGAAGTGCGACATCGTCGCTCACAGTTACGGCGGGCTCCTGAGCCGCTGGTACACCGAGAAGTCGCCCGACTACCCGACGCGCCGCAATGTCCGCAAGATCATCACCATGGGCACCTCGCACCGCGGCGCCGTGGTCTGCAACATGATGTGTGCCACATACAAGAAACAGTTGTTCTTCGAGGCAGAACTGGGAGAATCTGTGGGCAACTTGGCGTTCGCCAACCTTGGGGATCTGCTGAACAAACTGAACACTGGCTGGGGCGTGTTGCCGGTCGTGCGCTGGCGCCGGGGCGGCAACCCGCCGGACCCGACCACGGAAGACCAGATCGTGCCTGCGCTGCAGGTTATGGCCGTCCAGTCCGAGGTGCTTGGGGAATTGAACCTGCGTCCTTTCGACAAGGAGGTCGCATACGCCGCAATCGTGGGGACGGATGAAGGGCTCCTCCCTGGCGGAGTCCTGAATTGCCACACCGTCCTCGAACCGCGACAGATCACGGCCGGTCCGTCGTATTTCCCGTGGTACAGCGGCCTCGATGGCGGCAACGGTCAGAGCGACGCGATTGTGCCCGTGTGGAGCCAGGACCTTCCCGCTATGTCGGTTCGCGTGCGGGAGAGCCACAGCAACTACAAGACGAACAGCACTGTCCGCGAACAGGTGCGCCAGTGGCTGAACGACGTGAGCCTGCCGCGCGGCTTGGCGCATCGATCTGACTTCCTGGGCGCCGCGATCCCCGACGGCGCGTCCAGGGCGAATGCCTATGTCGGGAGCCATCTGAGTTCCTCGGGTGAGAGTGTGGGCGCGGATGTGGAAACCGAGGCCATAGTCCGTGTGGTGGAAGTCAAGAGCGCGCATCCCACGGCGGACTTCGACGCATCGAACAACACACTCGGCTCGAAAGGCGGCCTGATCACCTTCGTCTGCACAGGCATGGTTCCTGACGCGTCGCGAACGCTGACCATCGCGACCGCGGGTGGCGCGGAACTTCAGAAGAACGTTCCGATCCCGTTCAGCGGTATTGACGGGGTGCTCACGTCGTTCACCGTCGAAGCAACCCGGATCGGTCGCACCAAGGGCGCCGACATCATTGGGCCTGATGGACGGGACAGCAATCTGTTCGGCATCGGCGGCGCCACGTGGAACGTCGGCTACGCGGTCGGCGGGGCGTCCTACGGCGGGTGGAGCGGCATGAAGTCCCCGCACGTCGTGGTTGAGTTCCCGGCCTACGAACTGCCGACGCCCGAAGGGACTTCACCCGTGCCGCCATTGCCGGGAAACCCGTTCAAGGTCACCGGCGGTGCGCCGTGCACGGGAAGCGGCGGCGGAACCCAGTCCGTTCGAGTTCTGGTCAAGCACCGCAACGGTTTCCCCGTCGACCCCATACTGGTCGATGCAACGTTCAACACACCCGTGCCGGCCGAGGCGTTCGCCGACGTGCTCATCCCCTACGAGAGTAGCGCGCCCCGGTTGTTCAAAGACGACAACGGCTACGTGGCCGGGGTCAATGGAACCAGCGGCGAGAAGCAGGCGGACATCTACCAGGAATTGGTGACCCCGGGATGGACGCCCAATCCCAAGTCGAGCACGGTCAAGGTCAAGGCGGCCCCTTGATCCCGCCCGAGACGCTAGAAGGAATCACACCCTATGCGGCACCAGAACGACTCCAGTCCAGTTCCGTTGTTTCAGAACTTCCTGCGCGTCTTTCTCATCAGCGCCTCCCTGGCGGCGGGCCAAGAGATCAAGACGATTCTGCTCCAGGACTTGGACCAGCGGGGGACCGTTGTGTTCAACATCGAGCGCGGCGGGCTGGTGCAATTGCCACCAGGCGCGGAGGCCGCGAGGTCGGTTGCCGTCCTCCGACAGGAACTCCGTAACGTGGGAGACCTGGTCTTTGACGACGACGCACTTCTTATCGTTTCTGGCCGGGCGGTTCTGTTCCCACCCGGAGGCTGGGGGGCCGCGACCGATACGCCCCCGGCTGGCTTAGTCAAGGATGTTCAGGATGGAGTCATACGCAACTTTGTGCCCGGTAGTATCGTGGTGTTCGAGGATATCCGGGGAAAGCCCGTCTTGCTTCTTGTCGAGACCACACAGCCGGTTCCGTATCGGGCGCAGGAAGTCGCGCTGCACGTTTCATGGATCGCGGGAACCGATCTGAATCAGACGTTTCCTGCGTCTGCGGTCGCAGTGCTCAAGGCGCGCGCCAGTGAAGTCGCCAAGGCAGTGGTTGCGGCCAGGGAGAAGGAAGCGGCAATACAGGCCTTGGCCGAGTCTCGCCGGCCCAAGGCGCCCGCGCCCGCCCCGCTTCCAAGAGAACAGGACGAACTGGACGCCGAACTGCGAGGGTTGGCTCGGATCTCAGCCAAGATACCAGCGGACCAAGTGAGAGACAGGTTCCAGGTGCTGCTGAAGGCGGGAGCCAACGTGAATGGCAAGACCACCGGCGGGACCAGTACCTTGGAGTTTACGGCATTCGAGGGGAGTTTCGAGATGGTGCAGATGCTGGTGGATGCGGGCGCCAACGTCGACGAATCGGGCGCACTGTTCGCCGCAGCGGGACGCGGTGACCTGGACTTGTGCAAGTACCTCATCGCGCACGGCGCGAATCCATCGCGGGTCTGCAGGAACGGCAAGACGGCCGTACAATATGCTTTGAGGGCGAAGAAGCCGAATCCTGACGTTGTCGCTCTTCTCCGCGAGCAGGGCGCCACTCGGGATTCGCTCCATGTTGCTGCGGAAGCGGGGGACATCGAGACCATCAAGCGGCTTGCCGCTGAAGGCAGAGACCTCAATGCCTGGGATCAGGACGGAATGACGCCTTTGCACCTTGCGGTGCGTGGGGGGCAGGTCGAGGCGTGCCGAGTACTTCTCGAATTGCGTGCCGATGCGAGCAAGGAGATTCGGAAAGGCGGGGCCCCCCCGTTGGAGTTTGCCTTGCACATGAAGAAGACGGAGGTTGTCCCCGTGTTGTTGGCCAACGCGCCGGACTCCGCGCTCCGCGCCGCACTGAGCACAGCGGCGATAGCGGGCCAGACCAAAATGGTGGCCGAACTGCTGGCCCAAATGAAGACACCGGCTGCCACCCTGACCGAGCGCGAGGACCACACGGAAATCGCCGACATGTTGCTGCTTACGAAGGACGGTGAAATTGTCGGCATGATGGAAAAGGCGGGCCTGCAACTGCCGCTCTGGGCCGCAGCCCGGTTCGGACGGCTCGATCGCATGCGCGAACTGTTGGCGGCGAAACCCAACCTGAACGCCCGGGTCGGTGGCTTCCGGCGTGAGACGCCTCTGCAGTTCGCCGTCGAGAACGGGCAGCTCGAGGCCGCGAAGCTGCTGATCGAGAACGGCGCTGATCCCCATGTTCCCGCTAAGGACCGGAGCGAACCCACGCCGCTACACGACGCCGCACAGCGCGGCGATATCGCGATGGCGAAGCTGCTCCTGGACGCCAAGGCGAACGTGAACGCACCTGACGGTAGTGGTCGACCGCCTCTGGATTACATCGTTAGGGGTGACAACGTTACCATGGCCGAAGTCTTGCTCAAGGCCGGTGCCGACCCCAACATCCGTGTCGAGTTCCGGGACAAGGACGGGGTGGACGCGAAGCGCCCGTTGTGGCGACAGGCGACCAATCCCAAGATGGTCGAACTGCTGAAACAGAGCGGTGCGAAGATGTGATGCGTTGTCCGCGAGGGAAGCTGCGCGTCGCTGCCTGTCCGCGTTTGAGACGATGACGGCTCGGCTTCATCATGGCCGTTGGCCGAGGCCATCCCCGATCTTTATGTCAGCCGGCAAGACTCCCTGCCGTCGGATGATCCGCGCAGGATGCAAACCTGCGGTTGTGAACTCACCAGATGACACGGTTCCGACAACAACCCCGTCCCCGTAGCCCGTTCTGGCGGGTCTTCGGGTTCCTGTTGTGCCTGGCGCTGCTGGGCGTGGCTGTGTGGCTGGTGTTGCTGCTGCGGCAGCCCGAGCGGGCGGTGCCGGCGAAGCCGGCTGTGGCCCGGCAGTTGCCGTCCCCACCCAGGGTTGCGGACACCGCATGCGTCGAGTCGCCGGTGGCGACGGAGCAGCCGCCGGCACCGGTGCCCCCCGCTCCGGCACGCCTGCACGGGCCGGTGTGGGACCACTTGAGCGATGGGCTGCGGCGGCCGGTGTCGCACCGGGTCGTGTTCCAGGCGGGACGGCTGAACGGGTTCCCGGGGCCGGAACAGGCGGACGCGCTCACGGACGAGTTCGAGTGCGTGACGCCGACGGAGAATGTGACGCACGTGCGGGCTGACGGCCAGTGGCTCGGCGCGCCTGCCAGCGCGCCGCACGCAGACAGGTCCCGCGCCGACGTGGAGCGCTCGGGGCGGCCGGCCTGTGCCGACACGGCAGACAGGGCTCCGAACCGAGAGCCTCGGTCCGGGACGGACCGAGGGGACCCTGCTGCGGTCCCGGAGGTCCCGCGCCACTGCGGCGGACGGGCTGCGCCACCGAGTACTTTCCCGCAGCGGCTCGAGCCGGGGCAGGCGGTGGTGGTGCATCTCGAGGCGGCGGCGCGCCAGGACTTGCTGGTGCGGTGGCATGGGTTCGCGGGCGATGGAACCGGCCGGCGTGGGGACACGCCTGGCGTACCCGGTGTGCGCCTGCCCGGGGCGCTACGGGTCGAGGGGAATGGACGCGTGCTCTGGCATCGCTGCGTGCGCTCGGCGCCGACGCGCGGGGCAGCCTGGTTCCCCGCCGCATACTCGGAACCGGGCGAGACGACGGTGGCGGTCACGAACACCGGCAGTGTGCCGTTCACGTTCGATGCGTTCTGGATCGAGGCGGGGACGGAATCGGGGGCGCTGCCCCCGCGCCCCCGCCGGGAAGGACCATTGGCCCTTCCCGGACCCATCCCGATGTCTGCGCCTGGAACGGCATCGGCGTCGGACGCCGATGCCGTTCCAGGCGCACGGGGCGTTCGGCGCCGAGCCGCCGAAGCGGGGCAGCAGAGCGAGCGCGCCGATGCAGGAGGGCGGAGCCGTGACGTGGTTCGGGGGGCGACAGGGGGGCAGGGCGCGTCCATCCCTGCGGAGTCCGCAACGGCGTTGTGTGCGCGGCAGTTCACGGATCGGGTGGTGGCAAAGCCGAACGGCGATGGCGGAATGGTCGAGTACGAGGGCGTGTTCGACGGGTTGTTGCTGCTGCGGCTCCAGCGCGAGGGGGCGGGGCCCGAGGCCCAGGACGAACGGGGCGAACGCGGAACTCAGGCGGGCGCGAGGGAACCGGCTCCCGAGGCCCGGGTCCGCGAAGACGCTGCGCCGCGGCAAGCCGCTCGCCCGCCAGGTGACGGGGACGTGTCCGGCAGTCGCTCTGGGCGTGACACTACCTCAGCGCCGGAACCGTGCACGGCTATGTATGACTCGAAACCAGGGCTGTGCGAAGTTCGCACGGACCGCGAATCGCCGATCCACGAACTGCGCATGCGCTGCTTTCTGCCGGACAATGTGCATAGCCTGCACCCGTCGAACCGGGTGCGAATCGACGCGGCAACCCCGGGCCGCGTCGGCGCCGCGGCGCAGGTGGCGCCGTGGCGCGACAAGAGTGTGTTCATCGATGTCGCGCGGCCCGGACCGGAAATGCCGGACCTCGCCGCCGGAGTGCTCATCCCGCTGATCTCACCGAGCCGCAGCGAGACGGTGACGTTCAGTCTCTGGGTGCGGCCGGATGTTGAGTTCGCGGGTGACACGACGGCTGAGCTTTCCGAATCCGGACCGCCT
>MHBL01000268.1 GCA_001803235.1 Lentisphaerae bacterium RIFOXYA12_64_32
CCGCAGGTGCCGGAGCGAGCCGCTCCGGCCACTTTGCCGGCCCTGCGAGTAACATGGGAGGCCTGGGGAAACCCGAACCCTTGCGGCACAACCTGGACGGGTACTGGTCCCGGCGCATCGATTCGGAGCATCGGTTGGTCTACAAGGTCGACGGGAATGCCATCTACATCGCCCAGGCCAGGTACCGCTACTGAGCCTCACCCCGCCCACGGCTGGCGTTCGCTCTTGACGGGTTGGCCGGAGGTGACGGCGCGCTGGACCAGGGCGCCGAGGTAGGTGTCCTGGCACGCTTCCGCGACGCTGTAGAACTCCGGGCCGCCGCCGGCGTACTCGCCCATGCGTTGCATGCAGGTGGCCACGGCGATCTCGTCGTCCGTCAGGCGAGCCGGCACGAACGGGTTCCGGTACACCCATTCGCTCCCGGCCAGAATGCCCTTCAGGTACAGGCCTTCGAGGTTCCCGTCCTGCCCGGCTTCTTCGCGGCGGAACTCGGTCGTGATCGGGGTCCGGAAATCCACCAGATAGCGGAGTTCGCGGTTGTTGATCTCGCCGCGCTCGCCGCGGACCAGCACGCGCGGGGACCGGACCCAGGAGAAGTACTGGTCGCCGGTGAAGTCGTAGATACCGAGCTTGCCGCCGAAGTCGAGCTGCGCGATGACCTGTCGCGAGTTGGAGACCGACTCACGTGCGGGCGGGCCGTTGCGGCCGGGCCCGGCGATGATCGGCGAGGTGAACGCCCGCGCCTGAATGCTCGCATCTTCATACATGACGCCGAGGAACTTGCGCACCAGGCTCAGGCCGTGGTAGTCGTGCGCGACCGAGACCTGGGCGTGGGTGACGGCCCCGAGTTTGCCGGAGTGCGCCACGGTCAGGCGCGCCGCGTGCAGGGGCTGGAACGCATACTGCTCCGCCACCTGTACCCGGCCGGTCCTGCCGACGGCCTGAAAGATGGTCGCCAGGTCTTCGGGCCGATCAGGCGCGGGCGGGGTCTCGACCAGCGCCGGGACGTTGCGGCTCACCAGTTCGCGGACCATGCCCAGCACCGCGTCACGCGGCACGGAGACGACGACGAACGCCGGCTTACATCCGCGCAGCAGGTCGTCGAGCGTGCGATAGGTACGCACGCCCCAGGTCGCCTCGATGGCCGCGCCCTTCTCCGCGTTGCGCACCAGCATGCCGCCGACCTGGAATCGTTCGGGTAGCGCCTTGGCCACGCGCAGGAAGAACTCCGCGCGCCAGCCGCCGCCAACCATCGCGAATACGGTGGGATTCATTGAATTCTCCTATCTGTTGCTGTCGTACACAGACTTGGACGAAACGGGGAAGGGGTTGGCAAAATCATGGGTGGCAAAATCATAAGGCATAGATCGACGCTCACACGGTTCTATTCTGCCGCCTCAGTCCCATGATTTTGCCCCACGTCTTCCATCTCCGTACTCCGTGTCCGAGGTGAATCCGGTTCCCGTTCACAGCTTTCGGCCGTCGCGGCCGCCGCCTTGGCCGGAGTAGGGCATGCCAGGGTCCCAATCCACGGGCGGTGGCGGGACGAACGTGTCGACCGGGAACGTGACCTTGCAGCGGTGCCGGTTCGAGATGTACGCGCCTTCGACCAGTTCCAGGGCCATCATCGAGCTGTCCGGGATCGAGTAGTCCGGGTCGCCTTTGCCGATCATCGCGGCCATGGCTTCCAGGTGCCGTTGGTGTCCGCCTTCCGCATAGTTTCCCGCGTCGATCATGGTGCCCTTCGGGTTCTCGGCGTTCTGGATGAAGTACGTCGGCGACCAGCTCCCGAACACGATCTGCCCCGTCGTGCCTACGACGCGGAACGGCATGCCGTTCTTCACGTCCGGGTCCTGCAGCACATCGTCGCCGGTGTTCATCACGACGCGGATCCCGCTCTTCGTCTGCGCGTACGTGACCGCCGTGGTCTCGACCTGCATGCCGTCGCGCCAGGTCCGCGTGCTGGCTTCGCAGATGGCCATTACGTAGTCCATCGGTTCCAGGCCTGTCAGATTGACGAAAAAATTCAGCCAGTGAATGCCGGCGTTGATGATGTCCCACTTGGCGCACTGCACCTCGACCAGCTTCAGTTTACCGATCTCGCCGGCTCGGACCCGGCGCAGCACCTCGACCGTGCCCTTGCGCTGCAGCATGCCGTGCGGCACGGCCATGGGCAGCTTGCGCTTCTTGATCGCCGCCAGCAGACGCCGCCCGGACGCGGCCGTGTGGCCGAGCGGCTTCTCGACCAGAATCCCCTGCAGCGGCAGCGCTGCCAATGCGTCCAGCGTGATCGGTTCGTGCGACGGCGGGAACGTGCTCACACAGACGATGTCCGTGGGGCATTTCTCGAACATCTCTCGGTGGTTCGTGAATGTGCGGATGCCGGGGTACGTCGCCTCCAGCTTCTGGCACACCTCAGGGCTGAGGTCCGTGGCCGCCACCAACTCGAACCGCGCCGAGTTGCGCAGGCCGTCCATACTGAGTTTCCCGCCCGAGCCGCCGCCGACTACCGCTGCCGTCAGTTTGCCGTTCGCGCTCATGGTTGGTTGCCTTTCGTGTAAGGGTGTTTGGGTGTCGGGTGTCAGAGCGATCGGGTTCATCGAGTTCTTCGAGGCCATCGAGATCATCGGGTTCACCGGACGGGGGGTGCATCAGCCGCTGTCGCGCAGCACCAGGGTCATGGGCAGCACGTCGCGGACCGGTTCGTGCAGCTCGCCGTTCATGGCGCGGGCCAGGATTTGCACGGCCCGCTCGCCCATCTCGACGCGCGGGTAATGCAGGGTGCTGAGCGGTACCTCGAACGTCGCCGCTTCCGGAATGTCGTCGAACCCGAGCAGGGCCACGTCGGCGGGTACGCGCAGGCCGCGCGCGGTTAATGCCCGGAATACGCCTACAGCACGCAGGTCGTCGGCGCACATGATCGCGTCCGGGCGCACGCCCGAGTCGAGCAGGCGCTGGCCCGCCGCCTCGCCTTCGGCGTCGCCGTACAGGCACGTGACCGTCAACCTCGAGTCGAGTGTCTGCCCCGCTTCAGCCAGTGCCGCACCGTAGCCTTCGTAACGCAGCTTCTGGCTCAGGTGCTCCAACGGACCACCGATGTAGGCGACGCGCCGCCGACCGCTCTCGAGCAGGTGCCGGGTGCCCAGGAGCACGCCGTTGCGGACATCGCACACCACGGTGGGGTAGGGCGACTCCGGATGGTGGTTGACCAGCACGCACGGCATATCCGGGGGCAGCCCGGCGACCATGTCGGCGCCGCCCAGGCAGATGACGCCGTGCCGTGGCTTGCCGGCGAACTTCAGCACTTCCGCGGTCGACTCGCACAGATTCACGTTGACCCCATCGCGCGCCGCCGCCAGGATGCCCTTGAGCGTGTCCAGGTAGACGAACCACGACGTGGGGTTGGCGGCCTGCGTCATGAGCCGGAGTTGGAGCAGGACCAGCACGGTCATGTCGCGTCGACCCAGGTAGTAGCAGCCCTTGCCCCACTTGCGCTCGACCACACCTTCGGCCACCAGTTCGGAAATGACGCGACCAATGGTCGCACGACTGACGTTGTGCCGGATCGCAAGCTCGCGCTCGGACGGGATCTTCTGCCCAATCTGGAACTCCCGTCGCAGCAGGATCCCCTTGAACCGTTCAGTTCTGGTTTGAAGTCTTGCTGGCATACAACTGCTTGTCACTCTAATGCCTGCATCTTAATAACTGGTCAGACCACTTACCAGTTAATCTAGGTCGTACCCGGCCGCTTGTCAAGGGCCGTGAGGAAGAAACCAGGGCTGTTTCAAGATCCGGCCCCGCGTCTCGGAAGGCCCCGCCTCTGCGCACACCAAGTAGGGCGGCCTGTCCTCAGGCCGCCCCCCCCGGCGTGGGGACACGCCGGGGGTACTCGCCGCACGTGACGGTCACGAATCTTGAAACAGCCCTGACCGCGC
>MHBL01000269.1 GCA_001803235.1 Lentisphaerae bacterium RIFOXYA12_64_32
GCGCCGATCCATCCCAGCAGCGTATTCAAACGCAACAAGGCGACTCGTTTCAGCAACCCGGATTACCCCCGGGTTACCAACTCCCACAATGCGGGTACTGCGCCGAATGGCGTCATACAGAATATGATTGCCCCGAGCGCCGCCGCCGCGAAGAACAATTGCGCGCTGCTGAAGAAGCGCGCCAACGCCGCAGCACCAGTGGATCTGGCACAAGCAGCAAAACTGGGCGTCATCGCGGGCACCGCGGAGGAAAAAATCGCTGGCGCCCAGAGCAGAAGTACTACCCCGACGAGGAACCCCAACAATCGAAGCCGCCACCATACGCCGAACAAGAATCGCGCGACGAAACCTCGCGTGAGGCGCTAGATGAATCCGAAGAAGCGCCGACAGGGCCCATTTCGTTGCAGACGCAACCGCTACTGGGACTCGGGGGTAGGGCGTCCACCCCTTCGCTGCCGACTACGTCTGCTTATGCGTGGCCGCCAGTCAACCTACCTCCGTCCGTGCCGCCCATGACGGTACTTGCCATCGCGCCGCCTCTTCTCTTCGCGGGTAGCAGTGGCCCCTCCAGTGCAGTCAGCCAGGGGCTCGTCACGCCGTCGCAATATGACGATAACGCAAACCTGCCCGACACGACTCGCCGCAAAGCAGCGCTCTCACCTTCCGCTACGCAACTGCCGGGGGTACCACCAAGCGCGCCGAAGCAGGCGCGAGAAGTGAGCCCCGCGGGCATTTCCGAAACCGAACTGATGCAACTCGGCGCATCTGATTCGTCTGCGACAACTGGGCCGACTCTTCGGGCACACCCCTCTCCTGCGCCGTCGCCAGCGGGAACGATTACGCTGACCCCGAACGCCGATGCCGCCGCGTCCAGTGCCACGATGGGACCCGCGCGCGCATGCTTCCACTACGCTAACAACAATATTCGTATCGGCACCACCGTGATGGAAGCGATGGATCGCCTAAACGAACTTACAATCACGCGCCACCGCATCGATATTGCCGCCGTGGGTCAAGCCAGTGCCATGGGCGCCGCCTTGGATGCAATGGGCGATGAGATGGCGCTCATAATGACGCTCGATCAATGGCTCGAGTCGCCGGCGGGCCGTGAGATGGGCTATTTTGTCCCCGGGATTGGGCGCATGTACCCGAAACCGGGCGGACTCTCCACGCCAACGCCTCCTGGAGCGCCAACGTCTGCCCCCGCCGGCGCGACCAGTTCGAACGCGCCACCAACTGTAGGGGCCCCCACCTCGAATGTATTGTCCGCGACCGGGCGCGCGAGCGCTCGCACCACGCCCACTCCGAATTCCATCTCGCTCTCGGAGGGCGCGCCCTTGTCGAGCGGACCCGACATGCCCACGGGCCTCACGCCCGTGACGGGTTTCAGCGGCTCGACCGAGAGCAATGAGAAAAAGTTGTCGACGCCGCATATCTCCATTAGCGATTCGAGTGCCGAGCTTGGCCTGCCACACGACACGGGCGAATCCGGTAGCGAGATACCGAGTATCCAGATGTCTTATGGCGGCCAGACAGGATCCGAGCTCGCGAGCGTGCGACCATCGCGAGCGACAACCGCCTCAACTGCGTACTTGACCGCGCGCGAGCACTCGGCGTCGCCCAGGCTCCCCCGCCCGTCGCCGCCTCCGAAACATACGTCGCTCACACCTCAAACGGCGCAGCTCACAGTGAATACGCCGCCGGTGCCTGCTGCACCCGCGCGGATCACGTCGCCACGCCGACCGATTCGCAACCCCGTTACCGCGCAAGCTGAAGCCGAGGAACAACTGCAACGCGTCGCGCAGCTCGAACTACGCGACCAACAAGCGCACATCTGGATGCAACA
>MHBL01000270.1 GCA_001803235.1 Lentisphaerae bacterium RIFOXYA12_64_32
TCCACCCGCGACTGACGCATTACCGATCGGACAACAGGGCTGTTTCAAGATTCGTGACTGTCGCGTGCGGTGAGTACCCCCGGCGTGTCCCCACGCCGGGGGGGGGACGGCCTGAGGACAGGCCGCCCCTACTTGGTGTGCGCGGAGGCGTGGCCTTCCGAGACGCGGCGCCAGATCTTGAAACAGCCCTGATCGGACAACGTGAGCCGTTGCACTTCCACTGCATCTGGACTATCTTCTGATTCGGGACCCGAAAGGCCATTTGTCGAAACCAGGTTCGGAATCACACCCCCATGGCCAAACAACTCCTGACCCCGTTTCAGTTGACCGATCTGAAGCTGAAGAACCGTGTCGTGCTCGCGCCAATGACGAGGGCGCGGGCGGGTGTAGAACGAGCGGCCAGCGCGTTGATGGCCGAGTATTACGTGCAGCGCGCCACCGCGGGCCTGATCATCGCCGAGGCGACGGCCATCTCCGAGCAGGCGCTCGGTTGGGTGAATTCGCCCGGGATATACACCGATTCGCACACGGCCGGCTGGAAACAGGTGACCCGTGCCGTGCATGCGAAGGGCACGCCGGTCTTCCTGCAACTCTGGCATTGCGGGCGCGCGTCGCATTCCAGTTTCCGTACGGACCGCTCGCTGCCGGTGTCTGCCTCGGCCGTGAAGTTGAACGGCGACTACATCCACACGCCTGAAGGCAAACGAGCGTACGAGACGCCGCGTGCGCTGCGGACCGACGAGATTCCCGGCGTAGTCGCCGATTACCGGCGCGCCGCTCAACGCGCCAAGGATGCCGGTTTCGACGGCATCGAGATCCACGCGGCCAACGGCTATCTCATCGATCAGTTTCTCCAGTCGAAAACCAATCAGCGCAACGACCCATACGGCGGCTCGGTGGAGAATCGGTTCCGGTTCCTGCGTGAAATCGTCGAAGCCACGCTCACCGTCTGGCCAGCGGGGCGCGTCGGCGTCCGACTCGCCCCGAACGGCGCGTTCAACGACATGGGCTCGCCCGATTACCGCGACCAATTCCTCTTCGCCGCCCGACAACTCGACGTATATCGGCTCGCGTACCTGCACGTGATGGACGGCTTGGCGTTCGGCTTCCACCAACTCGGCCAACCGCTGACCCTGGCAGATTTTCGCGGCGTGTCCCACGGTCCGTTGATGGGCAACTGCGGCTACACGCAGGAAGCCGCCGAGGCCGCCATCGTTGCCGGGCACGCCGACCTGATTGCGTTCGGTCGTCCGTACATCACCAATCCCGATCTCGTCGCTCGATTCACCAACGACTGGCCGCTCGCTCCCGACGCCCCGGTAACGGTGTGGTCCGCGCCGACCGCCGCCGGCTACACTGACTTCCCGGCGCACGCGTGAGGCGGGCCCTTAGCCTGCAGGCTACAGGAACCGTCCCAGGGGAATCTCGTGCACGCCGTCGATGAAGTGGTCGGGGCGAAAGCCTTCCGGGACGAAGCCGTTGCGGATGTAGTACAGAAGCGCCTTGCGGTTGTGCGACGAGACGCACGTGGAGATCTTGCGCTGCTTCCAGCGCCGCCAGAAGCGGTCGGCTGGTTGCATGAGCCGGTCGCCGATCCGGTGCCCGAAGTACTCGGGGTCAATGCCCACGTAGTCGAGACTGCCCAGGCCGCTGTCCTGCGCGCCGACTTTCAGGTACCCCACCACGCGGGCGCCGTCCACCGCGACGAACGCAATGGACTCGGAGTGCGCATCCTTGCGCAGCGACCCCTGCGCCAGGCTGGCGGCGGAGAAGTGCCGGTTCAGGGCTTTCGGGTACTTGCCCTTCAGGAACGTCTTGAACGCGGCGATCAGGATCCGGGACGCCTGCTCGGCATCCTGCGGCCGGAACGTGCGCACGGTGATACGGGGCATGGTGGGGACTCCTTGGAGGTGTTCGGCGTTCAGTGTTCAGGTGTCCGGGTGTCGATGATCTCGATGATCTCGATGATCTCGATGATTTCGATGATCTCGATGATTTCGAGAGGTGTCCGAGTGTCAGGTCTCAGGCCCTGGGTGTCGGGTGTCGGGGGGGGCGAAACCTCACTGCGCCTTTGAGAACATGGGCAGGTACTGGCCGCGCGGTTCGAGGGCGAGATGGGCACGTGGAACGGGATGCCCAGCGGGCCGAGCGCGAACTTGCACTCACAGTTGCGCGCCGGGTCCGGATTGCCGCGCAGATAGTTGAGTGCGGCGCGGGCCATGGCGCTGAGGTCAAGGTCGTCCGGCGCCGGCTGCCCCGGCGGCGTCACAGTCGCGATCTCCGAAAGACTCGCGCGGAACTGGGTGCCGAGCGTGTAGTTCATGACGTGCCTGCCTTCTTGTGCGTCAGCCGTCACGGTGTGGTGGATGCCCCAGCCATAGGTGACGGCAAGGGGCTTCGCGCAAGTACTGTAGACTGTGAAGGGCTATGGCGCACGGAATCAGCGACCGCAGGCTTCCGGCTAACGGCCGGGACTCTGACGGGGAGTTGGCTGTCGGCCTGAGTCCCGCGTTTACGCGGAAGCGGGCGCGAGTCTTCATCGAGCGCGACGGGCGGGCGTCACGACGGCGCGGGACGATGGCATAGGGGTGTCGCGCGAGGCAACGCGTAACGCGCCCGGCTGAAGCACGGGCGCAGGCTTCCGGCTGAAGCCGGGACTCCGGCGGGGGAGCGGCGCGCTCTGGGGCCTGAGTTCCGCGTTCCCGCGGAAGTGGGCGCGAGGCTTCATCGAGTGTGCGGGGCTCGCGTGGTACCGAGGGACAGCGGTGGCGGAGGTGCTGCGCGATACGGCGTTGCGCTGGCGTGGAATTGCCGCTTCGCACCAGCAGGTCCTGGTGAGCCGGAGTGCGGGGCTGCCTTTTTGCATCCTCACGTCCCGATGCTATTCTCTTTCTCTGTGGCCGAGTGCGACTCTCTTCGTTCTCCGGCCCGAAATCCTCCGCGAATGACAACACAGGCACTGGAGGTGTCGTTTCATGAAGACCACCTGGGTTGCGCGTGTCGCGGCGCTTTGCGTGGTTACCGCTGCTTTTCCTGCTGCCGGCTGGACCACGTACCGCGGCAACTCCGAGCGCTCAGGTTACGCTCCTGTGGTGCTTCCGTCCGTGCTGGAGCGGACTTGGGTTACTCGGCCACTGGCGGCGCGACCGGCCCCCGCCTGGTCAGGACGCGACACACGAATGCCGTTCGACCAGGTCTGCCATCCGGTTGTCGCGGACGGCCTGCTGCTGTTCGGCAGCGCACGCGAGGGTGCGGTCTATGCGCTGGATGCAGCGACAGGGACTCTGCGGTGGCGATTCTTCACGAACGGTCCGGTTCGCTTCCCGCCCGCCGTGTCCGGGAAGCTGCTCTACGTCGTCAGCGACGATGGATTCATCTACTGCCTGGACGTGGCGGGTGGCAACAAGGTCTGGGCTCGGCGGGGGGGCGCCACCGAGAGTTACGTTCTGGGGAATACGCGCATGATCTCGCGGTGGCCTGCGCGTGGGGCTCCGGCAGTCGTCGGGGACACGGTCTACTTTGCGGCGGGAATCTGGCCGAGCGAAGGCATTTTCGTGTATGCTCTGAACGCCGCCGACGGCAGGGTGCTGTGGTGCAACGACAGCAGCGGCGGCATTGAGATGGCGCAGCCGCATCCCGGCGCGATCTCGCGCAGCGGCATTTCCGCCCAGGGCGCGCTGGCGGCCAGTGGCGACGCATTGCTCGTGCCGACCGGACGCGGTGTCGCTGCCGTGCTCGACCGCAGCGACGGCAGGCTCCGGTACTTCCGGCTCCAGGAGAACTCGCCGTACGGCGGCAGCGAAGTGATGGGCTTGGGGCAGTCCTGGTTCAACGGCGGCGTCTTTTTCGATACGGCCAGCGGCGACCGGATGGCCATCGCGTTCCGGGACGGGTGCGCGGCCGCCTCGCCGAGCCGTGTGTACCTCTGCACGGCTGGGCGTGTCGCGTCCTACGACCGCGCCAATCTCTGGTCGGAGAAGGAGACTACAGACCTGAAAGGGCAGAAGAGCAAGCGCTGGGTTCTGACGCCTGCGGTCTGGGACGTGGCGGCCCCGGTGGTGGCACCTGCCGCCGTTGCGGTCGGCGAGGACGCGCTGGTCGTCGGCGGGGGCGGCGCGGTGGCCGTGCTCTCATCGAGCAACGGCAAGGAGCGTTGCCGGTTGTTCGTTGAGGGTCAGGCCCTGGGGCTGGCACTGGCAGACAACGCGCTGTTCGTCACGACGGATGCCGGTGCCATCTACCGTTTCGATCAAGCCGCCGCCACACCCAAACCGGCCAGCCCGACCGGCAGTCTGGCCGAGAGGATCCTCAAGGAAACGGGGGTGGCCGCCGGCTACTGCATCGATATCGGCTGCGGCGACGGCAGTCTGGCACTGGAACTCGCCCAACGCTCGGACCTGACCATCATTGGGCTCGAGGCAGATGCGGCCGCGGCAGCGAAGGCGCGCCAGCAGCTCGCAGACGCTGGGCTCTACGGTGCGCGTGTGACCGTGTTGCAGGCCGACTCGAGTGCCCTGTCGGCGCTGCCCGACTATTGCGCGGACCTGGTGGTCTCGTCGCGGTTGCTGCTCGAAGGCGCGCCGATGCCGCCGGATGCTGAGGTGCAGCGACTCCTGCGCCCATGGGGCGGGGTTGCCTGTCTCGGAAGCTCGCAGGCATTGACCCTACACCGGCGCGGCGGGCTTGAGAACACGGGGCAGTGGACGCACCCGTATGCGAACGCGGCCAACACGAACTGTTCCGAGGACGAGGTGATCACCGGGCCGCTCGGCGTGTTGTGGTTCGACGATTTCGGGTTCTCCATGCCGAATCGGCACGGCCGCGGGCCGGCGCCGTTGTTTCTGGACGGAAAGCTGTTCATGGAGGGCGTGGACGGCGTGCTCTGCGTCAGCGCTTACAACGGCCGTCAATTGTGGCAGGTCGGTATCCCCGGTATTCTCAAATCGTACGACCAGGAGCACATTCTCGGTGCTGCCGGCACAGGCGGCAACATGTGCGTTGCGCCGGAGGGGCTCTACGTTCGGCATGAGAATCGCTGCCTGCGGCTCGACCCCGCCACCGGGCTCAAGCTTGGCGAGTTCACGGCCCCCGCACTGCCTGGCGGCACCCCCGCGCCCTGGGGGTATCTGGCCGTCAGTGACGGTGTGCTCGTCGGTTCACTGGCCGATTGCGAGCATGTGGTCCGGTTTCCCTACGTGAAGAGCGACATGAGCGAGCAGTTGACCGAATCGCTGCTGCTGTTCGGGCTCGATGCGGCAACCGGCAAGTTGAAGTGGACGTTCAAGCCCGAGCACTCGATCCGCCACAACACCGTTGCCGTCGGCGGCGGCCGTGTGTATCTCATCGACCGGCAGCAGGCGCAGTTCGACCGCAAGTGGCGTGCCGCCGACCGCGATATACCCAAGGACGAGTCGTTTGCACACCCGCCAGGAACGCTGGTCGCACTGGATGCCAACACCGGCCTGGAGGTCTGGCGGCAAGCCAAGGACGTTGTCGTCGGCACCGTGCTGAGCTTGAGTCTCGAGCACGACCTTCTCCTGATGTCTTTTCTGCCGACACACTTCGCGCTGCGGTCCGAGAGTGGTCGGAGACTGACCGCCTTCCGCGCCTCGACGGGGGAACTCATGTGGGATGCGGAAGCGGTCTACCGGTCGCGGCCGATTATCAACGCCGGTACGATCTACGCCGAACCGGGCGCCTGGGACCTTCTCACCGGGAAGCCCACCGGATTCCAGTTGCGCAATCGGGCGCACGGCTGCGGCACACTGGCAGGCTCGCGGCACCTGATGACGTACCGGTCCGGAACGCTGGGGTACACAGACCTCACGTGCGACGTGGGGACGGAGAACTATGGGGGCATCCGTCTGGGCTGTTGGATCAACGCCCTTCCCGCTGGTGGGCTCGTGCTCGTGCCGGATGCCACCGACCGGTGTGTGTGCAGTTATCTCATCAAGACGTCAGTCGCGTTGCAGCGCTTCGGGATGCGCCCCGTCCAGCTTTCGCATTGCAGCGGGGCCTATCCTGCCGCGATCCCCGTTACCGTGCAGGCGGACCGCCCCGATGCCGTGGTGTACTACACCTTGGACGGGGAAACGCCAACCGAACGTTCACGGCCATACCGTGCCGCGCTGAACATCTCTGAGCCGTGCACGCTCAAGGTCCGTGCGTTTGCGCCCGGCCAATCGCCAAGTCCCGTCACCGCGGCCGTCTACACGTTTGATCCGGATGTTGTCCCGGTTAACGACCCGCGCTGGACGGTTCACGACACCCCGGACGGGAAACCTGCTCCTTCGCAGTGGGTCATCGCCGGGACCATCGTCAGCGAGCGTTCGAATCACTGCGGTCCGGTCAAAGACCAGAGCTCGCCTGACGCGAACCGTCCCGGCACGGTTCGCCTCTTCAGTCCTGCCGGCACGGCGTCAGACGGCGTCCTGGAACTGGCCATGATGTCCACGGACGACGACACGTTCGGCATTGTGTTTCGGGCGCAAGATCCGGTCAATTACTACGTCCTTGCCTTCGATGCCGAGCGGAAGTGGCGTATCCTGGCCCGGCGCCAGGGGGACAACCACACCGTGCTGGCGAAGAACGACGCGGGCTATCAGGCGGGGAAATGGTATGCCGTGCGCGTGGTCCTGGACGGCAAGAAGATGACCGCGGTCGTCGACGGCAAGACCGAGTTTGCCGTCGAAGACGAAGCCTTTGCCAAGGGCGCCATTGGGCTCTACGCCTGGGGCTGTCAGGGCGCCAGTTTCCGCGACATCGTCTGGAAGCCGGGCAGGTGAGATCGACTCGCACGCCGTCGGCGCGGACACGTCCTCAGGCGGCGAGCGGCGTGTTGTCGAGCGTGATGAACTGCGGCAGAGCGACACTTCCGGTTCGCAGCAACCCCACTGTCACAGGACCGGCGATGAGCACACGTGTACGCATGTAGAGGACCCTCCCATCATCACGCCCTGTGCGACAGGGGCGTCACCCCGCCTGTCTCCCCTGACACATGAAACACGAAACCTGAAACTTCTTCGAACTGTGCGGGTAAATCCTGAGAGGCAAGTGGTGACGCGGGGGCGCCAGGATACGCCCGTTCGCGGTTGTGCGCAGCGGCGGGCAGTGGCGCGGAACCTCTGGGACCGCAGCAGGGTGCTCGGGGCCGTCCCGGCCCGAGGCCCTCGGCCGGGGACCGGCCGCGGCGGACGCACCCCGCTTCGGCGCGAGACGCGCCGAGCCACCGCGGCCGTACTTCCGCGAAGCCGGATTTACCCGCACAGGTCGACTTCTTTTGCCCGACCCGCCGCCCGGCCGCCACTTCACGGGCGTCTTGGGCGGGCCGGCCAGAACGTCGGCACGGGTAGTGAAATCGTAGCCGTCGTAGAAGTACTCGCCGGTCATCAGGCCCAGCGCGATGGCGGGGTTGATCGTGTGCACCGTCTGCTCGATCAGGGCGAGGAGGCGGGCCAGCGAGCGGGCGTTGTGTGCGATCCAGGCGCGCCGCAGCGCGAGCTTCTCCGCGGGCGTCCCCGCGTCGAACGCGGCGCGGAGTTCCTCGCGGGTGAAGCTGCGTCCGACCGCGTCGGCGAACAGGCGCAGGCAGGTCTCGCAGCAGCAGCCACGGTTGGCCGGCCGGTGGTTGTCGATGCGCAGGTCGTCGTCGAGCCAGATGAACTCGGGGGCTGCCTGGGCCATCATCGCGTAGGATTGGCGGACGTACTCGCGCAGGTTCTCGCCGTTCGGGCAGAACGAACCGCCGGCACGCGCGCCGTCCAGGCCGACGATGGGTGCGTAAGGGCCGTGCAGGGCGAGGTGCAGGTACTCGTCGCAGTGGCCGATGGTCGAGAGGAAATTGATGCCGGCGCGGAAGCCGGCTTTCCGGGCCGCGGCGATCCGTTTCTTCAGGATGCCTGCCCGCCGTTCGATGACGTCCAGCGGCAGCACCGGATGGATGGGCGAGGTAAAGAACGCGACCTCGTCGGCCGCGGTCCGGTGTCGGTCGAGGAACTCCAGCAGTTCCTCGAAACGCGCGTCCGGCTCCCAGAGCAGGACGCCGATGCGGAAACTGAGAAACGCCTCGGAAATCGCCGTCTTGTGGCCTAGACCCCCGCTCTTGCGCTGTCGCATGTTGACCCCTCCTGTGGGTGCCCCGCCGTTGCGTGTCGGCGGCAGGAACTTACGCCAGGTGCCC
>MHBL01000271.1 GCA_001803235.1 Lentisphaerae bacterium RIFOXYA12_64_32
CGTTGGCCCCGGCAGATGGACGCATTATCGCGCCGCCGCGACACGGGTCACTGAGTCACTGCGTCACTGAGTCATGGAGCGACCCCAACGGCGGCGATGGCGATGGGGCGGCGCGATGGGGCTGGGTGGCGCGGGCGACGGCGGGGCTGTAGGTTGATTGCGCCGTGGGCAGTCGATGGCGTTGCGCCGGAACCGCCGGAAGCGAACGGGCTGCCGCGGACCGTCAATCGGGCGGCGCCAGAGACGAAGCAGGGAATCACCCGGCCAACAAGACTGCTCCTGCCGACGTGCGAGTACGCTCACCGCAGAGGCCGGCGTTCGCCGCGGGGAACAGCGCCAGCGAAACCGGCAAGATCAGGCCCGCCGCGAGGCGACCCTGTACTTGCCCTGAAGGGGCAACGTATAATAGCCCAGGGCAGAGCGACAGCGTCGCCCTGGGTTCTCGTGTTGACTGGTGGCAAGCGGTCGCCAGCCCGGGGCCGATTCAATACCGACTCGGGTCGCCCCGGGCGAAACGGAGGATCGGGAACCCGAAGGCGCTGTTGCCGACTCGCGAATACGCGCACGGCAAAGCTTGGGCGTTCGCCAAGAGACATGATGATGATCGGCGCAAAGATGGCACCCCGGAATGGCCCGCCGCGGTTTCTAGCGGGTCTTGGTGTCCGCGCCGCCGGTCCTAATGCCATCGTCTTGCGTTGGCGCCACGCCGTTCTCCGTGCGCTCGCTGAAGGCTCGCGCCCACTTCCGCGTGAACGCGGGACTCAGGCGAGGACGGGGCAAGGAGGAACACGCGCTGGGACGAGGGGGCAAGGTGAGGGAATAGCGGACGGACATCGGTTGTAGCTGGGGGCAGCGGGTCGCTCCACGCCGCAAGGGCGTGGCAGCGCGGGTCCGGGCGCAGGACCGGCGGGTGAGAGAAGAGGGGGGCTGGCAGCGGTTGTTGCTGGGGGCAGTGGGGCAAGTCGACGGGCCAGAGCTCGACGATGCCCTGATCTCAGCGCTGCGGTCCATCGCCTTGCTCTTGAGCTTTCGCGGGTGTGGCGTATACTGGGAGTCTGTGCCGGAAAGAGTGTTCTCCGCGCTGAGACAGGAAAGGGGCCTGCAACTATGCACCGTACGTTTTCCACATCGCTCGTGGCCGCCGCGTCGTTTGTCGCGGCGTGCTCCGCCACCGCCGAACCCGTGGTGGGCAACCTTCAGGCCCGGTACCAGGGCGGGCAGGTTTTCCTCACCTGGACCGAGGCTGCGGTGCCGGCGGGGACGACGTTTGCCGTCTACAGTGCCACCGCAGCCATCACGCCGGAGAACCTGGCCCAGGCGACCCTGGTCTGCGAGCACATCGGGCCGCACTCGGCGCAGGACTGGTGGCTGAATCCGGAGACGTTCGGGAATCCGGTGCCGCCGGACCCGGCGACCGGGAAGAAGCCGGCGTACCCGATTCAGGGGTTTGTGCTCGATCCGGCTGCCCAGCCACTGGCGGCGAACGGCGGGCTGCACGTGCACACGGTCGTTGCCGGTGAGGAGGGGCTGCGTTTCTACGCGGTCCTGGCGCGCGCGTCAGATGGTCAAGTGGAGGCGGCCGTTCCCGGTGTGAATGCGACCCAGGCGGGTGTGGACCAGACGTGTGCGCCGTCCGAGCCGATCTGGCAGCACGGCGACAAGCCGGCGCCGGACCCGGCGAAGGCCAAGGGCCTGCCGCTGTTCCTGGTGCTGCACGCGAAGACGGGGCACTACGGCATGGACTATCTGGCGTTCGGCGATGCGTCGCTGGGCTGGCGCGAAGGCTTGCCGTTCAAGTTCGAGGTGACGGTTGCAGCGGACCGCGTGTGGGTACGGCCCACGGACCGCGCTTGGATCGAACGCTTCCTCGAGGAAGGCACGGACAGTTGCGAGAAGATCACGCCGGCTATCCACAGTTTCTGGTACGGCTACAACAGTATGGTCTACGACAAGTCGAAGACGGCGCAGGGCGTGGCGACGAACTACACCGAGCGGCGTCTGCTCTGGCTCGTGGCCTGGGTGCAGCGGCACTTCCAGACCGACCCGAACCGCGTCCACCTCTCGGGCAGCTCGATGGGCGGGTGCGGTTCGATCTCGTTCGGCATGCGGCACATGGAGATCTTCGCGACCATCCAGGCGCACGTGCCGATCGTGGCGTACCGCGATCCGGACCCGCAGAACTTCCAGCGCGACAGCGCCGTGCGGGTGCGCGGAACCTGCGGCAAGCTTTCCATGCCTACCAGCGACGGCATGACGCTGGGCGAGCGACTCGACGGTTTGAAATGGGTCAGGGAGACTCCGGGCGAACTGCCGTTCCTGGTTATCACCCAGGGCCGTACCGACATGTCGATTCCTTGGCGTCCGAACCCCGACTACTACCGGCTGCTCGACGCGGGCAAGCACGGGTTCGTCGCCATCTGGGACAACGGCGACCACGCCACCTGCATGAAGGAGGCGACGCCCGCCATGAAGCGCTGGACCGACGTCTCGTACGTGTTGAGGTTTGCGTTGAACAAGAGCTACCCCGCATTCAGCGGCTGCTCGACGGACAACGACCCCGGTAACGGTGACCCGGCGAACGGTGACTTGGTCGGCGCCATGAACCTGGGCTTCGACTGGGACGATGCCGTGGACCAGGCGGCCCGCTACGAAGTGCTGGTGAAGTGGGTGTTGCCTGAGGCGCAGTTCCCGGTCACCGCGGATGTGACGCCGCGCCGGGTCCAGGCGTTCAAGCTGCCGCCGGGTACCGTGTGCGTGGGCAAGAACGTCGAGGCCGAGACCGGACGCGAAGTGCAGACGCAGAACCTGAAGGTGGATGCGAACGGCCTCGTGACCTTCCCCGCGTTCCGGATCACGTCCGCCAAGGGGAACCGACTGGTGCTGGAGAGCGGTGCGGGCAAGTAAGGTGGCCGGCGGGTTTTGCGGCGCGGTGGGGGGAGACAAAGACGGGGAGACAAAGACGAGGAGACAAAGATCCGAAACGTTTCTCTTCCCGAAGTCTTTGTCTGCAATATCTTAATCTCCAGATCTTTGTCTCCAGGTTCGAATCTTCGGTTTCGGTGTTCAATCGGTGAAGGAGGAAGGGGCAATGAAACTCAGTCTGTCCGGGCGGTTGGTGGAGTCGGGGAAGGAAACGATCCTGCCGGTGCGCGAATTCTTGGTGCTGGCGAAGCGGCACGGGTACGCGGCGGTCGACCTGCGGGCGACGCAGTTGGGCCCGACGACGACGGATGCGGACTTCGCAGCCCTGAAGGCGGCGCTGAAGGAGACGGGTTTGGCCGTGTTCGAGGGCGCGTTTGGCGGCAAGCTGGATGCAGCCGGCGAGAAAGCGCTGACGGAGTTCGCGTCGCGTCTGGCTTCCTTGGGGGCGAAGGGCCTGCGCATGGGCGGCGACCTTGCCACGTTGAAACGCGCTTGCCAGGTGGTGGCGCCGTTCCACCTCCAGATCCTCTACCAGATGCACACGAACAGTCCGTTCGAGACTATTGCCTCGACAGCCAAAGCGATAGCGGAGATCGCGGAGCCGAACTTCGCGGTCATGCCCGAACCGGCCAACCTGCTGATGGCGCGGGAAAAGTTCACCCCCGACATGTTCGCACCGTTGCGGGGTCGCATCGGCGGCGTACACGTGCAGACCCTGGAAGTGCGGCCGGATGCGAAGAATGTGCTGAAACTGACGGACGGCACGGAAGTGCGCTATGACCGCGTCGAATACGCGGACAACCGGCAGACGGACTTTGCCACGTTCTTCCAGGCGTTGAAACGTGCGGGGTTCGACGGGTTCGTGAACGAGCTCGAACCCTGTCCGGGCAAGGAGAAGGTGGAAGAGACCGTGGCGAATGCCGCGGCGTTCCTCGCCCGTTTCGTGAAATGAGGCGGGCTTGGGTACGAGTGGCGTGCAGCTCTGGAGCGCCGTCGTCTCGACGGTTGCCTTGGGCGGCGAGGCGGTCGGTCGTGAGCCGGGGGGGGGCGAGAGGTGCGCCGTCATGCGTTCCTGATCGTGGCAGCCGTTTGGGGGCGGGGACCGCGCGCGAGCAGCGCGTTACGTTTGGCGGGGACGCGGGCGCTTCTGAAAGCGGCCCGGTGCCATCCTTGGAACGGTTTTGCCTTACGGTGCGCGTACGTCCGCGGCGCAGGAGCGGAAGTCGATGGCCGCTTTCTCCTGCGGCGTCTTTCTCTCGGCGTGTCGGCGCGTCTCGTCCGAGCCCTGTGAGTCACAGTGAACACCGCGGGAGGGTAACGATGAGCACACATGCAATGGGTATCCTGATCGGCGTGGCCGCGTATGTGGGGGTGTTGTGTGGTACCGGTGCTGCGGAGTCCGCCGTCGCGCCGGACTGGATTGCGAAGGAAAAAATCCGCGCCGGTTGGATCTACAACGGCAATGGCGTGGACAAAGTGAAGTTGTTCCGTGATTGCGGGATGAACACACTGGTGATCAGTGCCCGCGATCCGGCGGCGTTCGAACCGTGGTCGATCGAGGCGCGTCGCGTCGGCATGCATCTGTTCGGGGTGTTGGGATTCTCGTTTGACGCGGAGAAAGCGGGTTTGCGCCGGGCGGTGTTCGGGAACGGCTACGAGAGCGTGGTCGCCTGTCCGCTTGACGAGCGGTTCTGGCAGCAGGCCATGATTGAGCCTGCGGTGCGTCTGGCCAGGGAAGGGATGACGGCGGAGAAAGAGGTCTCCGGCGTCCTGATCGACTTCGAGTTGTACCACAACGCGGACAAGGGGGGGCAGAGTTACTACACCGACGCCTGCTACTGCGACAGTTGTTTCGGCGGTTTCCTCAAGCAGAAAGGTTTGGCTGACTCGACCCGCGATGTGGCGTACGGCGCGCGCGTCGGCTGGCTCAAGGCGAAGGGGCTGTTTTCGGAGTACCACCCGTGGCTGCAGCGGCTGGTGCGGGCGCAGGCCGTGCGGATGCGTGAGGCGGTCGAGGCGGTGCGCAAGGACTTCTTCCTCGGGTTCTACCCGATCCCGCACAATTGGACGCTGGTCGGCGTGGCGCAGGGGCTGGGCACGCCGGAGCGCCCGATGATCCTGTGGGCGACGGAGACCTACGGTGGCGGCGGCGTGAAGAAGATTGCGGATGACTGGCCGGAGCAGATGCGGCAGAAAGAGATCCACTGCTATTACTGTGCCGGGGTGCTGCTGCGCTGCTACTCAGCCGTGAACCTCGCCGCGCACTTGACCGGCGTGGCGCTGAAGTCCAACGGGTACTGGCTGTTCACCGTCCACACCCTCTGCGTCGAGCCATCCGATCAGAAGGGCGACTACTATCTGGCGTCCGGGACGAGGGACGACTACTTCCGCGAGTTGCAGCGCGCCAACGCGGAACTGGACAAGGCGAGTGCCACGCCCGGCTACCGCCCGGAACTGCCGTTCGTGACCGAGCCGGTGCGTTACCGGTTGACCGGAAATGAGGTGAAGCGCTTTACGGTTCCGCGGTTGGTTGACCGCAGCACGGTGGCGCGCGGTGCGGAGATCGCGGTGCCGCCGGTGACCATGATCGAAGGTGCGTTTGTCGTGACCGTCCTCAAACAGGACGAGGATGTGGCGCTGAAGTTCCTGACTGGACCGGGTGGGGCGCCGGAGGATTGCTGGGGTGTGCCGTACACGGTGTTGGACCCGGGCAAGAACGCCGTTGCCCAGGGGCTGATGCCGCCGGGGCAGGAGGCATGCGTGAAGTTCAAGGCTGCCGTCGACGGTGTTCATACGGTCGTGTTGTCAGCCGGGCATTTCGGGCGTTGCTCGGTGGTGAGCACGACGGTACCGTTTGCGTTGTGGGCTGCGAAGCCGTTCGAGATGCCGCACCCCGGTGGTACGTTGTATTTCCAAGTGCCGCAAGGGGTAACATCGTTTGATATCGGTGTACGGTGCAACTTTGGATCGACCGCGGCTCACGCAGCCGTGTACGGGCCGGACGGCGCGGTGGTTCAGGAAACGGACACCGATCCATTGGTGCGCAGCTTGCGGTTGACCGTGGAGACACAGGGGCGCGACGGTCAGGTCTGGTCGCTGAGCACTGGGGTGGCGGTCGGCAAGAAGTACCGTAGCGTGTTTGTCGATGTGGACCCCAAGGTGCCGCCGTTGCTCACCGTGAAACCGGAGTTTGTCTTCGCGCTTGAGGGGGAGTGAGTTGCGGCCAGCGTAAGACTCGGTCACCAGCCCGGGGGAGGGGGGCAGGGCGGGGGCCTTCCGGTCACCAGCCCGGGGGGAACTGGTCGGTGTTCAGCCACGGCAGGTAGGCTCGGACCAGCGCCTTGGGGGCGTGGATTTGGGTTGACGGCACCCAGCGTACGGCGGCATCGAAATACGTCACATCGATGCCCTGGCGGTGCACGGCAAGCAAGCCAGTGTCGCAGCCAACCTGGTCGATGGCCGGGCGCCAGTAGTTGCCGCCGATGGATTCCCCGATCTGCGCCAGATCCGACGGACGCTTGATCTCTCCGGCTTTGAGGAACCGCGCGTGGTAGAGGGAGAAGCAGCCGAACTGGTAACTGGAGCGAGGCAGCAACGCTCGGGCTTCGGCGGAGCAGCCTGACGTGCAAAACCCACCGGGGTTCTTGCGGGACGGGCAGATATACATGGCCGGGTCTTGGATGTAGGCATACGTCGCGAAAATACCCGTAGCGCTCCAGGAGTCGGGTTGGACGCCGCCGGGACAGGCGACGCCTTTGGAAGCCCCGTACTTCATACTCGGGTACGTCTCATCGTAGTCGCCGATGTACAGGTTCATGCTGACGCCGATCTGCTTGAGCTGGTTCTGGCAGGTAGAGCGGTTCGCGCTTTCCTTCGCACCGGCTAGTGCCGGCAGCAGCAGGGACGCAAGGATGGCGATGATGGCGATGACCACGAGCAGCTCGACGAGCGTAAACGCTTTGTCCCCGAGCATCGCCAAAGGTCCGGAGTGGTCAGGTTGGCTATGTGTCTTCACCAGTTCTGCCCTCCTGCTTGGGATACTGAAGACCCGCCGCCTACAATGAATATACGCTGTTCTTTCCGAGTGCGCAATGAGTGCCAGGTTCCGTTCCGTCTCTGGATATCGCCCGGGGGAGGGCTATCTTTGGCAGGACGGTAAACCGGCAACCGGAGGAATAGGCGGCGCGCATGGAGAGGATCCGCTTGGGCATCAGTGCCTGCCTTCTCGGCGAGAATGTCCGCTACGACGGCGGGCACAAGCTCGACCGGTACCTGCGCGACACGTTGGGACAGTTTGTCGACTACGTTCCGGTCTGCCCCGAGTCCGAGTGCGGGCTGGGCATACCGCGCGAGGCCATGCGCCTGGTGGGCGAGCCGGCGGCGCCACGACTGGTGACGGTCAAGACCGGTGTTGACCACACAGAACGGATGCTGGAGTGGGCATCCCGCCGCGTAACGGAACTGGAAGCGGAGAACCTGTGCGGGTTCATTTTCAAGAGTCGGTCGCCGAGCAGCGGCATGGAGCGAGTGAAAGTTTACCCCCCGCAGGGAATGCCCACGCACGCCGGGGTCGGTATGTTCGCGCGCGTCTTCATGGCGCATTTTCCGTTGCTTCCTGTCGAAGAGGAAGGGCGCCTGCAGGACCCGGCCCTGCGCGAGAACTTCATCGAGCGCGTGTTTACGCTGAAGCGCTGGCGCGACATGCTGGCGGACGGACCGAGCCTGGCGCGCCTGGTGGAGTTTCACACCCGGCACAAGTTGCTGCTGCTCGCGCACAGTCCGCGGGACTACACGGAGCTTGGGCGGTGGGTCGCGAATGCAAAGCGGCGTCCGTTCCCGGCTGTGTTGGAGGATTACCAGGCCAGGCTGATGACGGCCCTGCGCCTGCGCGCCACGGCGCGCAAGAACACCAACGTTCTGCAGCACATCTACATCCGGTCTGCCGTTGCCGAAGCGTTGCACGTTTCTATTCCGAGGTGAGTGATGCCAGTTAAGCCGGCGTTGTTTCCCCGCACGATACGGTTCGCGAAGCTGAACGCGGCGGGGAACGATTTTGTTTGCCTCGACAACACGCGGGGTGCGTACGACCGACTGCTGGGGTCTGCGGTGCTGCGCGAGTTTGTCCGGCGCATTTGCCGGCGCGGGCTTGCGGTCGGGGCCGACGGGGTGATGTTTGCGTGTCCGCCTGGCGGGCACGCGGGCGCCGACATCGTGGCGCGGTTTCTGGAACCGGACGGCTCCGAGGCCGAGTTGTGCGGCAACGGCACGGCGTGTTTCACCCACTGGACGATCACCAGCGGGTTGGTCCCTGGCCCGTTCATCGTGATTGCCACGGCGGCCGGCATGGCGCGCGGGCGCATGCTGCCACGCGAGCCGGGCCGAGTTCAAGTCTGCGTGCCGGACCCGAGGGGGCTGCAGCGTGACCTCGACGTCGAGGTCAACGGCGAGCCCTGGCGGTTGGACTGTCTTGACACCGGGGTCCCGCACGCGGTTGCCTACGTCGAGGACCTGGAAGGGCTCGATGTGGGGCGCTGGGGGCCGGGGATCCGGTATCACGCCACGTTCCAGCCGCGAGGGGTGAACGCGAACTTTGTCCAAGTCCGGGGAGTCGGACACATTGCCGTGCGCACCTATGAGTTCGGCGTCGAAGCCGAGACGCTGGCGTGCGGCACCGGCTCGGCGGCGGCGGCGATCCTGACGTGCCTGCGGTACAACTGGCCGGAACCGTACCTGCAGGGCGTCGAGCCGGTGCGGGTGGATGTGCGGGGCGGCGAGACGCTGGAGGTATTCTTCATCTGCGAAGATCGCAACACGGTCCGTGATGTGTGCCTGCGGACCCGTGTGCAGCCGGTGTACGACGGCGTGTTACGGCCGGAACTGCTGGCCGAGTTACGGAAGCTGGAGGGCTGAAAGTCGTCGGGGCTCCGGGCATCGGGCTGTTTCTGTCCTCGGCCCCTTGAAGACGGCATCCCGTCGCGTGCCGTTGCACCCCGCGAGGAGGCGGGCGTTCTCAGACACCACAGTCTCTCCCAAACCCCCAAACCCCTGAACCCCTGCCCATGGACTTCATCTCAATAGACCAGAACTCGCACAGTCTCTGGGACACGATCCCGAAGCTGCAGGCTGTGGCGGTGCGCGGTTGGCGCGGCATACACTGCGTCGAAGACGTGGATGTGGCGTTCACGCGGCGCGGCGCTGCGGGTGCGGATTCGCGGCTGGAACTGGTGCTGGAGCGGTGCTATCGCGGTGGGGTGTCGGACTGGGGCGCGACGCTGTTCTACACGGAATTCCTCGGTCGCCAGCCGTTCGATGTGCGGCAGTTGGAGCCGTACACGGGGTGGACCACCGCCGCGTTGTCGCGGCGTCTGGGTGTGAGCGTGGACGAGTTGTACGACCGGTACTCGGTTTCGGATAATTGGCAACTGGTGGGATCGAGCTACGCAGAGGATGATCGGCACCACCGGGTCATCGGTGATCTGCGGCTGGCGGAGATCGCGCCGTTTGTGCTCGAGTTGCTCGCACAAGCCCGGCGAAACATGGAGTTTTCCTTTCCCGAGCCGGAGGCGTTGGCCAGGCTCGCGGCTTGGTTCTCGGGGGAAGAGGAGCGCGTACGTCAGTTGCTGCAACAGCATGAAGGCGGCAGGTTGGTCGACTTGTACGCGTCCTGGGTTCAGGCGCACGTCCCGGCCGTTGTCCAGGTTGGGGTCACGTCCGGGCGGTTTTCCATCGAGGGGGAGCGAGCCGAATGGAGCACGCGGCTGCTGCGGGCATTCATTGCCGACTATTCGTTCATGGCTGGATGCTACAACCAGGCGTTGGCGGAGGCGGAGCTCGGGCTGAACGCGTTGGACCAGGCGCGCGGCGAATTGCCGTTCTTTGCCGTGCTGCGGCGGGATGGGCGGATGGTGCGAGTCGCGCTGGCCCTGGAGGGCGATCGGTTGGTTGCCGGCGCGCTGGCTTGGAAGGTCGACGTGGCGACGGGCGCGCTGCCGCTGGACGATATGAGCCGGGACGGAGTGGTTTGCGTTCCGGGCAAAGCGGTCCTGCTCGTGCTGCAGGCGCGGTTGGCACCGCATGGCGCGGCGCTGGTACTGCCGTACAGAGGCTCGGTCTACATGCCCGCGGCGCGTGCGTTCGAGCGGCGGCTCCGGGAATCTGGACGCCTGCCGGATGCCGTGTTGCCGCTGTGCCGGGTGAAGTTCAACTTCATCGAGCACTGGCGAGGTTGCCACACCTTGATCCGACTCCCCCGGTATCTCTGCGAGGCCTTGGGCGGCGCGGAGCTGAAGGCGGACCGGGTGGCCGAGGCACTCCCCGATCTCGCGGCTCAGGCCCGGGCGGAACTCGAGCAGATGCGGACTCCGCAGGGGCGGGACGCGCTGGCGGCGCGCCTGTTCGGGTCTGATTTGAAGCGGCGGCGGGAACTGGAGGCGCGGCGGCGGGAACTGGCCGCAGACCCGGGAACGCGCAGCGAGGCGGGCCGCGTGTGGGACATCGTGAAAGAGGTTGACCGACGCATGCTGGAGCGGCAGACGGAGCGCGCGGTGCGGAACCTGCGCTTGCTGGATCTCGATTTCTGCAACTCTCGCGGGGCGCTGCTGCCCTGGTCAATCGCACTGGGCGGGCAGGAGTTTTATGACCGTCTGATCGCGGACGCGGAGGTCTACGAGGAGCCGGCTTGATGTTCGGGGCCGCGTAACGGTTTCGGGTTTCAGGTGTCAGGGAGTGAGGCTGTAACATTAAGTGCCTTAGCATGGTTGCAGCAATGACTTACGAATACTGAAACCTGAAACCTGCAACCCACAAAACCATTGTGCAGTAGACCTAGCGGACACCACACGAGCGATGGGGTAGTATGAGAGCGCAACGAATACGTGCACACTATGAACGACGGATTTACCCCGGGCTGAAGAGCCACGAGATTCTGGACTGGAGCAGTCCGGAAGCGCAGCGGCGCCGGTTCGAAGTCTTGGGACGGGTGCTCGATGCGGAGTGTCGGGCGGAGTCGGGGATTGTGCCCCTTGCCGGGCCGCTGCTGCTGGATGTCGGGTGTGGCCTGACCGACTTGTGCTCGTTCCTGGAGGAGGGGTACCGTGGGGTGCGGTACGTGGGCGTGGATTTGAGCGAACGCATGCTTCGCGAGGCAC
This sequence comes from Lentisphaerae bacterium RIFOXYA12_64_32, assembly GCA_001803235.1. Taxonomy (GTDB): domain Bacteria; phylum Verrucomicrobiota; class Lentisphaeria; order Oligosphaerales; family YB12-FULL-65-16; genus YB12-FULL-65-16. Next base: position 11,070 of record MHBL01000271.1, read on the forward strand.
TGCGGCGGCACCCGGGGCGCCGCGTGGTGCAGGCGGATGTGTTTGGGGCCAACCCGTTCCTGCCGCGGAAGTTTGACGTGGCGTTCTGCTCGGGGACGTTCAATCTGCGCTTGGACAACAACGCGGACTTTGCGGTCCTCGCTCTGCAACGGCTGGCCGACCTGGTGCGGGGTTGTGTCGTGGCCAACTTCCTGCATGTGCGCGCCGAGCGAAAGTGTGACAAGTGTTTCTACTTCGATCCTGGGCATCTGTGTGAGGCAGCGTTGCGGACGGGCGGTACGGTTCAGATCATTGATGATTATCTGCAGAACGATTTCACGCTCGTGCTGCGGCGGTGACGCGGGGCCGGCAGCGGGATAGGCGGTGTGTGGCAGGAGTGAGGTGTGCGTGTCACGACGTCGGCCGGGAACATGGCCGGACTCTCTGGTGCGCTGGTATCGGCGCAACCGGCGCGATTTGCCGTGGCGTCGTGAGACGACACCGTACCGGGTCTGGATCAGCGAAATCATGCTGCAGCAGACGCAGGTGGCGACGGTGGTGCCGTACTTCGAGCGGTTCGTGGCGCGGTTTCCGGACGCACGGAGTCTGGCCGCTGCGGACGTGGCCGATGTATTGAAGGCCTGGGAAGGGCTGGGCTACTACTCGCGGGCTCGGAACCTGCACCGGGCCGCACATGTGGTAGCCCGGGACTGTGGCGGCGAGTTGCCGTGCTCGGTAGAGCAGCTTGCGGGACTGCCCGGATTCGGCCCGTACACGACGGCTGCGGTCGCGAGCATTGCGTTCGGACTTCCGTTTCCGGTCGTGGACGGCAATGTGCTGCGCGTCTTTAGTCGGTTCTGGGCGATTGCCGGCGACGTGCGGAGTACGCGGATCCGCGAGTGCATCCGCACGCGACTCGCTGACGCGATAGCCAGCCAGCGCTCGCCGTCGGACTTCAACCAGGCGCTGATGGAGCTCGGCGCGCGGGTGTGCCGGCCGCGCGACCCGGATTGTGGTGGCTGTCCTCTGGCACAGGAGTGTGAGGCGCTGCAACGCGGTCTGACTCGGGATTTGCCGGAGCGGCAGCAGCGGCGGCGGATACCGCACCTGCGCGTGGCCGTTGGTGTGGTCTGGAACAACGGGCGATTCCTGATTGCGCGCCGCGGCCTCGATCAGATGCTGGGCGGGTTGTGGGAGTTCCCGGGCGGCAAGCGGGAGCGGGGTGAGACCTTGGCGGAGACCGCGGTTCGCGAGGTCCGAGAGGAGGTCGGCCTCGACGTGCGCGTCGTGCGCCGGGTCTGCACCGTGCGGCACGGTTACAGCCATTTCACGGTCACCCTGACGGTGTTCGAGTGCGAACTGCGCTGCGATCCGGCACAACTGCGCTGCACCCGCCCGACCGCCTGGATCACGCTGGCTGAAACCGACCGGTATGCGTTTCCCGGTGTGAACCGCAAGATCTTCGCGGTCCTGCGGCGCTGCTAAGCCGGCGTAGCCGGAACCAAAACGGGGTGTGGTCGTGGGGCCGGTGCGGGCGCATAGCTATCAAGCTAACGGCGGTGGCTTGCGCATGTACGGCAAGATGGTGCTCCGCAAAGCAGCCGCATGGCTCCAGCCTTGCTGTACCGTTCCCGATCGGCGCCAGGGCTCTCACCCTGGGCGAGAGAGCGCAAGGCTGGAGCCATGCACTACTTCCTCAGAGAGTCGATCCACGGCAGCGACAACCGCCGGCCGCTCGCTGAAGCGTCGCTGCCACTTCCGCCTCAAAGGCGGAACTCAGACGGCAGCGCCGGAGCAACGGTCTCCCATGATCGGGCGGACCACCGCCGGGGGCTGCTGACGCTTCACGCCCTCGCCGCAAAGGCGACTTGGTTTCCCCGCACAGGTCGCTGTATATTCTGGGCTTGCTGGCGCACGAACACGTGGCGACGCATTTGTCGGCCCGAGATCAACAGGAAAGGGCGTACCATGGCGATTGAGTTGCGAAAGAACTGTGCCTGTTCACTCCTGGTTCCCACGAGCATGGGGATCCGCTTGACCCCGGTCGAGGGGCAGCCATTTCACTGCAGCGAGATGTTTTGCATGCAGGTGACCAGTGCCGAGACCAATGTTGCCAGCATCGCTTCGTACCTCGGCCTTCCGGTCAAGGTACTGACGACGTTCGTGAAGGGCAGTCCGATCTCGCGCATGATCAAGGACAACCTGGCGAGCCGGCACATGGCTTACGAGGGCAAGGATGTGGAGCAGGGCGGGCCGTGGGGTTACCGGCACCAGTTCAACCTGGCGGACAGCGGCTTTGGTTCGCGCGGGCCGCGGGTGCACAACGACCGGGCCGGCGAAGTCGGCCGCACTCTGAATGTCAAGGATTTCGATCTGGACCGGACTTTCGGCAAGGAGGGGGTTCAGATTGTGCATTTGTCGGGGTTGGTTGGCGCGTTGTCGCCGGAGACGAGCACGTTCTGTCTCGAGTTGGCCAGGGCGGCCAAGAAGCACGGGACGCGGATTTCCTTTGACCTCAACTACCGCGCCTCGTTCTGGAAGGGACGCGAGGCGGAGTTGAGCAGGAACTTCGCCGAGATCGCGAGCCTTTCGGACATCCTGGTCGGCAACGAGGAAGACTTCCAGCTCTGCCTGGGCATCGAGGGGCCGGAAGCGGGGGGCAAGGACATTGCCGCGAAGATCGGCAGTTTCAAGGGTATGATCGAGCGGGTCGCCAAGGCGTATCCGAATGCCACCGTGTTTGCGACCACCCTGCGGGAGGTGGTCAGCAGCAATTGCCATCAGTGGGGTGCGATCATGTCGGAGAGCGGGCATTGGCATGTGGCCGAGCCGCGCGAGATCACCGTGCTGGACCGCATCGGCGGCGGCGACGGCTTTGTCGGCGGGTTGCTCTATGCCGTTCTCAAGGGCTGGTCGCCCGAGAAGTGGATTCAGTTCGGCTGGGCCTCCGGCGCCCTGGCCACGACCCAACTGACCGATTACGCCCAACCGGCTGACGAGGAGCAGGTCTGGAGCATCTGGAAGGGCAACGCCCGCGTCCTGCGCTGAGCGTCCGGTACCCGGTGCCCCGCCTTGGCGGTGCACCGGGGGCGGGTTGTGCCGATCAGTATGACTTCCGGTTTAGGCCCGTGTGGGGGACGTCGGAGCTCCCTGCCGCCTCGCGCGGCCGGTGAATAGGTTCGCCGGCCCGTGACGCTGTTCTTCCCCATCCCCCGGCGTGGCGCCACGTGTGCGGGTGGCAACGCCGCGCGCCTGCTCGCTGAAGCGTCGCTGCCACTTCCGTCCCGCCCGACGGGCGGGAGCGGAACCCAGACGGAAATGTCAGAGTAACAGCCCGATATGATCGGGCGGTCCGCCGCTCGGGAACCGCTGTACGGATCACCAGGCGCGGTAATGCGCCAGTAAAGGGTGGAGCCTAGACCCCTGCCACCTTGTGTGGCAGGTGAACGGGTTCATCTTTGGTTACTACGCCGCACCGTGTCCCCTCTCTTCCCTTTCCCCCGTCCGCCGCCGGCGGACGGGGGAAAGGGAAGAGAGGGGGGAGCGCCTGCGCTTGGCGGGCGAACCCGATTCACCCGTGGCACAAGGCCACGGGGGTCTCACACATGGGCCAGCACACCGTCGTTCCACCCGCGACGCATTACCGGGCGCGGGCGTGGGAACGTGGACGAACCCCGGTTGCCGCGCTAGTGTAGGGGCGTTTTCCAGAGAGGTCCCTCTGCCAGCTGTCTTGCCATGCGGGGGGGGGGGAGGCACGAGGGCTTTGCGCCGGGGCGCTGTTGGGTCCGTATCCGAGTGAGAATGGCCGTGGAACCGAAGAAGCCCGCCAACTCGAGTCGCGAACGCCACCGGGAATACCGGAAGGAGCGGGGCTTTTTCGGCCAGCGCGGTGCGAAGAAGGACGGCAAGGACGAAACGGGGAAGGGCGACGGCAAGGGCGAGAAGCAGGGGCCGAAGAAGGGCTCGGTGCGTCCGTACCTGCGCCGCTACGCGGGGATTGTGCTGCAGTACCGCGGCTACGTGGTGCTGCTGTGCGTGCTGTCGCTGATCGGTGTCGGCCTGCGCGCGCTCCTGCCGTGGACCAGCAAGTTCATGATCGACTTCGTGCTGGTGCGCGGCGAAATGCTGCTGCTCTACGCCACCTGCGCGGCGCTGCTGATGGTGGCCTTTACCGACATCATCATCAGCACCATCAACGACTATACCTCGCGCCTGCTTTCCAACAAACTGCGCGTGCATGTGCGGCGGCTGATGATCCACCATCTGCAGGTCCTACCGCTGAAGAAACTGGACAAGCTGAAGACCGGCGGGGTGATCAGCCGTCTGGAGAGCGACGTCAGCAGTTTTGCCGACCTGCTTTACCAAGGTCTGCTGACGCCTCTGTCCGCGCTGCTGATGTTCATCGTGGCGATCGGCTCACTGGCCTTCATCAGTGTGCCGGTGACGCTGGCCTGTTGCGTGTTCTGCGTCATCATGTTCGGTTTGGCCTACGTGGTGTTCAACTGGATGCGGCCCTTGTTCCGCGACATTCGCGAGGATGTTGCGAAGATTTCCGGGCGGCTCGCCGAGACGTTCGGCGGCATCCGTGTGGTACGCTGTTTCGGCCGGGAATGGCATGAGTCGCGCGAGTTCATCACGGCGCACCACGTGGTGGTCCGCAAGGACCTGCACACGGTGGGGCTGGACATTCTCATGCACCGGTCGTTCTACTTCGTCTATTGGTCTATGAACATTGCGATCTGGGCCTGTGCGGGATACATGATCATCAAACGCGGCAGCATGACCATTGGCGAGGTGGTGGTGTTCGTCAGCTTCATTCACTGGTTCTTCCAGCCTGTGTTCATGATCATGCACAGCATGTCGCAACTGCAGAACAGTATCGCGTGCATGGAGCGCATTTTCGACCTGCTCGATGAGGAGATTGACCTCAAGGACACGCTGGATGCGCGGCCGGTCGACACGGTTCGAGAAGGGCTCCGGTTCGACAAGGTGAGTTTCGCGTACGAGTCGGACAAGCCGGTGCTGCACGAGGTGAACTTCACGCTCGAAGCCGGGCGCACGGTGGCGATGGTCGGGCCGTCCGGCGCCGGCAAGAGTACGGTGACCAACCTGCTGGTGCGGCTTTACGACGTCACCGGCGGGCAGGTCCTGCTGGACGGCACGGACATCCGCAAGCTGCGCCTGGTCGACTACCGCGGCCTGTTCAGTCTGGTGCTGCAGGATGTGTTCCTGTTCGACGGCACGGTGGCCGAGAACATTGCTTACAGCCTGCCGGACGCGACCGAGGCGCAGATCATCGAGGCGGCCAAAGCGTCGCACGCGCACGAGTTTGTCGAGGCGTTCCCGGACAAGTACAACACGCTCATCGGCGAGCGCGGCGTGAAATTGAGCGGCGGTCAGAAGCAGCGGGTCAGTCTGGCGCGGGCGATCCTGCGCGACCCGAAGGTGTTGGTGCTCGACGAGGCCACCAGCAGCCTGGACTCGGAGAGTGAGGCGTTGATTCAGGAGGCGCTGAAGCGGATCTTGAAGGACCGCACCACGCTGGTGATTGCGCACCGGTTGAGTACCGTCATGGACGCGGATAAGATCATCGTGATTGACCAGGGCAGGATTGTCGAGGAAGGCAAGCACAGCGAACTGCTCGAGCGCAAAGGCAAGTACTGCGAAATGTTTACCAAACAGATGGAGAAAGCGCGCGGCAGCGCTGTGTTCCTCGACTGGGACGCGGCCAACGGCGCTGCAGGAGAGGCGAAGAAGGCGTAGGGGCGAGGGCGCTGCCCTCGCGCTCCCGCCGGGAAGCGCCGCGGCCCTTCCCAGAACCGATGGGTTCGGCGGGACAGTGTTGGCGATGGTGAACACGGTTGCATTGAAACGAGGGCCGGCACGACTGATGTCTGTGTGGTGACTGGGGTTCGCCGGCGCGACGGGTAACGCTGCAGAGGAAGAATCGGATGGGTCCGGGAAGGTCCAATGGTCCTTCCCGGCAGGGGTTCGGGGACAGAGTCCCCGCCTCGGTTGGAGGCAAAGCGAAGGCTTTTGGTATGAGATGGCGGCTAGTCATAGGGTTGCTGGTGCTCAGCGTGGTGCTGGTCTTCGCCACGCTGGCGGTGTTTGCCGCGTTTGTGCCGATTGATTTCACGGCATCCGCGCCCGGGCACATCGAGCCGTTTCGCACGGTGCGCATGACGGCGGCGCGTGCCGGCACCGTGGTGGAGTTGCGCGAACCGGGACCGGTTGAGGCCGGCGAGGTCCTGCTGCGGCAGAGCACAACCGACGAGGCGCGGCAGGTGGCGGCGCTGAAGGCGGATCTGGCGCTGCTGGAACAGCGCCTGGCGCAGGAGAAGGCGCGTTTGGCGGCGGTCGATGCACGGGCCGGGCTCGAGGGACAGATCCTGGACCTCGAGCGGCGCGCGAGCGAATCCACCCTGAAGCAGACCCGGGACGACCTGGTCGGGGTGGAGAAGCGCATCCAGGAAAAGACGCTTGGGCAGCAGGAGGAGCGCCGCGCACTGGCGGATCAGGAGTACCGCATCCTGGAGCAGTTGGCGGCGCAGCAGTCGGTCCCGCAGCGAGAGGTGGTGCGCGGCCGGACGGACGCGGCCATTGCGAAGATGCGGGCCGAGGAACTGGTGCTGGAACAGGACAAGGCGCGACTCCTTCGCGACGGTCAAGTCGGCGGGCTTGAAACGGGGTTGGAGCGGTTGGCGTTGCAGGGGAAGTTGAACGACGCGCGGATCCGTGAAGAGGGCCTGGCGTTGACCCTTGAGCAGGAGGCCGAGCGGACCCGTGCAAAGATCGTGGAGCTCGAGGCGGAGATCGCAAAGCGCGAGGTGAAGGCGCCTGGCCGCGGGCAGTGGACCGAGGTGAGTATCGAGAAGGGCGAGTTCATCGCGCAGGGGCAGCTCATCGGTGTGTTCCAGGAGCAGGGCGTGCTGCGGTTCGTCGGGAGAGTCAAGGATTCGCAGTTGCCCTGGATCAAGGACGGTCAGCGTGCCCGGATCCGGTTGACGGCTTTCCCCTTCATGAAATACGGGTTCCTGCACGGGACGGTGCAGCACCGCGAAGCGCAGTTTGGCTCGGGCGTGCCGCTGTTCGCCGTGGAACTGGTACTCGACGAGAAGGGCGCCTATGCGCCGGAGAGCGGCATGGCCGGGGTGGCGGACATCGTTGTGTTCCGCGGCACGCTGGTCAGGTATCTGCTGGCCGAGCCGCCCGGAGCGCCGGCACGGGGGCTCATGCGGCGTTGACAAGGCGGCCCCCCCGGCGGAGTACCACGGCCGGGCCTGGTGGGAATCGTCCGCGCGATCGGTTTCACCATCGTTCATCGACTAGGAGTCTGTCCCGGTGCAGGTCCTCGAGAAGCGATTGCGACGACGATTGCGATCGCGATTGTCTAAAGGCGGGGGACGGTACGGTATGTCCTGGCTTCAGGGTCTACTTTTGGTCGTACTTTTCCTGGGCCTCACGTTGGCGCCGGTGTTTGGCGGCGAGCAAGGGGGTGCGGGTGCTGGGGGTGATGAGGAAATCGAATTCGACACGGAGGCGATCGAGGATTTCGTGAATGAGAATTTGCCGGCGGGGTTCGAGGCGCCGACGCCAGAGGAGTGGAGTCGTTTCTGGCAGCAACTCGATGCTCTGCTGGGGGCGCAGTCCCTGGAGGATTTGGCAGCGTTCAAGCCTGTTGCGGACCTGGCGCTGAAGTACCTGGCTGCCATTCCGGATTCCCGCGGTTCTGCCGACTGGCTGCAGCAGCGGTTGGACTACTTTGATGTGGCCGACTCCGCGGTCCGCGATGTTCCGGTGGTCCCGGTTCCGGCCGTGCCGGATGACCGTCGGACTCCGACTCCCCCGTTCCCGCGTGCACCGGAGGCAACGCTTCCTCCGCTTGTGGTGCCGGCTGTTCCCCCGGTCAGGGAGGCGGTTCCGGCCCCGATCGAGCAAACGCGATCGAGCACGATCCGGAGCGGCAACGTCTGGGTGAAGAAGCTCGCGAAGCGGCCGTTGCCGGCCAGCGCCGGGACGTTGATCCCCCGGCTGAAGGCTGTGTTCAAGCAGGAAGGCGTGCCGCCGGAACTGGTCTGGATTGCCGAGGTGGAATCGACACTGAACCCGGATGCGGAGAGCTCCGCGGGTGCGGCGGGATTGTTCCAGCTCATGCCGCGGACGGCAAACCGTTTCGGTCTGCGGACCTTCTTCTTCGACGAGCGCAAGGACCCGGAGAAGAGCGCGCGAGCGGCGGCCCGGTACCTGAAGGCGCTGTACCGCCAGATGGGGTCCTGGGAACTGGCGCTGGCGTCGTACAACGCGGGAGAGGGACGGGTCGGCAGGCTGAAGAAGGAGCGCAAAGCCACGTCGTTCAACGAGATTGCGGAGCATCTGCCGGTTGAGACGCAGATGTACGTGCCGAAGGTCATGGCGCTGATAACATTGCGAGAGAACATCGACCCGGCGAAACTGCCGCCGCCGCGGGCGGGTTGAGTGGCGCGGAGCACGGAGCACGGAGCAGGGACAAAGGGAAGGGGAGCAACGGGAGTGTTTTCCGGCTTCGGGCGCTTCCACGGCTGGCCCATCGACGTGATTCGGCTTCCGAGCGCTTGATGAGTTCCCTGGAGGTTACGGTTACGAACCGCAACATGGATTGACTGAACCCAATGACCACGCATCGTCAACCTGCCGTGAGCCTGCCGTTTGGTCGCGCTGCCTCAGGCTATGGCGCCGCCGTGGACGTGCAGGTTGTTGTCGCGCGGCGTGTTGCCGACCTGTGTGCCGGGTGCTGTCTTGTCGGCAACGCGGGAGTCCTGGACGTCGGCTGTGGCACCGGCATCCTCACGGAGTCTCTGGCGGCGCTTTTCCCGACGGCTGCAATCACGGCTATTGATGTGGCGCCAGCCATGATTCGTGAGGCCCGGCGCCGCCTGCGAGACCTGCCGCGGATAACCTGGCTGGAGAAGGACGTTCGCGATCTGCCCCGCACCGGGTCTGTCGGCCTGGTGGCCAGCAGTTCGGCACTGCACTGGAGCATGCCCGCATCCGTCGCCCTGGAACGGGTTATGGCGCAGTTGGTGCCGGGCGGCTGGCTGGTGTGCGGTATGATGGTCGAAGGCACGTTGCCCGAGCTGCGAAGCACGTGGCAACAGACTGTGCCGGGCAAGCCGTTTCCTGTGGCGCTGCCGGCTGCGGCGGACGTGGCCGCCACGGCGCGCGCTGCCGGCATTGGCGAACTGGAGGTCATCCAGGAGACCGAGACAGTCTGGCATGCCTCGGCCAGCGCGGTGCTGCGACGTCTGCATCAACAGGGTGTGACCGGCTGCAATCTGCCTGGGCCACGGCAGCTCCTGACTCGAGGTGAACTCCAGCGTCTGTCCGACACCTACGATCGTCAGTGGCGGGCCGCGGACGGTCGGGTGCCAGCCACGTACCAAGTGCTCTATCTGAAAGGGAAGGCGGTGGGTGGATCGGCTGTAGGCACGGGGCACGGGGCACGGGGCACGGGGCAAGGGGGATTTTGAAGGGGCGGCGGAAGGATGAAAGCTGACGATCAGGCGCCGTTGCGTGGCGTGTTTGTGGCCGGCACGGGCACGGGGGTTGGGAAGACCGTGGTCACGGCGGCCATTTCGGCCTTGCTGCGCGCTGCAGGGATCGATGCCGTACCTGCCAAGCCGGTGCAGACGGGGTGTACGCCCACGGATGAGGGCTGGCTTGCGCCGGACCTGGAGTTTGCGCTGGCGGCGTGCGGGCTGGCGCTGTCGTGGGAGGAACGCGAACGGCTCGCGCCTTTCCGCTTCGGTCCCGCCTGTTCGCCGCACCTGGCCGCCCGCAAAGCGGGGCAGAAGGTCGATACGACGGAAATCCGGCGCTGCCTTGAACAGGCGAACCGGGAGCATGAGTTCCTGGTCGTCGAAGGCGCCGGCGGCATTCTGGTCCCCATCGGGCCGGGCAAGAGCATGCTGCACCTGATGCAGGAACTTGGCCTGCCCGTGGTGCTGGCAGCGCATCCCGGTCTCGGCACTTTGAACCACACGTTGCTTTCCCTGCAGGCTCTGCGCGCGGCGGGACTGCAGGTGGTCGGGGTGCTGTTCTGCGCCACGACGGCGGACTGGGGCGAGATAGAAGAGGACAACCTGCAGACCGTGGCGATGGAAGGGGATGTCCCGGTGCTCGGCCGTATTCCGTACCTGCCGGCACTGGCCGCGGCTGAGTGCACGGCTGCGGCTGCGGCCGTGCTGCTGCGCTGGCTCGGTGCGGAGCCGAATGCCCTTCAACCTGAGCGATGTGGCCATGGGGAAGGACGTGAGGGTCTATCGGACTGTCCAGTCCAACACCAAGCCTGCCCCAAGCCGCCCCGCGGGGACGCGGGCGCTCCAAGGAACCGCCTCTCTGGAACCGGTCTGCCGGCTTTCAGTTGGGGGGCATTGGGTGCGGACTCCGCACTGCGGCGCAGTGTGCTCGCCCTGTACACCGACGCGGCCAGGCCCGCGCCGACCGCGACCGATGCACAGGCGGCCTGGGAGACCGACCGGCGTTCCATCTGGCACCCGTACACCCGGCACTCGGCGCTGGTCCACGGTCCGCTGCCGTCGATCGTGCGCGGGCAGGGACCGTACCTGTTCGATGCCGAGGGGCGGCGCTACCTGGACGCTATTTCGTCGTGGTGGGCCTGCAGTCTCGGTCACAGTCATCCGCGGCTGGTGGCGGCCCTGCAGCGCCAGGCTGGGACGCTGCAGCACAGTATTCTGGGCAACCTCTCACACCCGCCTGCCGTGGAACTGGCCGACCGTCTGCTCGGGCTGTTCCCGGACCGTCGCCGCCGCGTCCTGTTCGCCAGTGACGGCGCCTGTGCAGTGGAGGCGGCCCTGCGTGTTGCGGTTCAGTACTGGCACAACCGTGGCCAGCCCGGACGCTGCCGCTTTGCCGCGCTGCAAGAGGCCTACCACGGTGACACACTGGGGGCCATGTCACTGGGCTATCTGCCCGCGTTCCACGCCGCCTATTCCGCCATCACCATGCCGGTTCACCGCGTGGCAGCGCCGTGCTGTCACCCGTGTGCGTTGGGCCTGGCACCCGCGACCTGCCGGCGCGAGTGCCTGCACGACTTGCGCTGTCTGTTGGACCGGCACGCGGCGGAACTGGCCGCGGTCGTGGTGGAACCGCTGTGCCTGGGGGCCGCCGGCATGCGTGTCTACGCACCCGCGTGTTTGCGGGAAATCGCCGACCTCTGTCGGGCCGCGGGCCCGCTCCTGATTGTGGACGAGATTGCCATGGGCTTCGGGAGAACGGGGCGGATGTTCGCGTTCGACCACGCCGGCATCGACCCGGATATCGTCTGCCTCGGCAAGGCGCTTACGGGCGGCTACCTCCCGGTCAGCGCCGCGGTGGTGCGCGAGGAGATCTACGAGACGTTCGGGGACGCGCCCGCGGACCACACGTTCTACCACGGGCACACGTTTGCCGGAAACCCCGTGGGCACGGCTGTGGCCGTCGAATGCCTGCGCATCTACGAAGAGGAAGGGATCGTCGCCGCCGCGTGCCGGAAAGGCGAGCTGCTGCGCCAACGTTGGCAACGCGGCGCCAGCGTGCCCGGGGTGACGCACCCGCGCAGTCTCGGACTCATGGCCGCGTTCGATCTGGTGCCGCCGGGCGGCGACGCCACGACCGGGGCGCAGGCGGCTCACGCCGCACGCCGTTGGTTGCTGGACCGTGGCGTGCTGCTGCGGCCGCTGGGCAATGTGCTCTACGTCATGCCGCCGCTGACCACCCCTGACGCGGTGATCGAGGAGTTGGTGGACATGCTGTTCACCGCTGTCACCCGCGTGCGGGAGCAGGCGAACTGAACTGACCTGTGCGGGGAAGTCATGAGGGAGAAAAGGACCCGGCATGGACGCCAGGATGCCCCTGTTCGTAGTGGGCTCGCAGTGCGCGGAACGAAGTGGAGCGCCAAGAGCCCATCTGGGGCATGGTTCAAAGGTTCACCGCCAAAGGGTTCACGGTTGGTCGAAATCGAAGTGTAGCGGTTTTCGAATGAAGCGAATCCTGCCGCGACGCGAAAGCTATTCGGTTGTCAAGTTACGGAGTGTTGTCTGGTGTGGCGTCCTTTCCCGGTGGATTCGACGTCAAGGCTCAACGCCAATACTCGGTCCGCTGGACCTACTGGTTCCGAAATCAAACCACGCGACCGTTTTTCGACCTGTGCGCGGGAGTGGTGTGGCGTGACGGTGGCCTGGGGTTGTCGTGCGAGGCGGCGTGCTGCGCGCCCGGCTGAAGCCGGGACTCAGACGGGGAGTTGGCGTCCGGTCTGGGCCTGAGTGCCGCGTTCACGCGGAAGTGGGCGCGAGTCTTCAGCGAGCGCACGGGGCGGGCGTGGCAGCGGCATGGGACGGCGGCGCTGAGCGGCGCCTCAGTCGTACCTGCCGTAACGGTGGTAGGCTTTGAACAGTTCCAGGACTTGGGCGACGGGGGTGTCGGCCTGGATGTTGTGCGACGTGCACAGGATGTAACCGCCGCCCGCGCCGAGTGTCGCCATTCTGTCCTGCACTTCCCGATGGATGTCTGCGGCGGAGCCAAAGGGCATGGTTCGCTGGATCGAAATTCCGCCCTGGAACGCGAGGCGGGCGCCGAACTCCCGTTTCAGACTGGCCGAATCCATGCCATCGGCCTCCGGCTGGACCGACTGCAGAATGTCCAGGCCGCGCGCGACCATAAGCGGGATGATTGGGCAGACCGCGCCGCAGGTGTGGTGCATCACTTTGATGCCGTTCGACGTGGCGAGCTGAACGTAGCGACCGAAGCCGTCGCCGAGGAACTGCTCCCACATAGCGGGTGAGATCAGTGGGGCGTTCTGCGAGCCGAAGTCGTCGCCGGTGAGCAGGATATCGAGTTTGCCGTGGGCTGCATCAATGATCCGTTCGGTGTAGGCGAGGTAGAAGTCGCGGATGTGCCGGATGATGGCCGCTGCGATCTCCGGATTGAGGGACAGGTCGACGAGGATGTTTTCGATGCCTCGCAGGTACATGGCGGGCTTGAGTTGGGCGACACGATTGAGGCGGTCGCCCATGAAGACGGCGACGCGACTTTCGGCGCGGACATCGTCGCACTGCCGCTCGATGTCGGAGTAGTCGAACCCATCGGGCGAGGGCCAGCCGTCGTACGCATCGACATCCTCGGGTGACAGGGCCCCGGCCAGCGGCGAGTTTTCGACTTCCTCGTACGATTCGGCTGCGCCGCCCTCGGCGGGAACCTCGACCATGCGGCGCCGCACGCCCCAGATGTCCGCCTCGGACCCGTCGGCGAACTGGCGCAGCGGCGGCCCGATGTAAGCCGGGCCTTCGATGTAGCGCAGGTCGACGTCATTCGCGTCGAGGAAACGCTTCAGCGGCAAGCCCAGCGCCTTCTCCAGCTTCCGCTTGAAGCGCCTCGATGCCCAGAAGTCGATCGGTGCCCGGTCGGGCCGCTCGAACCGCAGTGCCGTAAAGACACGCTCGCGTGAGTTCATTGGATGTCCTTCAGTTCGGTACCCGGTTCGCGGTAGCGGCGGAAGTAGCGCGTCGGGGTGACCGCCGTGAACAGGCGGTTGACCAGCGGCAACCGCATGAGCAGAATGAACCCCAGGTACGTCAGGGCCGTGGCCGTCAAGACGTAAGCGTAGTTCACCAGCACGGTCGTGACGGGGTTGCCGAGTCTGGCCAGCGGCGGCCACTGCCGTCCCAGCCAGTTGACCAGGATCAGCCCAGCCGGCCATGTGGTGATGAAGTACAGGGCTGCGGCCAGAGGGTAACTGGCTTGCACGGCCTGCGTGGGGCAGAAGTTCATGCAGCGCATGCAGCTTTCACAGGAGAACGTCCAGTACGGGCGCGGGTGATTTGCACCCCACATCCGGATGGCGTGCGCCGGGCAGGCCCGGGCGCAAGAACCGCAACCGGTGCAGCGTTCGGAAGCGTAGAACAACTTGGCCAGGAGAAACCGCCCGACCAGCATGTAGCCCACCGAGACAGGGAGGATCAGCAACCCGAGCAGGAGTGGCAGCAGTCCGGTCAGATACCGTTCACCGGCGAGGATTCGGTTCATGAGAAAATTGACCCGGGTCGCGGCCCGGGCGTTGATCGCCTCTGCCGAAACCGGACTGAGGCCGGGGTGCACGACGATCCAGTTTGCCGGCATGTCCAAACCCATAACGCCCCGAATATTGTATCCCTTCAGCAACAGGACGAGTGTCAGCAGGTAGGCGGCTGTGCCCTCCATTCCCGGGGTGAAGAGCGGGCCGAACTTGGCTCCGGCTCGGGTTGGGGTCACAAATGCGCGTGTCCCGCGGCCATGAGGCAGGCCCAGGGCGAACCGCAGTACCAGCCAAGGCGTGGTGAACCCGTGTGTGGGTGTGACCAATCCCAGCAGTTGGTTGTCTCCCGGGGTGAGGTCCTCAGCCGGCGTCGCATGGGGTATGGCGATGACGCGGGCGGGCACGCCGTGCCGGCGGCAGGCGTCGCCCATCCAGGACGCGACGCGGTAGGAGTTGCCCGTGCCGGTCAAGTAGTAGATGACCGCTTGACGTTTCGGTGCGGCACCAGCCTTGTCGGCGTGTGAATCCATGGTCGTACTTTACACCCGCCCCGGTCGAGTGCGCGTCTATCGCAAGGCGGCGTTTCGCGAAGTAGCAGCAAGGCTCCCGTCTTGCTGTCTCACGTCTGGGAATTCGGATCCTCGCGCGGGATACTGCAAGGCGGGAGCCTTGCTCTACGTCACCGGCGCGTCGACCCGCGACACCGACGGACGCCCGTGTCGTCAAGTCGACAGGCATGCGCATTGCGGGGCCTGGCGACGCGGGGAGTGCTACTGCGGTTTGGGCCAGAAGTAGCGTTGGGGGGCGGCGTTCCAGAAGGCTTCCAGTTCGGTCCAGCGGACCCAGGCGGCGGCGCCGTCCGCGAAGGTGGCGTTCATGCCTTGCGGCATTCGCGGCAGGGCCGGGACATCGTGGCCAAAGTAGTACGGCGGCTCGGTGAGCGTGAGGCAGCCCCAGAGCCCGCACTTGGGGTTGGCGCGATCGAGCCGCCGCAGGTCCTGGTACGGCACCAGCCAGGCGGCCTTGTTCGGGACGTTGAAGTAGGAATAGCCGGTGCGCCAGGTGATGTAGTCGGGGACCGCTCTTGTCGGGTACGCGTACTCGTAGAGGCGGCCGGGGCAGAACATGGCGTTGTCGCGGTTGCCGGCCAGGTAGACGTTGATGAAGCTGGTGTTCAGGTTCCAGGTTTCCGGGACGGCGCCGTCGCGCATCCAGTGCGGGTAGTAGGTACTGCCGCCGCGGCAGGGCAGCCAGGCGTCACTGTCGCCGGCATAGATCATGGTGGCCTGCCCGATCTGGCGCGTATTGCCGAGGCACTGCACGCGCTTGGCCCGGTCCTTGGCGGTTGCCAGGGCCGGGAGCAACATCGATGCGAGGATCGCAATGATCGCGATGACGACCAGAAGCTCAACGAGTGTGAAGTGATCTCCGCTATGGTGGTCGTTTGTCGATGTCAGATAGTGTGCCATTGCCCGGTTCCCTCTTTGGCGCTATCCCTTTGATTCGCACGCCAACGCGTCGTAGACGGCCAAGACATTGTCGATCGGCGTGTCTTCGGTGAACGAGTGCGTCGGACCCGCGATGTAGCCGCTGCCGACCGAGCCGACGGCCAGGAGTTCGCGCACATGGGCGCGGACGTGCTCGGGGTTCTGCTCGATGACGACGTGCTGGCCGTCAATGCCGCCCCAGAGGCAGAGGTCGCGTCCGAACAGGCTCTTGACCTCCTTGAAATCGTTGCCCCGCGCCTCGGTCTGGAGCCGACCGACACAGGGGACGCCCATGGCAATGAAGTCGGGGAACAGGTCGCGGAATCCGCCGCAGCCGTGGAAGTAGGGGATCACGCTGAACTCGCGGCAGAGGTCGACCATGCGCTGCACGTGCGGCTTGAGGAACTCGCGCCACATATCGAGGCTGAAGAACAGGCCGCTCTGACCGGCCACGTCGTCACCGATCCCGACCGCGTCGATGATGCCGCGGTTGGCGTCGAGGAACCGGCGCGTGCGTTCCAGGTTGAAGTCGGCAATGTGTGCGAACACCGCATGCGCCATGTCCGGTTCGCCAGCCATGTCGAGCATGATCTGGACCATGCCGCGCACGCCCATGGCATAGAGGAAGACAATCCCCATGTCGTAGGCGACGACGGCCCTGTCCTGGTGCGCGGGCAGCAGTTCGCTGGGGAGCCGGTAGTCGAACCAGTCCGGGTTCGGCCAGCGCCACGCGTGGATCTGGTCGACGGTTGTGGCCTCTTCGAGTGGGAACTTTTCCGCCGCGAGGTCGCTCTTGCCCGGTTTGTCGTAGAGCGCGGCGTGGACGTTGCCGCACGTGAACCCGTAGCGCGATTCGCCGGGCGCCTGGACGAGGCGCGGACTGACGAACCGCACGTCCACGCCGAGTCGCTGCAGAAGCGACTCGGCGCCGTTGGGCGGGATGCCCAGGCGGGCCGCCAGGGCGGTGTTCACCGCCCCGGTGCCGAGGTAGAAACAGGGGACCCTGTCAACATCTTGGTGACGGATGCTGCGCAGGACGCGTTCCTTGGAGTTCATCGGAGTCCCTCGTGTGAATGCAACCACTTGGGGGTTCAGTGTTCGGTGTTCAGGGGGCGGAGCTCAGGGGGCATTCGGTTCTGTCGTATTGCCAAGTGCAACACCAAGCTCGCCCCAAGCCGGCCCGCGATGACGCGGGCGCTCCAGGACGCACCGTTTCTCCTGAACCCTGACTCGGTGACTCGGTGACGCCGTGACTCCTGAACCCTGAACCCTTCACCCTGAACACAATCCCTTGTTGCCGAGCACGAACCTGTGGGGCAGAAACGCTGAACCCGGCGTCGCGGGCTCGTGCCTGCGGCGCCGGGGGTGCTCCGGGTGCTCAGCCCTTTGCCGTATCGTCGGACTGTGCCTCCGGTTGCTTGAGCGGGACCTTTTTCGGGAGCAGCCAGCGCTTGCGCTTGATGAACCGGCCGTTCTCGAAGGTCTGCTCACACTTGTTGGCGTGTTCGAGCCGGTCGAAGCAGCTCCGCATGCAGCCGCGTGAACCGCCGATGCCGTAACTGCCGGCCCCGGCGCCACCGCCCCAGCGGATGAGCTGGTTGTGGCCTTCGATCAGGCAACCGGATGGATCTTCTTCCGTACGGCGCCAGTGCCCCTGCGCCTGTGTCCAGCACAGCTTGTAGGCCATGTCCTCGGTGATGTTCTGTTTCGTGACGTCGAACTCATAGCCCGGGTAGGTCTTGTGGATGAACGGCGAGAACTGCGGGTCGCCGCCGTGGTAGCCGAGGGTACAGCGGCCCATGTCGACGTCGCCCCACTCGTAGGTTTTGTCCTCAATCTGGATCTTGACCGTCTTGCCTTCCTTGGCTGTCGGGATGGCGCAGGCGGCGCAGCCTTTCACGCAGGCCATGCAGCGGTCGCACAACGTGTTGGGTTCCATCAGCGGGTCCGGCTCCAGCTCCATGTCGGTGAGAATGGCGGCGAGGCGTTGGCGCGGACCGAATTTCTTGCTCATGAACACCTTGGACCAACCGATCTCACCGATGCCGGCGGCGACGCCGGCGATGCGGATGGCCAGATGCACGTTGGGCGCGACCGCGCCCGGGCGCAGCGGCGCATCGGGCGGCTGGGATTCCGGCACGCCGGGGTAGTAGGGGACGGCTTCCCACCCCGCGTCCTCAATGAAGCATGAGGTCTCATACACTCCGGCCGGAATGAAGAAGCTGTTCAACAGGCCATGGTAGCCGAAGTAGGTGTACGTCGGCCAGTACGTGCCTTCCTCGATGCCGCGCCAGTTGCCGCGCAGGATCCGGCGCGCTACCGCGATGACCGATTTGCACTCGGGGAAGATGCTCGCCGGGTGCATGCGTTTCGGCGCGTTGGCGAACCGTTCAATGTTGGCCACCCCCACGAGGTCCAAGCCTTGGGAATGGGCGAAGTCGACGATCTGCTGTTTGGTTATCTTCTTGCTCATGATGGCTTTTCTCTCCCGTCGTGTTCAGGTTGCTGCGGTTCTGGTGAATGAACCCGTCAGACGGATTGCTGCAGGCTGGGGCGGCCGATGATGTCGCACTGCCAGGCCGGACGCTTGCGGAACTCGTTGGAGAAGCAATTCTCGACGCGGTTACTACGCTCGAGGTGGTCGACGCAACTCCGGACGCAGAGCGCCCCGAGCCGGTCCGGCAACCCGGCGCCGTGATACGGGTTCGGCCGTGCGCCGTTCTGACAACGGCGGCAGATGGCGTAATCGACTTCCGCTACGGCCATGCTCTTGCCGCACACGGTGACCGCCTTCTCCTTGCCCGAGGCGAAGGCGCCGAGCGGGCAGGTCTTGGCGCACTGTTTGCACTTGTCGCAAACGGGCTTTTCGAGGATCGGTGACGCCGCAAACGGTGCGTCGGTCAGGATCATCTGCAGGCGTTGGCGCGGCCCGTACTGCGGAGTCAGCAACTCGCCGCAGTAGCCGATCTCGCCGACGCCCGCACGCACGGCGGCGTCCTTGGCATCGACCATCACGTTCGGGGCTGGCAGTTCGGGCTTGACCGGGACGCCGGACGGCGGAATCTGGGGCGGCAAGTCCTGCAGCGGCACGGCTTCCCAGCGGTTGTCTTCCAGGTAGGTGGCCACGGCGATCGTGGTGATCGCCAGCATGCGGTCGGAGAGCCAGCTCAAGCCGTACTGGCCGTAAATATCGAACTGCGTGCCTTCTTCGACGCCGCGCAGCGTGCCGCGCGTGATCCGCTTGCCCAGCACGATCACCGTCTTGGTCTCCGGGAAGATCGACTTGGGGTGGTGCTTGGCGGGAACGCCGTCAAACCGCTCGATGGGCGCGAACCCCAGCAGGTCAACGCGCTTCTCAACCGCAAACTCTTTGAAGGCCTGGGTGAACTTGTCCATTTCTGCTTCTCCTGTTTGTGGAGCGCTCGCCTTGGGGGGATTCCCATCACGCGGCGCCCTGGAACTCCTGGGCGATCCGGACGGCGGTCTCGGTCAGGGCCTGCTTGAGCGCCTGATCGCCGTCAGCCGGGGTACGGACTCGGGGATAGTGAACGCCGATTGCAGCCACGAGGTCGTCGCGACGCAGCGGCAACGGCACGGCGTCGGCGGCGACGTGCCCTTCGGGCCGGTCGTAGTGCGCGAAACGCGCCTGACGGATCCCGTCAAGCGCCCCGTGCAGTTGTGCCAGAGTGCGGACATCGCGCCACTCGTCGCTCGGCAGCCCGTGCGTGTCAATAAAGACGTTTAACTCGGGGGCCGGGATCTGACTGAGAAGTATGCGGCCAGTCGCCGTGGAGTAGAGGTGCGAATCCACGCCGCACCCGGCGCCGACGCGCAGTTCCTGGCTGCTTTCGAACGTCAGCAGTGTGTGGCGCAGTCCGTCCCGATATACGGCCAAAATGGCGGTCTCGCGGAGTCGTTCCTGCAGCGCCTGCAGGGCAGGGGCGGACACGCGGGCAAGGACGTCGGCGGCGTCCGGCGCCCGGCCCAGCACCCGGGCGCGGGGGCCGAGATTGTAGCGGCGCGTCTGAGGGTCGTGCGTCGCATACTGCAACTGAACCAAGGTCTTGAGCAGGTTGTGCGCGGTGGGCGGCTTGAGGCGTGCGCGCGTCGCAAGATCGCCAAGCCCCACTCCCATCACCCCTGCATCATGCAGGTTCTCGAGGAGTTCCATCGCTCTTGTAACTGACTGTACGGTGTTCATGATTCAGTTATGCTGAACGTATTCGGTATGGCTGAATATACGATCAAACGCAAAGTCCTGCAAGGGGGTAGCGGAACTTTTTTTCGACCTGTGCAATAAGCGGAGCCGTGTGGTGCCAGCCCAGGCCGGCCCCTCCTGACAGGCAGTACCGCGGGCGGCCGGAACCGGGAAGCGGGTGGGGGGGCGCCCGCGGTACGGTTCGGAAGGTGACGGGTCCAGCGCCGTCTGTTGCACAGGTCGCTTTTCTCTGATCCGTTCGGGGAGGTTCGCTCCCGCGGCGAAGTGAGGTACGCCGGCTGGCTCTGTCCGGCGAAGGTGCGCGCACGAAGACGGATACCCTGCCGGTGGCCTCGGGCCGGGACGGCCCCGAGTACCCTGCTGCGGTCCCGGAGGTTCCGCGCCACTGCCGTACGGCGACGCCAATCAAGGTTGATTTCAAGGGCGGTTACACTATCATAACGCCGGAGTGGGACGGATTGGGATTGGCGATACCTTACGGTCTTGAAGTTGACCGGTACGATGGAGTTGTGCATGTCGACGGAACGAATACAGGCGGGGCCGCGTCCCGCCGTGCCTGCCGTCAGTGACGGTGAGAAGCACCTGATCTTGGTGGTGGATGATCTGGAGCCCGCGTTGCGCATCACGGTGGCGCACCTGAAGGCGAAGGGGTACCGCACGCTGGCGGCCACGCGTGGCGAACCGGCGCTGGAGCTGGCCCGGGAACAACGGCCCGACCTGCTGCTCCTCGACGTCAACATGCCCGGCATGAGCGGTCTTGAGGTGTGCCGGCGGCTCAAGCAGGATCCGGCGACGCAGCGCATTCCCGTGATCATGATGACGGCGAACAACGAGATCCGCGATATCGTCGTCGGTTTTGAGAGCGGTGCGGACGACTACCTGACGAAACCGTATCACGAACTGGAGATGCACGCTCGCATCCGTTCGATGCTGCGCATGTACGACGCGCAGCGGGAACTGGATGAGCTGAACCGGAACTTGGAGCGCAAAGTATCCGAGCAAGTGCGGGAAATCGAACGCGCGAACCGGTTGAAGCGGTTCTTTTCGCCCCAGATCGTCCAGACGATTCTGGCGGAGAACGCGGAATCCCGGCTTCGGGACCACCGGCAGGATGTGACCGTGGTCTTCCTTGATCTGCGTCGGTTCACGCCGTTCTCGGAGCGCGCCACGCCCGAGGAAGTCATCCAGACCATCCGGGAACTGCACGGCACGGTGGGCCCGGTGATTTTCCGGCATGGTGCCACGGTGGAACGCTTTGTCGGCGACGGGATCATGATGTTCATGGGCGATCCGGAACCGATGCCCGACCACGCGTTGCGCGCGGTCAGCATGTGCGTGGAGATCCGCAGCACCGTGGAAGTGCTGCGGGAACGGTGGCAGGCTCGCGGCTTTCCGCTGGGGCTGGGCATTGGCGTGGCCACGGGGCGAGCCGTGCTCGGGTTGGTTGGTTTCGAGGGGCGGGTCGACTACACCGCCCTGGGTTCGGTAACCAACCTTGCCGCGCGGCTGTGCGGCGAGGCCGACGGCGGGCAGATCCTGATCTCCGAGTCCACCCGGACTGCGATCGGGGACGCCATTCCGACGGTGCCCTGCGGGCAATTGCAGTTGAAGGGGTTTTCGTCGCCACAAGCGGTGTTCCAGGTCGCGTAGGCTTGCACGGGACCGGGAGAGTAAGGCTGAGAGCCGGCAGTGGCAGACTCGCCCTGTGCAGGGACTGACGAACCGGCAATCGCCGTTGACGTCGTCGGTCGTGTGTGCGCCTGCTCGGTGTGGCCCTCGATAGACGATGGCAATGAGGATTGCGAGAAGCGATCGGCGGGCTGCCGAGGGGAGAATCCATGATATCGGTCAGGGCACGCGTAGCACTCATTCTCACCGTTGTTGTCGTCGCTTTCATTCTCTTGAACTTCGCGGTCATCCGAGCTGTCATGATCCCTGCCTTCCAGAGTTTCGAGCAGGATGAAGCCAAGCAGTCGGTGGTGCGGTGCGTGGAAGTCCTGCAGCAGGAATTCCAGGAATTGGACGGGCGCTGCCGTGAAGTGGTCACGTACCGCCAGGTCCAGCGTTTGACGACCGACAGGGACGCGGCGGCGGCCAAGCTCTACCTGGAAGACATGTTCAAGATGCACTCGCTCGATGTTATCTACCTGTGTGACGAGGAGGGCAACGTGCTGTTCGGCGAGGTGCGCCAGCCGCTTGAGTCGGGCGGTTCGCAGAAGATGGATGTGCCGTCCCTTCCGACACAGCACTTTCCGGCCCGGCACGCGTTGCTGCAGCACGATGCGGGGGCGGCGCGGAAGACTGGCATCATCATGGTAAAGGAGCAGGTGTTGCTCGTTGCGTCTCGTCCTGTTCCCGCATCCGGTTTCGGCCGTCGGCAAACGGCCGGGACCGTGATCGTGGGGCGGTTTTTCGACGGGCCGGTGGCCGCGCGGCTTCAGAAGAAATCGGGAATGAAGTTCACGCTGAGGACGGCATCGGGCCTGTCCATCCCGGCCGGTGACATGGGTGACATCATGGAGACCGGCGTGGGCAAGCCGTTGGTGCTGGATGCGGCCGGTCACGAGTATCTGGTGGCCGGCGTTTTCATGGCGGACATGAACAGCGTGCCATCGGTCTTTCTCGAGGCGCAGATCCCATTCAAGCTCAAGGAGCAGGGCGAGTTTGCGTTCCGCGTCACAGTGATTGCCATCACCGAGATCGGCCTGGTTCTGCTCCTGGTCATGTTTTTTGTCTTCCGCCGGACCCTGACGCGGCCGCTGACGACGCTCAACGAGCACGTGGCGCGCGTGGTGGCGCGGCAGCAACCCGACGACAAGACGGTGATCGTCGAGCGGCAGCCCGCGGGGCCGGTGGATGAGATTTCGCGCTTGAGCCGGGATTTCGACCGGCTTGTGACGCGGCTCTCGGAGCAGGAACGCAGCCTGGGCGAACGCGAGCAGCGGTTGGCGCGCCAGAACAGCCGCCTGGTGGAACTGGCCAGAAGTCAAAGTCTGGCCGGTGGCGAAAGTTCGCGGTCCATCAGCGAGATCATCGAGGCGGCGGCCGGGACGCTGGACGTCGAGCAGGTGGCCGTGTGGCTGTTCAGCGATGACCGGTCGCACGTTTACTGTATGGACTGTTTCCGGCTCGCCAGCGGCCGGCACAGTGCGGCCGGTCGGCGGCGGGTGGTGGACTTCCTCGACTACTTCGAAGCCGTCGAAGCGGAGCGCATCCTGGCTGCCGAGGATGTGGCTCGGGATCCGCGCCTGCGGCGTTTGGCGGACGCCGAGTTGACCGCCGCGGGTGTCGTGTCCGTGCTGCATGTGCCCATGCGCCGCGGCGGCCGCACGGTGGGGGTACTGACGCACGAGCATATCGGGCAAAACCGCTACTGGAATGTGGAGGAGCAGAACTTTGCCTGTTCCATGGCCGACCTGGCCTGTCTCGCCCTGGAAACGTCGCGGGCCGAGCACGCGGAGCGAGCCCTGGAGCGGCGCAGCCGCATCATGGAAGCGTTGGCCGTGGCGGCCGAGCGGCTGCTGCGTCCGGTTCCCTGGCTGGAGCATGCGGAGGAGATCCTGGGGTTGCTCGGCCGTTCGGTGGGAGCTGGGGCAGCGCAATTGCTGCGGTTCGAGGAACAGGCGGGCGGCCGGCTCGGAGTCCGGTCGCTGAGCCGGTGGCAGGCTTCTGCAGCTGGTAACGAAGTACTGCCTGCCGTCAACGGCGAAGTCCTCTGGGGCGGACCGGAGTTGGAACGCTGGCGCGTCCTGCTCAAGACCAACACGGCGATTGCCGGTCAGGCGCGGGATTTCCCGGTCAGGGAACGTGATTTTCTGCTGCGCAACGGTGTCGACTCGATGGCGGCCGTGCCGGTGTTTGTCGAGCAGCGGCTGTGGGGCGTACTGCAGTTCCACGGCGGCGAGCCGGCGGCGACCTGCTCCGGCGCGGAATTGGAGACACTCAAGACGGCGGCGACCATCATTGGGGAAGCGGTGGTGCGGGCTGAGGCGGAAGAGCGGCGTGCGCACCTGACCGCGGCCATGAGTCAGGCCGCGGAGGCGATCATCATTACCGACCCGAACGGTGTGATCCAGTACATGAATCCCGCGTTTACCCGGATCACCGGTTACTCGCGCGAGGAAGCGGTCGGCCGCACGCCGCGGATCCTGAAGAGCGGTGTTCACCCCACCGAGTTCTACCAGGACATGTGGGACCGGATCCGGCGCGGTGAGGTCTGGACCGGTCGCCTTACCAACCGCCGCAAGGACGGCACGCTGTACCACGAGGAGTGCACGATCTCCGCGGTCCGTGACGCGGGAGGCGACATTGTGAATTTCGTTTCGGTGAAGCGGGATGTCGGGCGCCAGGTCGAGCTCGAAACCCAGTTGCGGCAGGCCCAGAAAATGGAGGCGCTCGGTCAGCTTGCCGGCGGCGTCGCCCACGACTTCAACAACCTCATGACCGTGATCACCATGAACACGGAGTATATCCGGCTGAGCACGGAGGAGGATACCCCCACCTCCGCGAATCTGGACGAGATCATCCAGGCCGCCGGCCACGCCTCGAACCTGACGCGCCAGCTCCTGGCGTTCGCGCGCCGCCAGTCACTGGAACCGGAGGTCATTAACCCGAATCTGATCCTGCTGGAAATGGACAAGATGATCCGGCGTCTGCTGCGTGAGGACATCGAACTGGCCGTGGTGCCGGCACCGGACCTCTGCGATGCGCAGGTCGATCGCAGCCAGATCGAACAGGTGATCATCAACCTGGTGGTCAACGCCCGCGACGCGATGAAGGGCAAGGGCAGTCTGGTGCTCCGAACGCGGAACGTGACCCTGACGCCGGGTCACCCGGCTTTGGTCACGGGCGGGAAAGCGGGGCCTTACGCGTGCTTGTCATTCACCGATACCGGGCCGGGCATCAGCAAGGAGTTGCAGAACCGCATTTTCGAACCGTTCTTCACCACGAAGGCGGCCGAGGAGGGCACGGGACTGGGGCTGGCGACGGTGTACGGCATCGTGCGGCAGCACCAGGGGGTGGTGTCCGTGGACAGCGGCGAGGGAAAAGGGGCGACGTTCAGCATCTACCTGCCGCGTGCCGAATCCCCGGCGCCGCCGGCTGTTCCGCAACCGCCGGACCTGGGACTGCCGCATGGGACCGAGACCGTCCTGCTGGTCGAAGACCTCGAGGCGCTGCGTAATGTTTCGGCGCAACTGTTGCGCCGGCTCGGTTACGCGGTCCTGGAGGCGGAGAATGGGGCGCAAGCGCTGGACGTCGCCAACCGGCACCCGGACGATATTCACCTGCTCTTCACCGACGTGGTCATGCCGCTGATGGGCGGCCAGGAACTGGCCGAAAACCTGCAACGCCAACGGCCGGGAATCAAGGTGATCTTCACGTCAGGGTACACGCGGACGTTCAAACTCAAGGACGATATTGTGGCCGGTGGCGGGATCCTGATCCAGAAGCCCTATGATCCGGTGACGCTGGGCCACAAAATCCGTGAAGTCCTGGACGGCAACGCCACCGGCCCGGTGGTCACCGGCGCGTGATGCGCACTGCCGCGTGCTCGTCCGGTTCTGCGTCGGGGGCTGTGTCGCCCGGTCATCTACGGATTATCCAGCGGCACCACGCGACCAGACCAGACCTCGTCACGCCTTAGCTCTGCCGCGTGCGTACTCGCACGTCGGCAAGAGCGGTTTGTTACCCGTGTCGGTGGTTGTCGTCTGGTCACGGCGTCATTCCCGGCGTCCAGGGAATCCGTGCTGGGACGGCGACAGCACTATTCCGGCGCCCCAACCCCTTCCCATGATTTTGCCATCCATGATTTTGCCATCGGTCTCTGGTCGCCTCATCATCGTCTTGCCGGGGCCAACGCTACGGTGTGCCGCCCGAGGTACGAGGGTCGGCACCACTGTTTTGTTGGGTGTCGCTCCTGCATTCTCTCTTCAAGAATGGAGGTGGTGCAAGATACGCAATCATTTCGTCCTTCCAACCCAGTGAAGCTGACGATTGGACAATGATAAACGCAGTCAGTCGTAGGACGAACCGTATGACTACGCCGCCAATAAGCAGGACCGCGATCGTCGCCACTATTGACCCGTGCGTACCGACGTATGCTCCGGCACTGCAGGTGATTGTTCCGAGAATCTGAATGAGACCAGGCACGCTCAGTGCACTTGCACGGACGGGATGAAAGAACGTGTGATTGCATTCAGGATTGCAGCACCGCGCAGCGAAGCGTGACTCATAGGGCTCGGGCGTGATCCTGATTTCCCCACCACACTGCGGGCAACGCGCCAGCGCGTCATTGATCGCTTTGACATGATTCTTCAAATGGTCAAACATGGATGCAGTTTTCGCTCACCCAACGCTACGATTTGCCGCCCGAGCTTTGGCGAGGGTCGGCAACATCGATCTGTTCGGCTCCGTCTTTGCTCGGAGGGTAGATGGCTATGCCGACCCCCGCACCAACGGCCTTTGCAGGCTCAATAGTGTCGGCCGATAGATGATCATAGTAGTTGCTGGGTGCAGTTCCCACTTGGTAGCCGATGAAGAACTCCCTTTGCTTAGCAGCGTCCCATTGGTGTCGTTCGTCCGGCCGCAACGCCAGCACTCTTTCGCAGACACGGCGAATGCAGTGATCTGCACAGACACCCCCATCGACGTAGAAGAGAAGGTGCGAGAATCCGTCCTTCTGCTCCGTAACGTGTATGTAGGTGTCGTCGCTGTCGAACGCAGCAACCAAAGCCGCGAAGGGGGCATCCGTCCTGACATCAATGTCGACGGTAATATAGGTTGTCTCCGGCTTTTCCATCTTTGCATCTGCCGAACGCCGGAACTTTGCCGCGTGCGTACTCGCACGTCGGCAACAGTGGCCTTGTTGGCCGGGTGGTTCTGCGCCTCGTCTGTGGCGGCGCACCTTCGTC
>MHBL01000272.1 GCA_001803235.1 Lentisphaerae bacterium RIFOXYA12_64_32
CACTTTAGACGCCAGCCCCGGTCAACCTTCGACCCTATCTCCACCCGCCACTGACGCATTGCCCGGCCAGCCCTCCCGGCCTTGCTTCGGCCCGTCCGCGCCGTACGTTACTGGTTGGCCGTTGAGACTGACCCAGCGAAGGAAATTGAGGTGCCCATGAACACTCGCCACACGCTTCTTGCCACTGCCGCCTGCGCGGCCTGCCTGACCGCAACACCGCTTCAAGCCGCGGACCCCGCTCAGGTGAACCTGGCCGGCGACTGGAGTGTCACCGTGACGACCGGACAGACAAGTTCCAAGCTGGATGTGCCACCGCCGGACATCGTCGAGGTCAATGCCGAGAAGTACGACAAGATGCCCGAGTTCAACCCCAAGGCCTGGGGCGGCTGGCAGAAGGGCCTCGCCCTACGCGGCGTCAAAGCGGCCGAGTGCACCGTCAAAGGCGCCCTCGACCCTGCCAGCCTGGTCGTCCGCGACGGCGCGGACGCCACCGCAACCACCTTCGAAAAAGGCAAAGACTACGACGCTGACCTCGACTGGGGCGGTGTCGGACGCCTAGCCAGTGGCGCCGTCAAGCCAAGCCAGCCGGTGTTCATCAGCTACAAGTACGCGCAGATGCGCATCGACGCGGTCGTGCTGACCACCGACGGCAAGATCGTGCTGAAGCGCGGCGAACCGCACACGGCCACACCGCAACCGGTGGAACTTGCCCAGGGCGAGACGCGCCTGGCGAACATCTTCATTTCCGGCCGACTCGAGCGTCTCACCCCGGAGAACCTGTACCCCATCCTGGAGACTGCGTACCCCGAGCCGCCCAAACCGACCCCGTCAATCGCCGAGACACTCCTGCCCAAGACGATGAAGAAGCTGCAGGGGAACGAACCGGTAAAGATCCTGGCGTGGGGCGACAGCGTTACCGCCATGAACCGCTGGCAGAAGCTGTTCCTGCCGCGCCTCCAGGAACGCTTCCCGCACGCGAAGATCGAGTTGGTCACCGAAGCGTGGGGCGGACACAACACCTCAAGCTACCTCGCCGAACCGCCCGGCAGCGTCCACAACTACAAGGAAAAAGTGCTCGACCAGAAGCCCGACCTGATCATCTCGGAGTTCGTCAACGACGCGGGCATGAACCCACAGCAGACGGAAGAACGGTACGGCAAGCTGCTGGCGGACATTCAGGGCATCGGCGCCGAGTGGATCATCCTGACCCCGCACTACATCCGCCCGGACTGGATGAAGCTCACGGCACAACGTGAGATTGACAACGACCCGCGCCCGTACGTCACGGCGCTGCGGCAGTTCACGCAGAAGAACAACATCGCGCTGGCCGACGCGTCCCTGCGCTATGGCCGGCTCTGGCGCCAGGGCATCCCCTACCTCACCCTGATGGACAACAACATCAACCACCCCAACATGCAGGGGCACGCCCTGTTCGCCGACAGCCTGATGGCGCTGTTCCCGTAGGCCAGGTTTCAGGTTTCAGCGGGCCAGGTTGGACCTTGCGGAGGCGTCAGGCAGGTCCGACGCCTCGGGAGTCAGCAGCGCCACGCCATGCCAAAGACTTTCCCCTTCTCCCCCGACACTCGACAGCTGAAACCTCTCCGCTACGGGCTTTCCGACACCTGACACCTGAAACCTGAACCCCGAAACCTCTCCAGCTACACCCCTGCCGGCTTCTGCTTCTCTTTCTCCCGCTCCCTCTTCTGGATGGTATCGAAGTACTTGTCGGCTTCCTCAACGCTGGCGAAGAGGTTCTCGCTCGGCATGACCCGCGCGATCTCGAACACCTTCTTCACGGGCGCCTGCAGGTCGGCCATCACGAACGCGCCGCCAGCGGCCTTGGTCTTCTTCATGGCCAACAGCACACTGCGAATGCCAGCGCTGCTGACGTATTCGACATCGTGCATGTTGAACGTCAGACCGCGCACCGGGGACTTGAAAAGGCTGTCGATGAACTTGTCCAGTTGCGGACTGGTTTCCACATCGATCCGACCGTTCAGAGCGACATCGAAAAACATCAACTGTCGCTCGCGCGAGATAATCCTCAGTGGCATGGGAACCTCCTCCGTTTCCGTTTCGCCGGTGACTCAACACTCCTCCACCATTGCCACCGGAACCGAGTCCTGTCAAGTCATGAGCCCTGCTTCTCGCACGGAAAGCGACTCAGCCCTCCTTCTTCCCGATGCAGTAAAGCGTGTTCAGTGTGTGCAGGAAGAGGCGGTCGCCACGGAACACCGGGGAACTCCGGGATTTCTCCAGTGAGGCGTTGCGGGTCAGCAGCTTGTACTCGCGACCGGGCGCCAGCACGCAGACCACGCCACTCTCGCCGCCGAAGTAGACGCCGGCGCCCCCGAGCGTGGCACTGGGATAAATCTGGCCCTTGCCAAGATCGAGCTTCTGCTGGTACAGGACTTGCCCCGTGGCCGCGTCAAGGGCGCTGAACATGGCGACTTGGTTGACCGCGTAGAGCACACCGTCGTGCACCAACGGCGAGGCGTAGTACCTGTCTTTGGGGATGGACACTTTCCACAACGGGTCCAGCTTGAGTTCCTCGCTTGGCTCGGTCGGCAGCTTGTACGCAATCGCCTCGCTCTGAATCCAGTAAAGGACTCCGTCCTGGACCAAGGGCGAGTTGTACTCCAGCGCCGGAAGACCCTGAGCCAGGATCTTTCCGTCGGCGACGCGTACCACCATCCCGCATGGCACCGCCACCATGTCGACACCCCCGATCGCAAACGGGAAACTCGTGCCCCAGGCCGGTTTGGCCTTGACGCGCCACAACTCCTTGCCGTCCCCGGGATTGAAGGCAACCAAGTCCCGGATGTGAACCAGCAGCTTCCCGCCGACCAGCACGGGCGAGGCGCTGTGCCCCCAGGCGTGCTGCGGCTTCTCCAGCAACCGTGCCCAAAGCCGGTTGCCCGCCGCATCGTACGCGGCCACAACACCGGTGCCAAAGACCGCGAACACGCGTTTGCCGTCGCTCACGGGTGTGGCCGAGGCGAAACCGTTCACCGCGTGAGTCGCCGGCAAGGCGTATTGCTCGAACGGTTTGAGCTTCTCCCGCGCCTCGCCCAGTGCTTTCTCCGCCGGCGCCAACGGTTGCCGCAACTCCTGCAGTTTCTCCTCCGGTTGCTGGTTCTTCTGGGCCTTCTTGATCTGCTCCTTCAGCTTGTTCACCTCCTGCTCCGCCTTCTGCACATCGCGGTTCAGGACCGCCGCCTGCCGGATCTGCTCTGAAGCCTCGGCACCCAGCACGTCCTCGTAGGAGTTCGTCTTCGCCCACAGGATGACGCCGTCACCGGCGTTCACGCAGACGACGGTCGACGGTTCGACGGTGGTGAAAATGCGGTCACCCGCCAGCACCGGAATGGCGTTTCCCGACCCGGGCAGTGGGGTGGCCCAGAGGATATTCGTGTCCTTGGCCCATTCGGTGACAGGCTGGGCGGCGGGATATCGTCCGGTCCCGTCGGTGCGCCAACCCACGGCCTGGGCCTGAAGCAGAACGGGCGTGGCAAGACACACGGCGACAACGAAAAAACCCATGCGGATCGGCGGCAGCATGTCTTCGACTCCTTGTCGATTTGCCGCTGCCCCTCTCCGTTCACACCTCCCCGCAGGACCGACGGTTGAATGATGCGACCCGAGAATATACCCCGCCATCGACAACATGCCGGTTCCGCCCCTGTCCAGAGAATCACCTCGGTATCTTGCCCTTGCCCGAATCATCACACGGCCCGCCAAACGGACCTCCAGGCCTCACCGAATCGAGCCACCTGAACTCCCGCACCTGCAGCCGTTTGACACCCGCAGAAGACGCTGCGTAGCCCTCGGCGGTATGGAGTGCGGTGGCAAGTCCCACGGGCGGCGCGACACCGCTTTGGCTGAGACGTGTTGCCCGCGCGACGCACCACAGCCAAAGCGGCGTCGCCGTCCCGCCTGCCGGTCGGGACTCTGCCGCCGCACTCCACATGGCGTGGCACGGACGCCATGCGCGGCAGTTCAAATTGTCAGCACCGCAAACTTGTCACGGTGAGGCATGGACCTCATGAACCTCGTCAAGCCTGGCTTTGCCCCCAGGGCTGTTTCAAGATTCTCCGCCTGTGGGACCGACAAGTACCCCCGGCGTGTCCCCACGCCGGGGGGGGCCGGCCTGGGGACAGGCCGGCCCTACTGAACGCGCGTCGATACGGAGCGTTCCCATGCGGCGTGACCCGATCTTGAAACAGCCCTGCTTTGCCCCCTCATCCTCTTGCACAACCCCCGCCGAGACGCGATAGTTCCTTGAGTACCGCCACCGCATGAAAGGACTTGGCCATGGCAAAACGACTTCTCTTTGCGGCCGTTTCGATCCTGGTGACACTCCCGCTGGCACGCGCCGCGGACTGGCCCATGTGGCGCTGCGACGCGACGCGCAGTGGCGCCTCTCCCGCCGCGCTGCCGGAACAGCTCAACCTTCACTGGACACGCAAACTGCCGCCGCCCCGGCCTGCCTGGCAGATCGAACCGCGCCTGCAGTTCGATGCCGCCTACGAGCCGGTCGTCGCCGGCAAGACGCTGTTTCTGGCCGCGTCGCTGCAGGACACCGTCACCGCCTACGACGCCGAAACCGGCGCCGAACAGTGGATGTTCGTCACCGGCGGCCCGGTCCGGTTCGCCCCGGCCGTGTGGCAGGGCCGAGTCTTCGTCGCATCCGACGACGGATTCCTGTACTGCCTCGACGCGAACACCGGCGCTGAGGTCTGGCGCTTCCGCGGCAGCCCGCAAGCGGAGCGGACGCACCTGGGCAACGGTCGGCTCGTCTCGTTCTGGGTCGGGCGCGGCGGTCCGGTCGTCGCTGACGGCGTGGTGTATTTCGCCGCCGGCATCTGGCCGAGCATGGGCGTGTACATCCATGCGCTCAATGCCGAAACCGGCCAGGTCGTCTGGTCAAACGCGGATACGGATTTCATGAGCAACACGCGAATCGACCACAACGCGATCAAGGACGCCGGACTGTCGCCGCAGGGGTACATGGTGGTCGCAGGCGACGCCCTGGTCGTCCCCAACGGCCGCGCCATGCCCGCGGTGTTCGACCGGCAGACGGGCAAGGTGCGCAGTTACGTTCAAGGCTATCGCAACGGCCACTGGCGCGTCACCGCCATGGGCCGGTACGCGTTTGTCGGCACCGACGCGGTGGTCGACCTCACGACCGGCCGCGAGGTCGGCAGCCGCTACGCCGAGGCCGGCGCCGACGCACCCGAGGGCTATGACGGCAAGAAGATCCACCTGTTCGAGGGCCCCTTCATTCCCTACAAATTCCTTCCGGGCTGCTCAAGCTGGTCCGCGCTCACGCCCGAGGCGGTCTTCGGTGTGCAGCAGGCCACGCTCTACGCCTACGACCTGACGCAGCCCAAGATCAGCGAATACGACAAGAAGCAAGGCGAAAACCTCGTGCTCAAGCCCTGGCGCTGGGACCTGCCTGAGTTGTGGAAACTGAAAATCCCGAACGTCCCGGCCAACGCGCCCTGTCGCGCGATCATCAAGGCCGGCAACCGCCTCTACGCCCATGCGGGCAGCGACCTGCTCGCCGTGACTGTGCCGGCCACGGCCGGCGAGCAACCGACCGTCGCCTGGGCGCAGAAAGTGCCGGGTTCCCCGGCCAGCCTGATCGCGGCCGACGACCGGCTGTTTATGACCACGACCGACGGCGCACTGCTCTGCTTTGCTGCCGGCGCGGTCGACAAACCCGTTACGCACACCGCGGCCGCCGCGCCGCCACCACCACCGGCCGATGCCTGGACCGAAACGGCCACGCGCCTTCTCAAAGCGACCGGCCTGGCCGCAGGCTCCGAGGCGGTTCGCCCGCCAGAAGAAACCAACGCACAGAAGAAGGCCGACGCGCCCCAGGCCACGACGGCCACGTCCGACGGGTACTGTCTGGTCCTCGGGGTTGACACTGGCCGGCTCATCGAAGAACTGCTGCGCCAATCGAAACTGCAGGTCATCGCGGTGGATGCCGACGCGAAGAAAGTCGACGCGCTGCGGCGCCAGTTCATCGGGGCCGGGCTGTACGGCAACCGCGTCGAAATCCAGTGCGGCGCTCCGAGCGCGTTCCCCTTCCCGCCGTACCTGGCGAACCTGATCGTGTCCGAGTCTGCGGCGCCCGCGGAGTTCGCAACCGCACAGGTTCTGCCCGGACTGTACGCCGCCCTGCGTCCGTACGGCGGTGTGGTCTGCCTCGGCCTGAATGATGCGGACCACGCGAAACTGCAGCAGGTCCTCGCCGCCACCCCGCAGGAGTCGGCCGAACTCACGCGCACCGACGGTCTCTCGCTGCTGCGCCGCGTCGGCCCCCTGCCCGGTTCGGCCGACTGGACGCACGAAACCTGCGATGCGGCCCGTACCTACTACTCGACCGACGAGCGCGTGAAGGCACCGCTGGGCGTGCTCTGGTACGGACACGGCGAGGGTCCGCACTTCTCGCAGGTCAACGACTACGACAGCGGCGTTAAGCCGCAGGTGGTCGGTGGACGGCTCTTCGCGCTGCGGCAACGCACGCCGCTCCTGTATGCCCTCGACGTCTACACCGGACGCGTCCTCTGGACCCAACCGACGGACACCCGTGCCCGCTTTGCGTCCATGAATGACGGTGTCTACGTGGCCGGCAACGGCAAGTGCACCGTCTACGACCCGGCCACCGGCCGGGAACGCGCCGCCTACCCGCTCGAGGTCAAGGACGCCGAGGGCAAGCCGCCCGTGGTCCGCACCATTCGTATCGACGGCGACACGATCGTGGTCGGCGTGGGGTTCGACGCCAAGGGCGGCATCACGGAGGAACTGTGGGACAGCAAAGCTCTGGTTGCCCTGGACCGCGCCACCGGCAAGACGCTGTGGACCCGCATGGCGCGGCAACGCATCGGCATCCACGCGCTGGCCATGGGCGACGGGCTGGTGTTCTGCGTAGATTCGGTCTCGACAACCATTGCCGGCAAGGAATTGAAGACAGGCCAGACATTCCCCGAGAACGAAGCCGTGCTCCTGGCGCTCGACGCGCGGACCGGCGCCGAGAAGTGGACCACCGCCGAGACGCGGTCAGCCTCCCCGTTCACGGCCCCGTGTCAACCCGATCACTGGCCCAGCATGCGCGGCAGCGACGACTGGGTCAGCTATGCGAAGGAACTCAAGGTCGTGCTCGCCGGCCGGCGCTCAACCGGGGCCGCGTACCAGGCCGAGACCGGGCAGAAGCTCTGGTCCAACCCCGTGGGCGGCCAGCCCCTGATCATCGAAGGCAAGACGTTCGTGAATCAGGGCGCGGAGACGTTCGACATTCAGACCGGCAAGTCACTCGGCGGGAACTCGAAGCTGTCACAGCGACACGGCTGCAACTACATGGTCGGGGCCGCGCACCTGCTCCTGGTCCGCGACGCATCCGCGTCGTATGCGGACCCCGCCACCGACACCCGGTACTGGCTGCGCAACCTGCGCTCCGGCTGCAGCAGCAGCCTGATCGCCGCCGACGGCGTGCTGGCGCTGCCCTTCTTCTCGTCCGCTTGCGTCTGCAATTACCCGATCCAGACCTCGCTGGCCATGGTCTACATGCCCGAGATGGCCGACACGGCACACGGCGTGAAACTGCCTCGCCCCAACGCCGCCACCAAACCGTAGGTGCCGCCGCATGAACGTGAGCATGTCGATGGCCAACAGGTGCGGCGTGATCGGGTCGGTCGACTAAGTCCTCCAACCTCTCCGCAAGTGTAGCCGCGCACCGCGCGTTAGGCAAGCGGACGCGTGGCGGACGCGTAATGGGTCCCAGGATACGCCCGTTGGCGGTTGTGCGCAGCGGCGGGCAGTGGCGCGGGACCTCCGGGACCGCAGCAGGGTGCTCGGGGCCGTCCCGGCCCGAGGCCCTCGACCCTTGCCCCTCGCACATCCACCCTACACCTGTGACTTAGGCATTCCCCCCCCGCGCTACCGCACGCCGGGCGGCAGTGCGATGCGGTAGAACCACGCGTCCGGGTTGTCCAGCAGCACCACGATGTCGTTTCCCGCCCTCGCGGCGGCGGCGGTCGCCAGCGGTTTCATGTCCTTGTCGAGGATGGTCACCTCGGCCGCGGCGCCCGGGACGATGCGGCCGAACCGGTCCGGGCGCAGCAGGGCGCAGCCCTTGGCGCCGTGCGGGATCGGCAGCAGCAGCAGCGCATCCGGCAGCTTGTCGATCCGCAGCGTGACGTCCGTCTCGACGGCGCCGAAGTCCAGGCGCGCCCCGGCCGGATTCCGGCCCGGTTTCTGCGCCGCCGCCGCCGGTGCGCTCGCGAACGCCAGCGTTGTCTGCTCGCCCGCCTGGGCCAGCACGATGCGGCCGATCACGTACCGAGTGCCGCCGTCGTCGCTGCCGTTCATCCGCAGCCGGCTTTCCCCCGGCCGGAACATGCCGACACGGATGTCATACGTGCCCGGGCCAACGGTGCCGGGGATCTCGACGTCGAACGGGCCGGTGGTCACGGTCGCGCCTGCCGCCCAACTCGAGGTCGGGGGCTCGGGCCGGTGATCGTTCTGCCACAGAATCGCACCTCCGTCTGCATCGGTAAAGTGCACGAACACCGTGTAGTCCTTGACCGGCGCCTGGACGACTCGCCATTGATAGCTGATCTTGAACGTGCGCGTTCCGGGCTGGAACTCGACCTGCGGCGGCAGCGGCTCGAGCTGCGCGGCCGTGTCTTTCTCCGGATCGCGATAGGAAACTTCCTCATTGCGCGGGTCGACAAAGAGCCGCTCGGCCGTGTCGACGCAGTCCCCGACCTGGCCGTTGCCGAACAACGCCGTGCACGCCTCGACCCCGGCACCTTTGGCCACGAACCCGTATGCCGGCAGCGTGCGGCCCTCGACCTGCCAGCCCTCGCGCTCGTCGTTGAGCCAGAGCTCGAAGCCGTTGTCGTACGCCACGTGAATCTTGCGCGGCGCCTCGGTGCGGCAGGCGACTTGAGAGCTGACCCAGCGGTCGTCGAACAGGTACTCGACCGTCACCGGCTTGGCCGGCGCGTACCGCGCCTGCAGCGGCTGCCCCACGTAGTACTCGCGCAGCACCTGGGTCAGGTTCGGCATCAGCGCCGTGCCGACGAACACCGCATGCCCGTACGCCAGTTCGTGGTTGCGGTACTGGTCCAGCGCCGAGTCCGTCAGCTTGCCGTGCCGGTCGCCGAGCCAGCGCTCGTAGTAGCCCATGCCGTGATTGACGCACAGCGGGTGGACCTTGAGCAGGTCGAAGTCGGGCAGCACCGGCGCGAGCTGCCCGCCACGCGCTCCCACCTGCGCCTCGCAGCCGTCCACGATCCCGGCCCACACGGAGTGCCTGTTGCCCTCACCGAACAGCGGCCCGCCGTGCGTGTCCTGCTCGTACCGGAACAACCACTTCATCCGCTCGTAGGCATACGCGAAGCTCGCGGCGCCCCCCGCCTTGGCGTCGAAGTCCGTCTGCCAGGGAATGCCGATCGTGTGCACGTCCAGATACGCCGCGGTCGTCTGGTAGCGCTCGTGAATCTGCGGCGCCTGGTCGCGGACATACTTCTCGATCCACGAGGGCTTGAGACGGTACGACTGGATCTTGTTGCCCGGGTGGAACCACGCCTCGAACTTGCGGCCCTTGCCGTCAACGGCGATCGCGTCCTCCGTGTACTGCGGGTAGTTCGGGTAGTAGTCGATGTAGTTCTCGTGCAGCGAGAACGGGTAACCGAGCTCCTTCGCCGTCGCGCCGAGCACCTTCATCCCCGCGTCGCCGCCCATGGATTCCATGGCGGGCACGTGCAACGGCAACCCGTTGTCGTAACCCATGTTCTGCCACACGTGGTAGATGATGACCATCTGCTCCACACCGTAACCCTTCAGTTCGCGCAGGTACCGCGCCCCGGCAACGTAGCTGCCCGGCCAGCCCCACCAGTCCAGCATCATCCGCGGCGCCAGGACGTCGAAGAAGCGCGACGTCGGGTTCGGCAGGTTGTGCAGGGTCTCGAGCAGTTCGGGGGAGGCGGTCACGCACACACGCTCCCGCAACGGGTTGCGCGTGCCGTCCGTCTTCTCGCCGTACGACGTGTTCTTCCCCAGACTGCTGCAGCCCGTCGTCGCCCAATCGAACCAGCAGGTCACATAGCAGCCATTGACGAACACCGGCTGCATGCGGCCGTCCAGGTACGGGATGAACGGCTCTTCGCCCTGCAGAGCACCGAACGGATTGCGGACTTCGCAGAACTCGGGCTGCGCCGACTCGACGTCGACCAGCAGCGTCTTGCCGCGGATGGCAACGCGGTACGCGACCTCGAGCCGCCCGTCGAGCGAGCAGGCGAACCGGAGCTCCTGGTTCTCGAGCTTAACGTCCCGCACCTCGACCGCACAGGCCGCCGCCGGCACCGCCTTGCCGTCCTTCCACACCACCGGTCCGGTCGCATCGGGCTTGGACGCGCAGACCTCGCGGTCGTTCCAGGCCACGGCAATGTCGAACCCAGCGCCCGGCTTCAACGTGTACCGCAGGGTCCCGTCGCTGCCGGCATACTCGAACCGGAACGCACCGTCCTTCCCGCTGACGCTGTTGCGGAAGTCCGCGACGGCGACGGACGGCAGCAGTGTCGGCTCGTCCGGCTGGCTGAAGGGCCGAATGTCCCGGACAGGCCGGTCCGCGACCACCTCGACCTGCAACGCGCCGCCGCTCGCGTCACTCCCCACGCCGAGCGAGTACACCAGTTCCGACTTGCCCGCGCTCTCAAGCGCCGGCAGGTCCGGGCATGGGCCGCCGGCGAGGCCCGAGTGCGCCCACTTCGTGGCCGCGTCGCTCTGCGGTGTCCGCAACTCCATTTCCAGATTCACTTTGGCGCCCGGATCGAGGCTGACGACGCCGAGCGTCGGGCGCAGCGCCTCGCCGACCGCGAAGATGCGCCGACTCAACTCGAGCCACGGGTAGGCGCGCTCGCACAGCGTGAGACGGCCGAACCGTGACGGGTTCTGCCAGTAATCGTCCTCGTTCTCGCCGCGCGGGGTCCAGACCATCTCGTAGTGCCGGTCGCCGGGCGTGTCGGAATCCTCGAACATGAGCTGGAACCCGAGTCCAACGCCGGCTTTCGGCGCCACCTTGAGCAGCGCGAACGGAATCGCCACTTCCAGGATGTACCCGCCCTTGTACAGCGTCGGCGCCACCTGCACACCGGTGCACGGCAGCGCGCGGTTCGGGGAGTCGCCGTACTGGCAGAACTTCACCATGGGTTTGTCCTGCTCGCCGGCGGGATTCACCGCGATCAGGTAGTCCGTGTCCGCAAACGCGCTGCCGCCGGGCTGCGTGCTGATGCAGACCCGCAGTGAATCGCTGCGTGCGAAGTCCGCACTGGTCGTGTCGTGGAACATGAGCACATCGTCGCGCCGGATCGCGGCGAGGTAGAGGTTCGCGTCGTCCCAGGCGAGGTAGACTTCGGCACTCAAGTCACGCGGACCCTGCCAGCCCATCTTCCACCCGGGCTTCAGACCAAACACCTCGATCGACAGGTTGTCCCGTTGCGTGATGGACAGCGAGAACTTGCGGACCTCGGCCGGCCAGTCGTCGAGCTTGCCGTCGACCACGATGGGCTTCGCGACGCGGAAACAGCCCGCCTGCCCGCGCGGGAAAACACTCTCGCGCCCCGGGATCAGCGGCAACGCCTCGAGCGCGGCCTGGGCCGACTCGGCGCCGGGCCGCAGCGCAACCTTGAACTCGCCGAACGCCGCCCCGCCCTGGATGTCGCCGCGCCACGGCGGATGGGCGAAGATCGCATCCTTGCGAACCCCGCCACAGTCGCGGTCCGCGGCCGGCGTGAACGTCGCGCCGGTGCTCTCGCCCGGCATCGGCGACGTCTCTTGCCCGTTGACCACGATACCGGTGCGCCAGAGTTTCGCCTTGAGGAAGTCGACCAGCACATCGTCGCCCAGTGTGACGCGCGGCTCGCCCCAGCACGCCCAGTCATCGGACGTCGTCGGGCCCGGCGCGGTGGTGAAACGCAGCACCACATCCTGGTTGCGCCAGCGCGACAGGTCGACCGAACGCTCCTGCCACGCCTGCTCGCGGTACGTCTCCTCGGCAAGCACCTGCCGCGCACCCGCCGCATCGGTCAGTTCGACCCGGAACACGACCCCGTCCGACTTGTCCGCGCCGGTGGCCAAACCGAGGGCGTACTTCAGCGCCAGCGGCTTCTCCGCGTCCTGCGCCAACGCCGCTATTCCCACAACCAGACACGACAACACAAGCGCAACCCCGACGTGCCAGCAACGACGCATGAGATATCCCTCCTGTGCCAACGGTTCCCGGCCTGTGGCGTTCCCGCAACGGACCTCAGAACATACCCGCCAGCCACCCCCGATGCAAGGCCGTGATGCGTCAGCGCAGGGCTGTTTCAAGATCCGGCACCGCGTCTCGGAAGGCCACGCCTCCGCGCACACCAA
>MHBL01000273.1 GCA_001803235.1 Lentisphaerae bacterium RIFOXYA12_64_32
CGACCTGTCGCTGACCGGCACGCCGCGGGTGTCGCTCAGCGGCACACACGCGTCGGACTTCAGCGTGACCGCGCAGCCCTCGACCCCGGTCGCGGCGTCGGGTTCCACGACCTTCCAAGTGACGTTCGATCCGACTGCGACCGGCGTCCGCACCGCGACCATCAGCATTGCCAACAACGACAGCGACGAGGCGCCGTACGACGTTGCGATCCAGGGCACGGGGGTTGTGCCCGAGATCAACCTGCAGGGCAATGGGACGGATATTGCGGATGGCGATCTGACGCCAAGCCCTGCCGATCATACCGACTTCGGGACGGCCCTGGTTGCCGGTGGCACGGTGGTTCGGACCTTTACCATCCAGAACCTGGGTACAGGCGACCTGTCGCTGACCGGCACACCGCGGGTGTCGCTGGGCGGCACGCACGCGGTGGACTTCAGCGTGACCGCGCAGCCCTCGACCCCGGTCGCGACGTCCGGTACCACGACTTTCCAGGTGACTTTCGATCCCAGCGCCAGCGGGGTGCGCACCGCGACCATCAGCATTGCCAACGACGACAGCGACGAGGCGCCGTACGACGTTGCGATCCAGGGCACGGGGCTTGCGCCCGAGATCAACCTGCAGGGCAACGGTGCGGACATTGCGGATGGCGACCTGACGCCAGGCCTGACCGATCATACCGACTTTGGGACGGCACCGGTTGCCGGTGGCACGGTGCTGCGGACGTTCACCATCCAGAACCTGGGCAATCAGGACCTGTCGCTGACCGGCACACCGCGGGTGTCGCTCGGCGGCACGCACGCGTCGGACTTCAGCGTGACCGCGCAGCCCTCGACCCCAGTCACTGCGTCGGGGTCCACGACCTTCCAGGTGACGTTCGATCCCAGCGCCAGCGGCGTGCGCACGGCCATCATCAGCATTACCAGTGACGACACTGCCAGGACGCCGTTCACGTTTGCCATTCAAGGTGGGGGAGATGTCCCCGGCACGATCACCGCTATCCAGACGACGGGCGACGGGTACGAATCCGGCGGCAGCTTCACGGTCCACTGCCAGATTACATACTCGGTGGAAAGGACATTGCTATCGTTGAACTGGCAACCGGCGCTCCCAGCCGGTTGGACGCTGGTGTCCGTGTCCGGTGACGGCACCCCACAAATCCAGGCGGGGAAGCTGGTGTTTACCGGGATCCTGACGGCGAACCCGCTGAGCTTCAGCTTTGTGGTCGCGGTCCCGCCCGGCGAGTCGGGGCAGAAGCAGGTCACGGGGACCGTCGAGTATTCTCTCAATGGAATGCTCAATCTGGGAAGCGTTACGCCTGACTCGCTGACGCTGATTGCGCTGCCGGTGGTCAGCTCGATTACGTCGGTGACCGGCAACGGCACCTACTGGCTCGGCGATACGATTGACATCACCCTCAACTTCTCGATGAACGTGACGCTCAGCGGCGGTTCCCTGACTCTGACTCTGGATACCGGCGCCGTGTTGAGCATCACCGCGTTCATCGACGCCAACACCGCAACCTGCGTGTATACGGTCGGCGCGGGCGAGCACAGCCTGGACCTGAACGTCATCGGGATCGCCTTGACCAACGGCGCAACCCTGAAGGACAGCGCGGGACACGACGTCAACCTGAGCTTGATCGTTATCAATCTGGCAGTGAACATGGAGATCGTGGTCGATGCCGGGAGTTCCTGGCTTTTCACCATCGGTGTCAGCAACGCGGACAAGACCAGTATCCAGTTCGGAATGCAGGCGAACGCCACCAACGACTGGGACGCGACGATCGATCTGGATTCCCCGCAAGCGCCGAACCCGCCCAACCCGAAAGGCGGCCTCTACTTCTTTGACGCCGACGGGTTTCTCTATCGGAAGGATGTCCGCGCGGTTGCGAACGCCGCGGTCTGGGACTTGGAGGTGGTGGCCAACAGCAATGACATGGTGCTGACCTGGGACCCGGTGACCGTGCCTGTGGGCTGGCACCTCCGGCTGCACCAAGTCACCGAGACCGGCGCACCAGTGCCGGGGACGACGGTCGTCTTCAGCCGCATTTTCAGTCTGACGATCACCGCCAACACGAGCTGCCGGTACGTGATCGAGGCTGACATCGTGGTCTCGGCGGACGTGGACCTTGAGGCGGGCTGGAACCTCCTCTCCCTGCCGATCGAGCCCGTCGATCCGACGGTTACGGAGGTGTTCAAGTTGGCACGCGACGAAGGGCTTGGTGCGAACGGTGATGACGGCCGCCGCGGAACGCTGCGGGACACGCGGCGCGGGGGCGTCATCTACACCGGTGCGGTGTGGGAGTGGGTGCCAGGCGAACAAGGGCGCTACGCCCAAGCCACGGAAATCCATGCGCTCAAGGGGCTTTGGATCTACGTCACGCAGGGAAGAACCGTTGCCGTTTCGGGAACCACGGTTGCCAACCGAGTGGATCTGCTGCGCGGCTGGAACCTCGTTGGCCCGGCGGAAGAGTCCACGCCGCCGACGAACAGCGCGCTCCGCGGTCATTCCTGGGGTTGGGACACGACGCAGGGGATTTACGTCGCGGTCGAGAGCCCTGCGAAACTCGAACCGGGCTTGGGCTACTGGCTGTTCTCGCAGTCCGCACTGACTCTCGAACTGGGACCCTAAGCCTGGATTATTCATGAGCCGGCTACTGCAACCGCGTATCTCGTGTTTTGGTGCGGTCGTGCCGGCCCCTGCGGGAGCGCGGAAGATGTTTCGGGCCACCGGGAGTTCACGGGCGCGCGGGCGTGACTCCACGCGTGGCGCCCGCGACGCGGGCTCGTGGTTGCTTCAGTTCACGAACGGATTGATCTCTTTTTCCTCGCCGATGGTTGTGGTGGGGCCGTGGCCCGGGTAGACGGTGGTGTTGGCGGGCAGCGGCAGCAGTTTGGTGCGGATCGAGGTCAGCAGGGCATTCATGTCGCCGCCCGTCAGGTCCGTGCGGCCGATCGAGCCATGGAAGAGGGTGTCCCCGGAGAAGAGCACCGCGGCGTCCGCAAAGTGGTAGCAGACCCCACCGGGAGTGTGGCCGGGGGTGTGGATGACAGCGTACGGCAGTCCGGCGGCCTGCGGCGGAGTGTCGGCAGGCTTGGGCAGGTTGCGGGCGGCGGGCACCCAGGGCAGAAGTGAGTTGGCGGGACTGTAATACAACGCATGCT
Organism: Lentisphaerae bacterium RIFOXYA12_64_32; assembly: GCA_001803235.1. Classification (GTDB taxonomy): domain Bacteria; phylum Verrucomicrobiota; class Lentisphaeria; order Oligosphaerales; family YB12-FULL-65-16; genus YB12-FULL-65-16. The sequence continues at coordinate 3,166 of MHBL01000273.1, forward strand.
CGTCGGGATGGACGTAGACTGGAATGGCGAACTCATCGACGAGGCTGCGCAGGGCCAGGATGTGGTCCACGTGACCATGCGTTTGCAGGATCCCCACGGGCTTGATGGACAATTTCCGGATGGCCTCGATGATGCGGTCCGCCTCGTCACCGGCATCGACGATGAGCGTTTCCCTGGCGTTATCGTCCCACACGAGGTAGCAGTTCACCGCCAGCATGCCGACCGGCAACGTCTCGATGCGAATGCTCATGTTGCTGATGCCTTTCCAAGATGCAACTGCTCAGGTGGTGATGGTTCAGTGTTCGGGGGGGCAGGGGCCAGGCGAGACGGGCGACTCGCGCTGGGGTGTTAAGGGTCCTTGGAGGTCTCGCCTAAGTTGCACCTGCGACACTCCCGAGGCCAGCCCGGGGTTTCGGGCCTCTGCCGGCTTGTGTTCCCGACCTTCGAGACCTGCCGTACGCACGCTCCGCGCCTGGCGACGGTTCAGCCCGCGAGGACGCGGGCGTTCCATGATGCACCATTTCTTCTGAACTCTGACCGCCTGCCCCGTTACTCCACCCCTGCCACGGTCAGTACAGATGGCACTGAACGGTGATCCCGTCAACCGTTCGTGCAGTCGGGACTTCGCGCCGGCACACGTCCATGGCTTCTGGGCAGCGCGGGTGGAATGGGCAACCGGGCGGTGGTCTTGCGGGTGACGGGACCTCGCCGTGCAGGATGATTCGGCGCGCGCGGTCACGGCCGGGCACGGGCACGGCGGAGACCAATGCTCTGGTGTAGGGGTGTCGAGGCGTTTCGATGACGCTGCGAGTATTGCCCGTTTCTACGATGCGCCCGAGGTACATCACGGCGACGCGGTGTGAGATCAGTCGGACGACTCCCAGGTCGTGCGAGATGAACAGGTAGGACAGGTGGTGTTTCTCGCGCAAGTCGAGGAGCAGGTTGATGATTTGCGACTGGACGGACACATCCAGAGCGCTAACCGCCTCGTCACAGACGATGAATTCAGGGTTCAGCGACAGGGCCCGTGCGATGCAGATGCGCTGGCGTTGACCGCCAGAGAACTCGTGCGGGTAGCGGTGCAGGCTGGAGGTGTCCATCCCAACTTCGCCCAGCAGCCGCTCGGCGAGCTCCTCCCGGGGACCGTGAAGCAATCCGTGATGCGCCGGGCCTTCGGTGAGGATGTCGAGCACAGTCATGCGCGGGTTGAGCGACGACAACGGGTCCTGGAAGATCATTTGGAGTCGGCGGCGGAACGGACGCCAAGCGGCGACCGAGAGCCCGAGCAGATTGGCGCCCTCGAACAGGACGTTGCCTTCCCGAGCGGTTTCAAGTCCAAGCAGGGTCCGGCCGATGGTGGTCTTGCCGCACCCGGACTCGCCGACCAATGCGAGGGTTTCGCCCCGGCGGATGTCGAACGAGACGTCGTCCACGGCCCTGACATGTCCTGTAACGCGCGACAGCATTCCCCGGCGGATGGGGAACCAAGTGCGTACGTGGCGGGCTTCGAGCAGCAGGGGTTGTTCGGCGGGGTCGTACATCGTTGATCGACGCCACAAGGCGGGACGTGGCTCGCATTCTCCCGGTTCAGACGTGGTGCAGGCGTTCCTCGCTCACGCGCTCGATGTTGGTCGCGAACAACTGGCTGTTGCGGAGCAGTTGGCGCATGGCGTTCTGGTCCAAAACCAGGAGTTGTGTTCGTTCGGTGGCGCGCACCGTCATGGTCCGCGGGACGTCCCGCAGCAGCGCGATCTCGCCGAAGTAATCGTGAATTCCGAGGCTCCGGACCTTCTGTTCCTGGCCGTTGATTTCGTCGATAACCGCAACGGCACCGGACTGAATAATGTACAGCGCGTCCCCCTTTTCGCCTTTCCGGAACACCGTTTCTTCCGTTTCGTACGTGCGGAGTGTGAAGCGGGGCACCGCGGCGCGGAGCATGCGAGTCGGCAGGTCGGCAAAGAGGCGGACCGTGAAGAGGAAGTGCAGGGTCCGCATTTGCTCGGTGACTTTGGCGACCATGTCGGGGTGCTTTGCGCCCAGAGCCTGGAAATCGCGGCGATAGAGGGCCAGGGCGAGGGTGGGGGCGGTTGCCCGGACGTTGGCGACCCGGCGTCCGCCGTCCAGCAGCGCCGATTCGCCGAAGAAGTCGCCATGGCCCATGAACGCGATGATACGGCGTTCTCCACAGAGATCGGTTTCTTCGACTTGCACATCGCCGTCGACGACGATGAAGCAGACGTCCGCCCTTTCCCCGCGGCGGATAAGTTTAGCGTGTGTCGGGTAGTGTTCGAGGGTCATGTGCTGCGCCAGGAAGATGCGGTCCTCTTCAGAGAGGATGCGGAAGAAACCGATAGCGTTGAGCAGTTCCGCGCAGCGCCGGGCGTCGAGGGTTCTGTCGTCGGGGATCGGCCAGCCGAAGCGGGTGCCGCGCAGAACGAGGCGCTGCAGCAGGACTTGGGCTTCGTAGTTCACGGTGGACAAGGCGCGTCCGAAGACCAGATCGCTGAACTCGCGCCCGAAGTAGTAGCTGAGAGCGCCGTCGATATCTGTCAGTTGCATTCGCAACTCCCGCCGCAAATCTTCGACGGACTCGTCGGGTTCGAGCACTGGAAAGGGCGGGGGGGCCACCGTGCCGAGTCGGGGTTCACCCTGCATTTCGAGAAGCTTCACGCAGCTTTCCCCAAACTTGGCGACCAGCATGGCGCGGATGTTCTGACGGACGGCGGCGACGGTCTCGGAGAGGGCCTGGGGTTCGCTAGCCTTGAGATTGCTGAGAATCAGGATGGGGGCGGTGCTGGTGACAGACTTCAGGTGCAGGTGGAAGGTGATGAGCGCCAGGGGGATGAGGGAGTATGCCAGGAGTGAGTTCAGCGGCATGGCCTTCATGGCGGGGTTTTCAATGTTCACGAACGCGAAATTGCCGGCGTTCACCAGGGCGAGGAGGACGAACCCCCCGACGGCCATCAGGTAGGGGAAGCGGAAGTCGTTCTCGTCGGCCACGACGACGTGCTGCTGCCGATTGAAACTGATCACCAGAGGCGGGACGAGGAACAGGAACAGCCAGATCTCCGCGACAAGGGACAAGTTCAGGTTCTGCCACAGGGCGCCGTTGAGCATGCCGATACCACCGCACAGGAGGGCCAGTCCCACGCTGGCGAGTTGGGTGCCGAGGGTGGAGACTCGAGTGCGGAATATGAATCGGTATGCCAGGCCGGCGCCGGCCAGCATCATTGCGGCACTGGCGGCGCTCAGCAGGACCGGTTGCCGCCGCAGGGGCGCCAGTTGGATGGCGACGACGACGGCGCACAGGCCGAGGGCCGCGATGCAGAGCACGTTGTTGGGGTTCTGGAAGAGGGGGTGGTAGGCCAGGAACCGCCAGAGGAAAAACAGGACCCAAGCGATGGTCAGGCTGATCGCCAGAACGATGGGGATGAGGAATAACACCAGCATGACCAACCCCATCCCGCTGCCCTCCCCAATCAGAGTGGCGACCGCAAAGTCGTCGGGGATGAGCTTGGTGGCCACGCCGGCGAACGTGACTAACCACGCTACAGAGCCCAGGATGTAGGCCAGGAAGAACCAGTGTTCGCGGGTGCGCTTGGTGCGGGAAAGGAATGACTCGGCGAAGCTGTAACGCAGGAATCCGAGGGCCCGGATGTTGATGTCGACAATACCGCTCCACTCGTTCAGCACGGTGGGAAGATCGCTGCCGGGGAAGGGCCCCAGATGCATGAAGGTCCGGAGGTAGAAGACCGCCATCAGTTTGAACAGAATCTCTGCCGCCAGAGGGGCGGGGCCGAGCCGCAGCAGGAACACGCAGACGCTGGCGCAGAGCAGCTCGAAGACCAGGGGAGCCGCCCCGGCGACGACGCGGCGGCGTGCCGCCAGCGTCGGGCGCCACTTGCGCACGTGGTGGAAGGAGGGAACCCAGGGGAACACGCCGAATCGGAGGTCGTCGAATCGACCTGTGTAGCTGCCCTCCAGAGCGGCCAGGAACATTTCCCTGGCCAAGGAGCACAGGAGATTGAGCAAGACCAACAGGACTAGACCGTAGACGTAGGACTCCGGTACGATGCCAATCACCGGGAACTCGATGGGCAGGTTCCACTGCCAGAGAGACCTGGACTGCAGGCTTGGGGCCAGGGCAAGACCGACGAGGACGACGATCGCTGCGACAGTGGCCACGAGGCCCGACTCCAGCCATGGCGCCGCGGTGAGGCGTTGGGCGCAGCGGGCGATCGCGCCGGTTCCCGGGATTCGAACCCCCATCGAGCGTGTGACCACCGAGCGCAGCACGAACCGGCCGCGCTTCGTGGCCGTCACGTCACCGAACCCGGGATTGTCCAGGATCAGTCCCTTTGACCAGAGGCGGCGCAGCAGGGCGTAAACTTGGGAGAGAGCCAGGGATTCGTGCTGAGCCAGATAGGCAAGACAGACATCGTCCACCGTGCGTCGGCCATCCATCAGGTCCCAAAGGCGTTTCTCCGTCACGGTGAGGAGTTCGGCCTCGGGGGAGTCTTCCTTAATCAAAGCGAAACGAGCTTGCGTTTCGCTTGGGCCACGGTCGAAGACCATCGCCGCTGGGGCTCGGTTCGGCTTGAAGCTAGCGGAGTCGAAGCCGGTTCCCGGTTTGCTCTGCACAGAAGTTGGAGAGGGCGACGTCATGGCGCATTTCCTGGCGGAGGCAGGCAAGAAGCGTCCTCCCAGTCGGAAAACAATAGCAGTACGGTAACCTTCGCCGGGGGTGAAATCAAGGAGTCATGCGGGGGTGACGCGTGTTGCGTCAGTCAAGGTGGGTGCCGGGCCTCCTGACCCGGTGCGATGGGGTGACGCGACCGAACCAGGCCAGGCCGGGAGACCTGGCATCTCAGACACAGCTTGTCTGTTGTTGCTTAACTCTTTGTAGTGACATATGTTAGGAAGCAACCATGCTGTGATGAAAAGACGTGGTTTCCAGTGGGCGCCTGAACGGAAGCTGCTTCATGCGAGCGTTCAAGAAGG
>MHBL01000274.1 GCA_001803235.1 Lentisphaerae bacterium RIFOXYA12_64_32
CCCGCCACTTTGGGCAGCCACCCCCAACCCTCCACCCGCGACTGGCGCATTACGCCGCGATCGCCTTTCTCCTTGTGAGTGCCGTCGCTTTCGGGTATAATTGAAGTGGATGTGTGTGCGGTTCGCGACGGTTGCGCGGACTCGCCCGCGCCAACCAACAAGGAGACACAATGATGCGATGGGACCAGGCACTATCCCCGATACCGCGAGCCGCAGGAGTCGAGATCGGTGCACGCTACCGGTTCTCCGCGCTGATGGAGTTGCTGGCCTCCCTGCCGCACTGGGGCACGGCGCGGACCTGCGGGCAGAACGTGGGCCGGTTTGCTCTGATCGAGCGGGTGCCGTGCCCATGCCGAGTTCGAAGCACGAAGCGCTTGATGGGCTTCACGTTAATCGAACTCCTGGTGGTGATCGCCATCATCGCGATCCTGGCGTCCATGCTGCTTCCGGCCCTGGCCCAGTCAAAGGACAAGGCGCACGAGGCCAACTGTGCGGCCAACCTGCGGCAACTCAACCTGGCGCACTACAGCTACATGGATGAGTACGACGAATACACCTGTCCGTCCCATTGGCCCGGCTCGCTGGTCTGGTACTCACGCCTGCTGCCGTTCGTGGGGGAGGCGACGAACCTGTGGATCTGCCCCAAACGCCCAAAGCAGGGCGAGGGGGCCTTGAGCAGCACCAACCTGGGCTATGGCTGGAACTACTACTACCTGACCTTCGCGCCGCCCGGCCGCGCCTCGGGGTACGGCGGGCCCACTGCCAAGGTCGTGCAGATCAAGAATCCGGTCGACACGATCGTGATGGCCGACAGCCGGGACAACCTTGATTACGTGGTTTACCCGCACCCCATTGGCACAACCTACTCGCCGGAGTATTGCCACAGCAACCAGGCGAACTTCGCCATGTTCGATGGGCACGTGACCAAGATCAGCCACTTGCAGGCCATGAGCGCCAGCCATTGGGATTGCCAGTGAGTTCGGGCGGTAGTCCCCGCCGGGGCATACCTATAAGCCAATTGCGGGTTGTGCGGGCAAGTCCATCGGCGTGTTCGGGCCTGCTTGTGATCGTGCGCACAGTGGCTCGGGGTCTCGCGCCGACGCGGGGTGCTCGGGCCGGTCCTGTCCGGCGAAGCTGCCTGGGCGTAGACGGATCCCCGGCCGAGGACCTCGGTCCGGGACGGACCCGAGGCACCCTGCTGCGGTCCCGGAGGTCCCGCGCCACTACGCTCGGGCGGGCGCTTTCGGGTTGGCGCGGGCGATGTCGGCGTCGTCCAGGATGCAGTCCTGGTCGCGCAGGGTCCGCTGCAGCGTGGCGACGTCGACCTGCGACGGCGGCACGCCCTGGCGGATGGACAGCGCCGCGGCGGCGCCCGCCGCCTGGCCCAGCACCCCGCACTGCGGCATGACGCGTAGGCTTCCGAGTGCTTCGTGGTCGACGCTGACGCAACGGCCGGCCACGAGCAGATTGTCCACATCCTTCGGCACGGTGATGCGGTAGGGGATCTGGTACCGGAACCCGGTGCGCGGGCGCTGCTCCTTGCGGTCCATGCCCGGCCCGGAGCAGTTGTGAATGTCGATGAAGAACGAGCCGTAGCCGATGGAGTCCGCGAACGGCCGCTCGGCGAGCACGTCGGCCTTGGTCAGCGTGTAGAGGCCGCGGATGCGCCGCGTCTCGCGGATGCCGACGGTGTTCGGGGTTGAGACCATGTAGCAGTTCTCCATGCCGGGGACGTATTTGCGGTAGACCTGAATCGCCTCGTAGGCCTGCTTCCGCGCCTCGACGGTGGCCTTGGTCAGGTCGCCGGCCTTGGTCGCGTCGATGAAGTTGACGTGCGTGAAGTTGATGCCGACCTGGTCCGGCCGCGTCGGGGTCCACCACCAGCCCATGATCTGGTTCTGGAACGGCCGCATGTCGCCGGCGTCCTGAGCCTTCTTCCACACCGCCTGAAGCTTGTAGTCGTTGCCGCGGAACTTCTTCACCTTGTCATAGTCCACGCCGCCGATGGTGAACATCAGGGTCACCGGCTGGCAGTGGCCGGTGCCGTCCTCGCCGACGTCGAACTCGCACCCGGCGCGGGCGGCCACGTCACCGTCGCCCGTGCAGTCGACGACGCGCTTGGCGAGAATGGCCTGGCGTCCGTCCTTGTTCTGGACAATGACACCGGTGAGGTTGCGTCCCTCGCGGATCGCGTCGCTGAGGAACGTGTGGTACAGGAGCTTGGCCCCGCATTCCTCCGCCATCTGCTCCAGGACCAACTTCATGCCTTCGACTTCGAAGTCGGTGCTGGAGTTGTTGACCACGCCGTACCCGGCCTTGGTCACGCGCTGCGCCATCTCGAACGGAACGCCGCCGACCACGCGTACCGGCGTGCCGTACTCGGAGTACAGGCAGATGTGGCCGTGCCCGCCCGCGGTGGCCACGCCACCGAGGCAGTTGAACTGCTCGACAATCAGTGTCTCGGCGCCGAGGCGCGCAGCGGCAAACCCGGCGGCCACTCCTGCCGGTCCGCCGCCGGCAACCAGGACGTCGACGCTACGCACAACGGGGATGGACTCGGCTTGGGTGATGGTCTGCATGGGGGGGCCTTTCGAGGTTTCAGTGTTCAGGTTTCAGTGGTCAGGTTTGAGGTGTCAGGTTTCAGGGGTTAGGGGGAGGGGAACGGACGAAGCGGACCCAACGGACCCAACGGACGGATCAGGGTGGGGGCTGCAGGGCGGCGGCAATTTGGCGGACGGCGTCTTCGAGCAGCCGCTTCACATCGTCGGGGCGGGCGTTCTGGCGGTCACTGTAAATGGCGAACGCGGCCGGGCCGCGCGGGGTCTGGAATGTCATGGCGCCGTTGAAGCGGTTCGGCGCCTGGTCGCACAGCAGCACGAAGTCGTACCGTTGCAGCGAGTCGTCCACCATGGCCAGGATGCTGCGCGTCTCCGCTTCGGGCTTGCGGACATCGCAGCGCCGGCAACTGGCCAGGACGGTGTCGCGAAGCGTGTCCGGGCCTGCCGTGGCCGCGAGGCACAACCCGAGCGATGAGCGGTGGACCGGGAATGTCGAGTCGTCGATCAGCCGGATGGCGGCTTGCGGCGCAGAACCCATGTGAGCCAGGTAGATCAGGCGGTTCTCGCGCAGCACGGCGGCGGCGGCCCCATAGCCGGTCCGGGCATGGACGGCCATGGCTGCCTGGGCGGACGCCGCGATCTCCGCAAACCCTTGCATGGCAACGCCGGCAAAGAGCAGGGCACCGTAGTCGATCGCGAAACTGTGAAAATCCGGTTTGCGCACAAACCCGGCATCCTGCAGGGACCGGAGCAGACGCGAGGCAGAGCTCTGGTGCACGCCGAGTTCGGCCCCGATCGCCGAAGCGGTCATGCGGCCGTTGCGCGCCAGAAGCTGCAGCACCTGCATGCCGCGCGTCAGCGACTGGACCTGCGTGTTGTACTGTTGACGTTTGTTCATTGGGGGGGGCAGAGGTTCAAGGGTTCACAGGATCCACGGGTTCTACGATAATGCGTATTACGCATAATAGTACACCGCGAGCGGGGAGTTGTCAAGCGGTGCCGTCGGTGGGTCAGGGCTGTTTCAAGATCTGGCGC
>MHBL01000275.1 GCA_001803235.1 Lentisphaerae bacterium RIFOXYA12_64_32
GCTCCGACCACTCTAGGCGCCAGCCCCGGTCAACCGGCGACCTTATCTCCACCCGCGACTCCCATGTTACTGACGTGCCCTTCCCCGCCGACGCCCCACGGGCACAAGGCCCGTGGGGGCGCGAGCCGGTCAGTAACCCGCAGGGTATGATCGGGCGGTCCCCGCCCGGGAGCCGCTGACGCATTACGTGAGGTACGGTCAGCCGCATTGACGGGTTGCCTGTGGAGCGTTACCGTTACGGGTTGCAGAGAAGGGACGTCAGGCCGCGTGTCGGGTCAAAGGCCATTCGAACCGGCGGGCCGGCGCTGTCATTGAGGCGAATGCATGAATCTTGTGAAACGAAGGATGGAGCGGCAGGAGCTTCTCGCGATCCGCGAGCAGGTGCTGAACTCGTGGCCGACCGGAAAACAGGTGGACTTCGACGAGGGTGTGCGGTTCCACCGCGCCTTACCGGAGGCGAGCCGGTTTGGTGCGGTGCTGCGGCAGGCGGATCGCGCCGGCAAGGTGCTGATCCAGCCGCGTGCGGGTGTCGCACTGGTTGACGAGCACATCCGACTGCTGCAGGGCTTGGAGGAGTTCTGCGACCTGCTGCCCACGACCATCGACGCCTACACGCGCCAGAATCGGTACGAGGAAGCGGCCAAGGGCATCGAGAAGTCGAAGCAGGCGGGACAGTCGCTGCTGAACGGGTTCCCGGCGGTAAACCACGGCTTGAGCGAGTGCCGGCGCGTGGTCACGAGCCTGAAGAAGCCCGTCCAGGTCCGACACGGTACGCCGGACGCGCGGCTGCTGGCCGAGATCACACTGGCGGCCGGGTTCACCGCGTACGAGGGCGGCGGCATTTCCTACAACATTCCGTACACCAAGAAGGTGCCGCTGGAGAAGTCGTTGCGCGACTGGCAGTACGTCGACCGACTCGTCGGCGAGTACGAGGACAACGGCGTGCGCATCAACCGCGAGCCGTTCGGGCCGCTGTCCGGGACGCTGGTGCCGCCGTGCGTAAGTCACACGGTGGCGCTGATCGAGGGACTGCTGGCGCTGCAGCAGGGCGTGAAGTCGATCACGCTCGGGTACGGCCAGGCGGGGAACCTGGTGCAGGACGTGGCGGCCATCGCGTCACTGCGCGAACTGGCGCACGAGTATTTCCAGGCGGCGGGGTTCGCGGACTACGAACTGACGACCGTGTTCCACCAGTGGATGGGCGGGTTCCCGGAGAACGAGTCCAAAGCCTTTGCGGTGATCGCATGGGGTGCGACGACGGCCGCGCTGGCGCGCGCGACGAAAGTGATTGTCAAGACACCGCACGAGGCGCGCGGCATCCCGACGCGCGACGCGAACCGCCAGGGCCTCGACGCGACACGACAGGTCATCAACATGCTCAGCGATCAACCGCAACTGAACACCGCGGCTGTCGACACGGAGAAGGAACTGATCAAGCGCGAAGTGCGCGGCATTCTGAAGCGCGTCCTGGAACTGGGCAACGGCGACCTGCTCGAGGGCACGGTGCGCGCGTTTGCCGCCGGTGTGATCGATGTGCCGTTCGCGCCGTCCGTGTTCAACCTGGGCCGCATGATGCCGGTGCGCGACAACGAGGGCGCGGTGCGCATCTTTGCGCCGGGGCAGATGGCGCTCGACAAAGACGTGCTCGAATTCCACCGCGCCAAGGTCCAGGAGCGGGCCAAGGCCGAAGGCCGCGAGCCCGTTTTCCAGATGGTGATCGACGACATCTACGCGGTCAGCAAAGGCCGCCTCGTCGGCCGCCCGCGGTGAGGCAGGGGCTCTGCCCCTGCACCCCGCCGGGGAGTCATTGACTCCCCGGACCCCTCGATGTTGCGCTGCTGGACGAACCGGCGCCGCAGCGCCGGTTCGTCCAGCAGCGCGGGATCGGGCCCGGGAAGTCGCCAAGCCAGCCGTGTGGCAGTATTGTGCGGTCGTTGGTGGGTGTTGCGAGGCACATTTCAGGGGACCGGAATCTTCTCCCTCGACCCTCGCCTCCCGACCCTCGTCACGGAATTCACGGAGTCTGACAACCATGCGAATCAAGCAAGCGCTGTTCGTGGCTGGCTATGCCGGGTTTTTCTTTGACGACCAGAAGGCCATCAAGGCCGGAGCGCGGCACGACGGGTTTGTGTACGAGGGTCAGCCGCTGACGCCCGGGTTCGCGGCGATACGCCAGGCGGGCGAGTGCGTGTCGGTCGTCCTGCTGCTCGAGAACGGGTGCATGGCGCTGGGCGACTGCGCGGCGGTACAGTACTCGGGCGCCGGCGGTCGCGACCCGCTGTTCCTGGCCGGCAACTACCTGCCGTTCATGGAGCGGCACCTGCGGCCGTTCATCGAGGGGCTCGACGCGGCGACGTTCCTCGACAACGCACGGCGCCTCGAAGCGCTGCAACCGGAAGGCAAGCCGTTGCACACGGCCATCCGCTACGGAGTCAGCCAGGCGCTGCTCGACGCCGCGGCCGGCGCGACGGGTGCGCTCAAGGCGGAGGTGGTGTGCCGCGAGTACGGCCTGCCGGTCGTCCCGGAACCGGTGCCGCTGTTCGCCCAGAGTGGCGATGACCGATACCAGGCCGTGGACAAGATGATCCTCAAGCATGCGGACGTGCTGCCGCACGGCCTGATCAACAACGTGGACGAGAAGCTCGGCCGCCACGGGGAGAAGCTCGAAGAGTACATCCGCTGGCTGGTCGGACGTGTCGAAAAACTGCGGCCGTTCCCCGAGTACCGCCCGGCCCTGCACATCGACGTTTACGGCACCATTGGCCTGATCTTCGACCAGGCCCCGCAGCGGGTCGCGGAGTATGTGGCCGGCCTCGAGCGCGCGGCCGGACCGCTGCCGCTGTACATTGAAGGCCCGGTCGACATGGGCTCGAAGCCGAGCCAGATAACGGCGCTCAAGGCGATCAAGGACCGGCTGACCGCACTCGGCTCACATGTGAAGCTCGTGGCCGACGAGTGGTGCAACACGTATGAGGACGCGGTCGAGTTCACCGACGCGCAGTGCTGCCACATGATCCAGATCAAGACGCCGGACTTGGGCGGGATCCAGAACATCGTCCAGAGCGTGTTGTACTGCAACCGGCACGGCATGGAGTCGTACCAGGGCGGTACGTGCAACGAGACGGACGTGTCGGCGCGCACCTGTGTGCACCTGGCCATTGCGGCGCGGCCGCAGCGCATGCTGGTCAAACCGGGCATGGGCTTCGACGAAGGCATGAACATCGTGTACAATGAAATGGCGCGTACGATCGCGGTGTTGAAGGGACGCGGGACGAGTGTCGGGTGTCGAGGGGGGGACAGCCGGGGGCAGGCGGCAGATCAGTAATTCGTGATCAGTGTGTCGAAGTCCAGAGGCGCTTCCCCTCCCCGACACTCGACACTCGACACTCGGCCCTCAGATTGGAGATTATCCATGCAAGACTTCCGAGTCCTCTCCCCGACGGGGATTCTCGGTTACGGGTTCCCGGCCGAGTCGTTCATGCGCGGCGTTGCGGAGAAGCCGGACCTGATCGCGGTCGACGGCGGGTCGACCGATCCGGGGCCGTACTACCTCGGCGCCGGCAAGTCGTTCACGGACCGGCGTGCGGTGAAGCGCGACTTGCGGTTCATGCTCAAGGAAGGCGTGACCCGCCGCATTCCCGTGCACATCGGCACATGCGGCGGTTCGGGCGCGGCGCCGCACCTGGAGTGGTGCCGGCAAATCGTCCACGAAATCGCCGCGGAAGAGAAGTTGTCCTTCCGCATGGCGGTGATTCGTTCCGACGTGCCGCACGCCGTGGCCCACGCAGCCCTCGACGCCGGTAAGATCCGCGCCCTGGACAGCGTGCCGCCGCTGACGCACGAGCGAATCGACCAGACCCCGTACATCGTGGCGCAGATCGGCATCGAGCCGTTTCTCGAGGCGATCGACACCGGCGCCGACGTGGTCATCGCCGGCCGCTCGTACGACCCTGTTGAGTTCGCAGCGCTGCCGATCAAGCTCGGATACGACTCCGGGCTGGCCCTGCACATGGGCAAGATCCTGGAGTGCGCGGCGATCGCCGCCACGCCGGGTTCGGGCGCCGATTGCGTGCTCGGCACTCTCAAGCAGGACAGCTTCGTGCTGAAGGCCCTGAACGACGAGCGCCGCTTCACGGCTGAGTCGACGGCCGCGCACTCGCTGTACGAGAAGTCCGACCCGTTCTTCCTGCCCGGTCCGGGCGGGCGGCTGAACCTCACCGGCTGCACCTTCACGGAGATCGGCAACGGCAGGGTCGAGGTGCGCGGCAGCCGACACGAGGAATCGGATCCGTACTTCGTCAAGCTGGAAGGCTCGCGCCGGATCGGGTACCGGACGGTCACCATTGCCGGGTGCCGCGACCCGATCATGATCCGCGGCATCGACGGCATCCTGGCGGCGGCGCAGGAGAAGGTCAACGGCATTCTGAAGTCCGAGAACCTGAAGGCTCAGGTGTTCTTCCACGTGTACGGCAAGGACGGCGTCATGGGCCGGCTCGAGCCGGTGAAACAGACGCAGAGCCACGAAATCGGGATCCTGGTCGAAGTGCTGGGCGCAACGCAGGAGGAGGCAGACACGGTTTGCTCGATCACGCGCTCAACGCTGCTGCACTACGGCTATCCCGGCCGTGTCTCGACGGCCGGGAACCTGGCATTCCCCTTCTCGCCCTCCGACATGAGGGGCGGCGAGGTGTTCGAGTTCTCAATCTACCATCTGATGGAGATCGCAGACCAGAGCCTGTTCGCGGTCAGCGTCGAGCAGGTGGGGTGAGAAAGAGTGTGGGTGGGTGTGTGGGTGGGTGGGTTCGGCAGGGCCGTGAGAGACGTGAACAGGGGAGAAGTGACAGCGGAGTCCAGCGGCCAACGCGGACGTGGTGCGTCCGCCGGCACTTGGAAGGCTCATGCGGCACGTTGACCCTCTACGACATCGGGTACTGTTCGCGATCGGCATCGGCCTGATCGTGGTGAACGTGCCTTTCGGATGGGGCGCTCTGACGGTGGGCGCCGCCTTGGCTGTCGCCTTGAAGCAGCCGCAGTGGTTGCTGTGGGGCATGATCGGGTATGGGGTGTCGTGGGTGCTGCTGGGGGTGGGCGTCCTGATCACGGGCAGAACGGGGCTCGCAAAGGCGCGCGAGATCCGGCGGCGGCGGCGGCGGATGGCCGAACTGCGGCACCTGCGTCGGACACGGCGCGAGGCCCGGGCGGCGGCGGAACCGGTGCCGCCGGTGTAGTGTTGCGGGGTCGCGCGGCGGCATGTGTACGACCCCGCCTGCGCCGTACGGCGGGCGACCCACCGCTCGCCAGTTCCGCCCGGAGGGTCGGGCGGTGTACTTCGGGCGCGCAAACGCAGTCGCAATGGCAGACGGCTCTTGCCTTGCACCGACGCAGAGGATGAGTTCCACATGGACCGTGATTCACTTGCAGAACGCGTCGCCGAGGCGGCGGAGAGAGTCCTGGCGCGGCAGCCGTCGGTTAGTGCGTTGGACCTGCTGATGGCCATGCGCTGGCTGGAACGGGTGCACGTGGAGATGTGGCAAAAGGGCCACGACACCTTCCCGTTTCTCGAACCGCGCATGCAGAGCCGGCGCGAGAAGCGTGTCCGCGTGATTCAGGAGTTTCAGCACTGGGCCGCCGACCGCGGCCTGACGGGGTTCCGTAGCCGCTACCTCCCGCGGTCGCGCGGGGCCGAGACGGAACTGCCGATCACGGCGGATGCAGACACTGCTCTTGAGGACCTGTACCGCGTCTCGTTCCTGCGGCCAGGCCTGAGCCCAAAGCGCCAGGAAGCGACCGTGGAGAAGGCGCAGAAAGCGCCGGAACTGGCAGTCTTCGAGGCGTTCCACGACCAGGCCTGCAGCGAGTGCAACGCGACGGTTGAGGCAGGTGGCCTGGTTTTCATGGAAAAGGGCAAGCCGGTGTGCCTGACCTGCGCGGACCTGGACCACCTGACCCTGCTGCCCAGCGGCGACCCGGCGCTGACGCGTCGTGCCAGAAAACACAGCCAGCTCTGGGCCGCAGTCCTGACCTTCAACCGTCGACTGCGGCGCCAAGTCCGCATCGGGCTGCTGGTCACTGCCGAGGCCCTGGCCAAGGCGGAAGACGAATGCGCGGCTGACGACGAGGAACGCGCCGAACGACGGCGCCGCGCCGAAGTCGACCGTACGGCCGCCGATCAGGACTTCATCCGTGAAGTAACGGCGGCGATTCTCACCCTGTACCCCGCGTGTACCCCAGACACGGCGGCGGCGATTGCCGGGCACGCCTGTCAGCGCGGCAGCGGCCGGGTCGGGCGCACGGCCGCCGCCAAGGCGCTCAGCCCGGAAGCGCTCACGCTTGCGGTCGCCGCGCACGTGCGTCACGTCCACACGAACTACGACACGCTCCTGCTGACCGGCAACAGCCGGGAGCGCGCCCGCGACATCGTCCGGCCGCGCGTGGCCGCGATCCTGACCAAGTGGCAGCGCCACAGCGGGTGAGTGCACGGCTCGCATCACGGTGGCGGGGTTGGGGTCTCCTCGGCTTCCGGCGGGTCGAGGAGGTAGCGGCAGGTGCGCATCATGCTGACGAACGGCCGGCCCGGATCGAACTGCGAGCGCAGTTCGGCGGCGAGTTCGACGTTTTCAACGTGCAACGTGCTGTAGCGCAGCACGGCCAGTGCGATCAACGCACTGTAGGCCAGGCACAGCCCCCAGTACCCATACCCCAGCGGGCCGAGCTGCTGGATCACGAACCCGATCAGCACACTCGATGAGCCCATGGCGATGGACGTGGCACTCAGCCACACGGCGCTGTAGCCGGCGCGCAGACTCGGGCGCATGCGCTGAAGCATGCCGCGGTTGGCGGCAACAAAGAAGCCGCTGTAGCTCACCACGCAGGTGGCATAGACCGGGATGACAAAGCCCATCGGCGTGCCTTCGCGCAGGAACGCGAACCCCGCCAGGGCCAAGGCCATGGCCGTACCGGAGATAACCTGCACCGGGCCCGTACCGTGCCGGTCGGCGAGCCGGCCCCACCACGGTCCGGCCGCCATGGCCGTCGTGGCGCCCACGGCGGTCGTCAGCATGATCAGGGCGGGCGTGACGTGCAGGAAATCGCGCAGCGTCAGCACGAGCAGCGTGTTCTGCCCGACCGTGACGAAAAACCCCAGGCTGGTCCAGAAATTGTAACTCACGAACGCGCGGTCGCGCAGCACGAGGCGAAGTTCGACCCACGCGTTGCGCTGGCGCAACGACAGGCGCGGACCGCCGCCCGGAATGCGGCGCATGATCCCGATGCTGAACAGGCCCGAGGCGATCCCGACCGCGGAGAGAGCGCCGAACTTCCACAGCGCCGGATGCCCGGAGAAGAAGAAGTAGGTCCCGACGCCGATGGTGACGTTGACCAGTTGCACCAAGAGCATTTCGATGCTGAAATAGCGGCCGCGCTCGGTCTCCGGGATAATCTCATGCAGCCAGGGGAACCAGCCGGCGCAGGTGAGCGAACGCATGATGCAGAAACAGAGCACACCGCCAAACAGCGCGACACCGGCCGCATGACTGCCCCAAGCCGCGTAGATCCACGGCGTGAACACCAGCGGGAAGGCCATGAGGTTGCGCGCCGTCCAACCGGCGGTCATCATGCGCCGCGGCCCGATGCGGTCGACCCACGGCGACACGACCAGCGACAGCACCAGGGTGAACGGCATGATGGAGACGATCAGGCCGACGCTGCCGGCGGGAATATCGAGGGCGCGCGCGTGCAGCACCAGCACGGAGCCGACCAGCAGTTGCCACGACATCGTGTTGAAGAACGAGAAGTACAGGAAGCGCCGCGCCGCCGGACCCAGCAGGCGCAACGATTCGAACATTTCAGCGACCGGATTCACTCAGCCTTTCGTCACAGGACAATCCGCCCTGCAAGACCAATCCAAGGTAGTGGGCCCGGAGGGTGAATGCAAGGTCGGCAACGGCGCGGCCAGGGCTGTTTCAAGATTCGTGACCGCCGCGTGCAGCGAGTACCCCCGGCGTGTCCC
>MHBL01000276.1 GCA_001803235.1 Lentisphaerae bacterium RIFOXYA12_64_32
GTCGGGCTCGATTTCGAGTGCCTCCGGGCGCTCACTCGGCCCCGGAACCTTGACATTCTCCCTATCTTGGGGCACCTCGGAATTCGCTGGGACAGGACAATTGCGAAGGTCGCTGGGCCGCTACACCCTCGGATGGGTATCTTGGCCACACGGAGACTCACAACGTGCATCGGGATTCCCAGAAGGGCTTTGCCCCGCCAGCGGGCCGCAAATTCTGAATTAGACGTACGGCTTCTCCTGTGAATTCCGAAGCCGTACGGTCCCATGATCTGCGGAGTTCCGCAATACTACCGACCATCACGAGGAGTTGCTCAATGTCATCCGCAACTTCCACAAATCGGTGCAGATCACTGTAGAAAACGTATATGCCATCGGCAGCGAAGTCAGGGGTTCCGCAGGAGACACAGAGGGGTGCGTCGTCAGCGGTCCCAAACATGACCATACCTGCGTCTTTCAGAACTGGCGCGAGGGCATATGCCTGATTGGTTGTCAGAATCTGGTCAGCATAGTTATCTACACCCCTTTTCCCTGGGTGAAATGCTATGAAATCCACTTCGAGCCAGGAAAGGGAGTACTGCTTGACAAGTACTCTGAATCTTGATGGGAGTACAACCCGCAGCCCCCCCTCAACTCGGACGATATCGGCCTCGGTCAAACCAGGTTTCGTGACCCGGTAGAACTTCGCCAGAACAGGAGGAACTATCCTCTGCATGCGCTCAAGGAAAGACAGTAGGTCCGTGATGGAGTTGATCATATATGCCACCCATGGGAAGTCTGTCGAGTTGACGCCGGACACGCCGCGGCAGAGTCTCCGACACTGGTTACCCGTTTCTACCAGGACTCCACAACAAGGTATTTCTCAACGAAGCCATTTCCTGCCATGTCAGGATGGAATATGCCCCAACCTGGCTGACTTGCGTGCACTGATTCGGGAATCGGGATTGCCATGGCACCTTGATCGAGGTGATGGTGGACAAGAACTTCCCCTGGTTGATTGCGGTGGTGGGGGAAGTGCTGGCTCCATACCTCGTCGACCTCTGGCGCAACGTTCCCGTCGATGAGAGTCTTGTTTGTGTTGCTTAGCGTCTCGGGGTACAGTTCCTTCCACTTCTTCCAGAACTGGCGACTGTTGCGTATCCCACCATTCGGAGTCTTGTCGCCAGTCGTAAAGAGCGAAGTGTCCACGGCCATCGGCCCCTTGCCCCCCGGATGAATTCGGATGGCAAAAGGTGAGTAGGTTGTGGTTGGTGTTTGGGATGGAGACGTGCGGAATCGCGCCAGCATTCGCCCGAGCCTCATACCCCCTCTGACAACAAGTGCACCAAGCGCAATGATAAACAGGACCGTCTCGATCGTATCGACAACTTCTTTCGCCATGAGTAACCTGTTGACCTCATCCGCAGTGCCAAACAGTGCTCTCGCTCCTTGGAGGATTCTGGCCCCCGTGTCCAGCACAAGGGTGAAGTACGTCTGAACGACGGCAGTTACGACCATCGACTCGGTAAGCGAGAACGCCCCGGTGGGGTCAGTTCGGTTGACCGGGTCATTGTTGGCCATTGTGTACTTGTGCAAGCTCTGCGGATCCTGGTTGTTCCCCCCAAGCGGGTCCAGACTCGCGAACGCGCCAACGCTCTGGTTGTAGTCGCGGGCACGCAGTTGGAGCATCTGCAAGTCAGAGGAGAAACTCTCTCCCGCGAAGAGCAGGTCGCTTGCGGGCTGCTGGACCGCATTCGCCGGGAACAGGTTCACGCCCCAGGCGTCATGGCTGAAAGTTGACGTGACTTCGCCGGCGGAGTTCGCAAGCAGGCGGGTACTGCCGTGAGCATCGTAACTTAGCCAAGAGACCGTCCCGCCCACTGTCTGGGAAAGTATGTCGTCGCCGATGATGTAGGACTTTCGCAAAGCAGTGTTGTCGTATTCGTCCGCGATCTGCGCGTAGCCGGTGGGGTTGTTGTGGTCAATGAGGAAGGTTCGCGCAGTCGAGGTGGTCCCGCTGCCTTGGATGGTTGTGCTGGAGTCGGAGCGGCAGCGGATACCGCTCACGTCGTAATCGTAGGTCGCGCCGATGGCGACGTTGTGATAGGTGCCTTGGTGGTCCTTGTCGCGGCGCTGGATACCGGCTGCGGAGAGCCGGTTCTCCAGGTTGTACGTGTAGGTCGCACTCTCACCCGTCGCGACATTGGCCTTCCCGGTCATGGAGCCGTTCACGTCCCAAGTGTATGCAGTGGTGCCGTTGGCCTGGATACTCGATGCCTCGCTGGCGAGCTGGTCGCCGGCATTGTAGGCGTAAGTGGTGGTCTCGGGTAGACCGTCCTGGTTGCGGGTTGTGGACTTGGCGAGGCGGTTGCCGACCAGGTCGTAGCTATAGCCGGCCGCAAAGTTGCGCTCTGCCTCGTCGGACACAGATGTCTCGTTGGTGAGCCGGTTCAACTGGTCATAGGAGTAGGTGATGGTCGTCGCGCGGAGCGTGCCTGCCACCTTGAGTTGTTCCTGCACACCGGTTCTCCGCCCAGTGGGGGCGAGAGTGTAGGTGAACGACGCCAACGTGCCGCCACTGATGTCAAAGTGTGAGAGGTTGGTCAGACGGCTGAGCGCGTCATAGGTATACAGCGTTGCGAGACCATTCGGCAGAACTTGGCTTTCCCTCGCGCCGGTCTCGGTGTAGGCGTAGGTCGTGACTTCGGGTTGGGTCAGTAGCTCGCCGCCGCGCTTGTAGACACTGACAGCCACCAACCGGCCAAGCTCGTCATAACTGAAGCGGGTGTCGCTTCCTGGGGTGACTGACTGGGTCTTGCGGCCAAAGTCGTCGTAATCATACGTGATCGTACCTTGGGGGCTGGAGACAGCGGCGATTCGGCCATCCTGATCATACGAGTAGCTGGTCACAGCCGGCGGGTTGGTACCGTCCTGGCGGGTAATGGTCTGCTGCCGACCCAGTTCATCGTATGCAATGGCGTAGGTGCGTGCCGGCGGGGTTGCGGGATTCGCATCCGGGTAATGGCGGCGCTCAGTCACCCAGCCTTGGGCATCATAGGAGAACGCAGTGACTTGGCCCTTGAAGTCAATCTGCTTGGCTACGCGGCCGTAGTCGTCATACTCGGTGTGCTCCGTGCGGTTCGGGTGCTCCACAGTGGCGGGCAATGTGCGAGAGAGTTGGCGGCTGAACTTGTCGTACGAGAATGAGATCTGGCGATCCTTGGGGTCTGTGATGGTCATCAGCCGGCCGTACAGGTCATAGCCGTAATCATGCCGCGGGCGAGTCGGGGTGTTGTTGTGCTCAGGATCGGGGACAGCCGGAAGTTCGACTGCTGCCAGGTGGCCTTGTTGGTCGTATTCGAAGTCCTTTGTGACTCCGGCCTGGTCAGTCTCGGCAATGCGCCTACCAAGCTGGTCGTAGGTCGTGAGGGTTGTGGTGCCGTCGGGGAAGATGGTTCGCACGCGCCGGCCGAGCGAATCGTATTCGAACTGGGTGGTGTGACCAAGGGCATTGGTCACGGCGATTTGCCGGCCAGCCTCGTCGTAATCGTACTCGACGGGAGAGACCTCAACGGGCGGGTCGCCAACAACCTCGGCAGGCACCAACGTGATGACGGCGGTCTGGCGGCCGGCAACATCATACTCGTAGCGGGAAATGCCGCCGCTGGCGGAGATGGACTCGATGACGCGCCCGGCGGCGTCGTAGCGGCTTGAGCTTGACGAGATTACAGACGAGCCGGCGGGGACAAAGACAGCCACCATGACACCCGACCCAGCCGGGTTCTCGGCCAGACTGATGGTGACATTGGCGAGGCGTTCGGTGCGGACCACGCGGCCGATGCTGTCGCAGATGGTGCGACTCCCGCGCGGAAAGATGAGGGTTGCGGGAGCGGTTGCGGCGTTCGCAGGATCAAGCCCAGCGAGGTCGCGGTCAACGCTGACCACTGCCCGGCCATTCGCATCGTAGACAGTTCGGACAATGCCGGTCAGGACCGCATTGCCCGCAGACGGATCGCCCTGGTAGGAGCGCGTCTCAATCACGTTGCCGCGTGCATCATACTCAGTGAAGTTGGTGTTGCCGAGGGTGTCAGTGGTCTTGTACGGCTTGCCCAGTTCGTTGTAGACCGTGGTCGAGGTGTGGTGCAGGGCATCGGTTGAGGCAACGACATTGCCAGCGGCATCGTAGGTCGTGGATGTGGTGAGGGGCTGGCCGTCGACCGTAGTCGAGGTGCTGGTCTGGTTGCCGTTGGCGTCGTAGTCGAACCAGCGCGTGACGCCAAACGAGGTGGTCGTGGTCATGTTGCCGCTGGTGTCGTAGCCAAACGAGGCGGTGAGTTGGCCAACGGCGTTGCGGGTCTCGGTGAGGTTGCCGTTGGCGTAGGTGTTGCGCGTGGTCTGGCCCAGGGCATTGGTGGTGCTGAGGAGGTTGCCGGAGCCGTCGTAGTCGTTGTGGGTGACATTGCCGAGTGGGTCAGTGACCGAGAGTTGGTTCCCGTAGTGATCGTGCGTGTACGAACTCGTGTGCCCCATGGCGTCCGTGACGGATGTGCGGTTTCCGCTCGCGTCGTAGGTCGAGTTCGTGGTGTGGCCAAGTGCGTCCGTCACGGTGAGTTCGTTGCCGGCCGCGTCGTAGGTGCGGGAGGTGCGATTGCCTTGCGCGTCAATCGTTTCCGTGACGTTGCCGTGCGAATCGTAGACGTGGATGGTCGGGTTGCCGAGACGGTCGTAGACGGTTTCGGTCTTGGCGGCCAAGTCATGGTGCAGGTCGATCCGGTTGCCGTAGGCGTCTATCGTCGCCACAATGCGTCCGCTGTCGTCGTACTCGGTGCGCATGGGCGTGATGCCGCGCGGGTCGAGGATGGACGTGACGTAGTGCGGGAAGGCCGCGTTCTCGTACTTGAACTCGACGGTCTGGTAGGCAGGCGGGACGCCTGCGCCACCTTTCTCGGTCAGTTTGCTGGCTTTGATGAGCCGGCCCTGGGCGTCGTAGTCGTAGGTGTAGGCGGCGGGGCCGGTGGGCTGGCCGTTGGCATCGAGGCCGGCCGGATCGTGGAGCGCGATCACGCGGCCTTGCGCGTTGCGCTGGAACACGATGGACTTGGTCTTGACGCCGGTCGCGTTGTAGTGCTCGACGGCGGCCAGCGTGCCTTGGGCGTCGCGACTGAGCCGGACGGTGTTGCCCGCGCGGTCGGTGATGGACTTAAGCACCGGTCGGCCCCAGGCCTGGACAAACGCGCCGTCATCGAGGAAGTGCCCGCCAATATCCTCGCGGCCGATCTCGTAGCGGGTGCCGTCTTTCATGGTGAGAATGAACCCGGGGAAGTCGAAATTCTCCCACGGCGTGTCCATGCCGGCCGCGTCCCAGTACGGAGCGAGGAACGGGAGCGTGGTCAGGTAGTCGCTGCAGGTCGGCACGAGCGTCGCGTAGACGCCGGGCGCGGGCGTCCACTTGGCACGGTAGCCGTAGGTGGCGCGTTCGAGCCCGAACGTGAAGGTCGTGCGGCGTCCATCCGGCAGGTCGAGCGTGAGGTCGCGGCCGCCACCGGTGCGCATGGAGAACGCCTCGCCGTCCACGTCCTGGACCGAGGCGCGATCCTCGTCGATCTCGATGGCCATCTCGTTGACCGCGAAGGTCCAGCCAGGTCCGAAGTCGGTCGAGCCGGTCGGGTTCAGGCTGTTGTAGGTGCGAATCACCGTGATGGGCATGCCGCTGACCGGGATGACGATGTCTTGTTGAGCGAACGAGAACTGGCCCACTTTCAGTTGCGAGTCGAGTGCGATACGAACCTCGTCGGACGCTGTGGCGTTGCCGCCCCGGACATCGAGCCGGAGCACGTAGACGCCGTTGCGTACGAGCGTGAAATCCAACGTGGCCAGACGGGAACCGGCTGGCGCGCGTCCAACGCGGAAGCCGCTCGCGTCGACGGGTGGCGGCGTGAGGTCCGTGACCGGCAGGCCGTCGAGGTCGAACAGCCTAACCCGCCAGGCGACTTCGTCGTCGGCATCGGGATCGTCCGCCGTGCCAGCCAGATCGAGCAGGCCTTCGGTCACGCGGACTGCGGGCAGGCTGCCGTCCGCGAGGACCGGCCCGGCATCGAGTGCGATGTCCGCAACCGGTGGGAAATCCACCAGGTTGATGATGAACCCACGTTGTGGCGTTTCGCTTAGGCCCGTGACCTGCAGCGTTACGGTGTAGTCGCCGTCGGCATAGGCGGTGCCGTTGAGCTGGCCGGAGATGGTCGTGCCGGTGCCGGTGATGACCGGGATGGCGGCTGGGCCGGTGAAGGACAGGGTCCAGGCGGCGGCCTGCTTGAGCGTGGCGGAGATGGTCAGGGCGGGCTGGGACTGCGTGGCGACGGTCGGCGTGACGGCGAACCCGGAGATGGGGCTCGATGTGAGGAAGATATACGACTCGGTCTCGGCAAGGTTGCCGGCGTTGTCGGCGGCCACGGCGTAGAGCGTGTGCGGGCCGTCACTCAGACTGCTGCAATCGAGCGCGTAGTTCAGCGTATTGGAGGTGGTCTGCGCCACAGTCGCGCCGTCAAGCAGCAGTTCGATGCTGGCGATGCCGCCGGCATCGGTGGCGGTCACGGTCACGGGCACGGTTCCAGAATGCGTGCCGGCGTTCGGGTCGGTCAGGGCGCTGGTGACGGTGATGGCGGGCGGCGTGGTGTCGGGGATGGCGTTATTTACGGTGAACCCGGCGGTCTGCGCGGTGGCGAAGTTCCCGGCCTTGTCGAGCACGCCGAGTTCGGCGCGATAGGCGCCGTTCGGCAGCACGGTCGATGGAATAGCGCCGAACGTGCCGCTGACCGGCATGTTGCCGCTGAACAGGGTCTGGATCTTGGCGCCGGTGCCGGCATCCACGACGTCCACCATGTATGACTCGAAGTTCGCGTCAGACGCGGTGCCGGTGAAGGCGAAGGCGGTATTGCCGCCGGACGTGCGCAGGATGACGGAAAGCAAAGCCTGGGGTGGTGTGGTGTCAAGCACGACGACGTTCGAGACGGAGGCGGTGCCGCCGGTGCCGGTGGCGGCGAGGGTGTAGCCGTAGCGCCCGTCGGGCAGGACCGTGCCGAGGTCGTCGCGGCCATCCCAGGCGAGGTTCACGACCGAGGCGTTGCCGGTGTCAGGCGCCAAGTTGTCAGACGGATCGAGGCCGCGGACTTCGTTACCCTGGGCGTCGCTGAACCGTACCGTCCAGGACGCGGTCTTCGGGCACGCAGCCACGAGGTTGAACGTGTCCTGAACGTTGTCGCCGTTCGGCGAGAAGGTGTGCGGACCGCTCTGGACATTGACGATCGCCGGCTGCGCGGAGATCTGGTCGATGCGGCCGATCAGCGCGATGGCAGCGGCGGCGACTTTCAGTGAAGACAAGTACAGGGGCGCTGCCCCCGTGCCCCCGCCGGGGGAACTTGTCCCCCCGGGCCCCCCGGTGTTGCTTCCGGAACCGGCGCCGGCTCCGCCGCCACCGGTTCCGGAAGCGCCGGCCGACGGGGGCTCCACCCCCGTAGCCCCGGATGCAAGGAGGAAGTTTTTGATGTGGGCGATGGCGGGGAGGTAGGCGATGCCGGTCGAAATCGTCGAGTCCGGCAGGACGGTGAGCCAGTCGGCGGCGGTCTGGCAGAGGACGGGCGGTGTGGCGGGTGCGGTTACCGCAAGCAGTTCGGGGACAGTGAGGTGCGGCGTGGTCAGCAGGACTTCGCTGCCGGAGACGAGGTTGTCGGCATAGCCCGGGGCGACGAGGAACAGGCCGTTGTCGCCGGTGACCGGATCGACCACGAGCAGCGGGTCGCGGGTGAGCCCGCCCCAGGTCACCGGGTCGCGCGGGAAGGTCACGGTGTAGCCGAGGTTCAGGTAGTCGAGAATCGTGTTCTGCGACGCGGGCGTGAGGGAGAGATTCAGGCCGGTGAACACTGCG
>MHBL01000277.1 GCA_001803235.1 Lentisphaerae bacterium RIFOXYA12_64_32
CACGAGTAACACCAACCTATGATCGGCCGGTCCGCCGGCCGGGGGCGCTGACGCATTACCCGATGTTTCGTGCCTCGTCTTGACAACGCGCGGGCACCGGGGTTATAGTATTTGTCGTGCTGAAAACGCATTTGGGCGGACCGCAAGGTCGCCGGGAATGCGTCAGGGGAATCCGGTGAGAAACCGGAACGGTCGCGCCGCTGTGAGCGGGAACGAACCCCGAGCGAAACCACTGTCCCGCCTGCAAGGCGGGATGGGAAGGTTCGGGAAGTAGGCTGAGAAGCCCGCAAGTCAGAAACCCTGCCATACGAACAGTCTCCGCGTCAGGGACTGGCGGACCGGGTTTTGTTGACTTTGGTCGGCCGGTGCCTCGGATGCGAGACACCGGCCGTTTCGTTGTGGCAGGTTGCGGCGCCCCTCCCTTGGAGCCTGATGGACCCACAATTGGAGGAGACGCGAAGTCATGCACCGGACGCCATCCCTGCCACACGCCCGCCGCGGTCACCCCACGACGAGTTCCCTGCCCCTCTGGCGTCGGCTCTGCTCGCACGAGAAGGCCCTGACAGCCCTGCTGTGCCTGGGCCTTGCCGGGACCGGGCTGGCCGAGGAACCCGTCGCCCTCAATGACATGGTCGTGACCGCCTCGCGCACCGACCGCGCCGTGAACACGGTTCCGGCCAACGTTACGGTGATCACTGCCGAAGATATCGCCAGCAGCAATGCACAGACCGTGCCCGAACTCCTGAAGCATCAGGCCGGGGTCGAGGTTTCGGACTGGTATGGGACGGGGCGTTTTGCCGGTGTCGACATGCGCGGGTTCGGCGAAAATGCCAATATGAACACGCTCGTGCTTGTGGACGGGCGCCGCATCAACCGCGAGGATGCAAACGAGGTGGACTGGTCCACAATCCCCCTGGAGCGAATCGAGCGGATCGAGGTCGTGCGCGGCGGGAACAGCGTGTTGTACGGCGATCGTGCCGTTGGCGGCGTGATCAACATCCGGACGAAGAAAGGCGCCCAGAAGGAGACGTTGACCTCCGAAACGACGGTTGGCAGCTACGGCGCGTTCAAGCAGGCGCTCGGGTATGCCGGGTCACAGGGGCCACTGTCTTACGCGGTTAACGGCAGTTACAGCAGCACCGACGGCTACCGCGAAAACAGCTACTTCCGCAACAAGACCACCGGACTGAGCCTGAGCTACGACGACGGCGGGTGGTTCGCGGCCGACCTGGCGGCGGGCACCAAGAGGGACCGTTACGGCATGCCTGGCGGGCGCTGGCCCGGCGATCCACGCCGCGGCGCCGCGTCTCTCAGTGACTATGCCGAGACGGATCAGACCTATGTTCAGTTCACTCCCACCCTGCGGATGGCCGAAGGCGTGGAACTCAGTATCGGGCTGTCACACAGCGAGACGGAGCCGTACTACGTCTGGGGCACCTGGGAGGGGGATGCCCGCCTGCTTGAAAACGGCGTTCAGCCCAAGTTGACAATCACCCAGGAAGTACTCGGTTTCGAGAACGAGGCAATCGTCGGGGTGGACTTCCACGACGGCCAGTTCAACCTCATTAAAGGCCTTGGCGGCGACATGGACAAGCGCGAAGCCGGGTATTACATCAACGACACCCTCGCCGTGGTGCCGGACCGACTGTTCCTCGACGTTGGCTACCGCCGCACGCGCCTGGACTATAATTTCACGGAGGGGGTCGGCCAACCCGATCAGGACGGTGCCTATGGGCTGGACTCCTACCGCGCCGGCTTGACCTGGGCCTACGCCCCGCAGAGCAAAGCGTTCGTGAGCGTTGACCGCTCGTTCCGCTCCGTCCTGCTCCAGGAGCTCGGGGGGCCTGGATTCAACGTGTTACTGCCGCCGCAGACCGCCTGGCAGTACCAGGTCGGAGTCCGACATACTTTTGGACCGCTCCTTGCCCTCGGCGTCACCGCGTTCCAGATCGACACCGACAATGAGATCTTCTTTGATCCCCTGACATACCAAAACGTCAACTACGACAAGACCCGTCGTCGGGGCTTCGAACTCGAGGCCGAGTCGAAGCCGCATGATTCGCTGCGGCTTTTCGCCAACTACACATGGATGGACCCGGAACTGCTAGACGGTAACTTTGACGGCAAGCAAATACCCGGTGTGGCAGCCAGGATGGCCAGCGCCGGCGCCACCTGGTCACCGGTGCAGCGCGTCACGCTGAACCTGCGCGGACGCTGGATCAATGACAAGATGATGTTCAGCGACTGGAGCAATGCCGGATCGGACTGGGAAGGCGAGTCCTACTTCGTCGTGGACACGCACGTCAGCTATCGCCCATTGGACTGGCTGGAACTGTTTGTCGGCGTGAACAACGTCTTCAACCGTGAATACTCCGAGTACGGCGGGTGGTTCCAGAACTGGAGCAAGGGCTGGCCGGCACCCTTTGAGCCCTACATCTACCCCGCGCCCGAACGCAACTTTACGGCCGGTGCCAGGATCACCAAGGAGTTCTAACCTCGTGCACATCACTTGCGAAATGCTGAAGACCGAACTGGATCTGCCCGCGCCGCCCCGGCGCGTCGTCAGCCTGGTCTCCGCCGCGACGGAAACGATCGCAACCCTCGGCTGCAAGGAGCGGCTGGTCGGTGTCTCGCCCTACTGCGGTCGCTATGTGACGAATCTGGACGCACCGGTGGTGGGCGATTACCTGAAGGCCGCCCCGGAGCGCCTTCACGCCGTCGCGCCCGACCTCGTGCTCGTCACCAGCGGCGTGCAACTCGCACTCGGCCGCAAGCTGATGGCAGCCGGACTGCCGGTCTTCGTTCTCCCCCTGCCTTGCAGCCGGTTCGGCATCTGGCAGAACACGGTCACACTCGGGGCGCTTCTGCAAGTACTGCCCGCCGCCCGGTCCCTCGCCGAGAGGCTCGACACCGAATGCCAGAGACGGGTATCGACCGCAACATCGCCGCGCCCCCGGGTCTACGTCGAGCTCTGGTTCGGCAAGTACCTGCGCACCGTCGGCGGACTGTCGTTCATTCACGATCTGATCGCCGTGGCGGGCGGTGAGAACATCTTTGGCAGCGAACCGGTCTCGTATGTCGAGCCGGACTTCGGAGCCGTGGTTCGGGGCCAGCCTGATGTGGCCGTGTTTTTCTCAGAACCCGAGTATCCGATTGATTCGCAAGTCTTGATCCGGGAACGCGGTTGGCACCGGACTCTCCCGGCACTGCGCGTCATCGAGTCCAGCGTCGACCGCGGCCGAAACGTGATCCATGACGGCCCCTCGTTCGTAGAGACCGCCGCTTGGCTGCAGCAGCAACTGCAGGGAACCCGCGTACAGCCATGATTCCATCGCGCGCCCCCCTGCAACGGTCCTGACACGTGACAGGGACAGCGCGTCGCTCGCTGGCCGCCCGGGTGTGGCCTTCCGGACAACGAGAAGGCAGTCTGTTCGCCTGTGCGACGAGCACGGACGCCGCGGCAGTCCTCCGCGACGTCCCCCCGTTGCCGCGATGTGCGCACCCGGCGGACAACACGCCGACCGGCTCCTCGCGGAGGCACGGGGTTGCGGAGACAGCAAAGGGCGGTATGGTCCGAAGGCGGACCAACAGAAGGCCAGTCTCGGGGGCCAACACGATCTCGCAGGAGACTTTGTATCCGCATGCCAGTCGACGACAACAACGACCGACCGCCCACGCCGAATGCCGAAGGCATCGTGCCCATGCTGCGGCGAGTCGTCCGGCTGCTGGCGGACGGACTCCTCGACCAGAAAGGCCGCCTGATTGCCTCGTCGGTCTGTCGTCTGCTCGCGTCGGTAAGCCTCCTGGGCCCGTGGTTCATCCAGCGAATCATCGATGAGGCGCTGCCGCAGAAGAGCCTGCCGCTGTTCTGGCAGTTCGCCCTCGGACTGCTGGCGGTGCATCTGGTCTCGTATGTCTTCTGGGCCGTCCAGGTCTACACTTCCTACGCGGCATCCGAGACGATCTTCCTGCAGCTCCGCCTGCGCCTCGTCGAAGCCATCATGAACAAGCCCCGGCGCTTCTTCTCCCAGTACCCGCCCGGAGACCTGTTGACCCGGCTGGTGGGTGACATGGACCGGGCCGCCATGTTCTTCTACGACACGCTGCTGCGCTCGATCGCGTACGCGATCTTCGTCCTGGCCACCGCCGTGTTCATGCTGGTCTGGAACTGGCGCCTGGCCCTGATCGCGCTGGCGGCGTTGCCTTTGTCGTACTTCTACTGCAGCCGCATCAATGCACCGCTGGGCCGACGCGTCGGCGTGGCGCGTGGGAAGCAGTCGGGGCAGAACGAGGTCCTGCTGGACCTCCTGCAGGGCCAGGGCGAAATCCGGTTCTTCCAGCAACAGAAGAGCGTGGTGGCCCGGTTCCGCGAAGCCGCGTCAGCGTACACAGGCGCCAGCATCCGTGCCAGCACCTGCGGCGAGTGGATGTGGGGCGGTGTCGATGCCATTGGACTGCTCATGGTCCTGTTGCCATTCCTCGCCGGCGGGTACCTGATCTGCCGCGGCGAGTCGACGATCAGCATCGGCATGCTCGTGGCGTACTACTCGTACCTCGCGAATCTGGCGGGTAAGGCCCAGTTCCTGTTCGGCGGCCTGGCGCAGTTCGCACAAACCGCCCCGTCGTTCCAGCGCCTGCAGGAAATCCTCGAAGCCCACAACGAACCGGAACCGGCGCACGTCACTCTGGACCAGGCCCCCGACGACGCGACCCTCGAGTTCCGCAAGGTGGGGTTCCAGTACCCGTCCGGTCCGGGCCTGCTGCGGGACCTGGATCTGATCGTGCGCCCGGGCGAGAAACTCGCCGTCATGGGCGCCAGCGGCTCGGGCAAGAGCACGCTGGTTTCCCTCCTGCTCCGCTTCCAGACCCCGACACGCGGCCATATCTTCCTGGGCGGAAAGGATATCGAGGACTACTCGCCTCGCTTCTACTACAGCTTCTTCGGCTACGTCAGCCAGCGGATCAACCTGTTCAACTTCTCCGTGCGCGAGAACATCGCACTGGGCTGGCACCAAGTCCCGTTCGACCGCATCCAAGACGCGGCGCGACAGGTACAGTTGCACGAGGTCATCGAGGCGTTGCCGCACGGATACGACACCGTGCTGGGCCGCGACGGCCTGGCCTTGTCCGGCGGACAACTGCAGCGCCTGGCCCTGGCCCGCGCTCTGGTGCGTGAACCCGAGATCCTCGTTCTGGACGAGTTTACCTCCGCACTGGACCGCGCTCTTGAACGGGAGATCCTCGACGAGCTCCTGTCTCGGTTCGAACGTCAAACGATCGTCTGCATCACCCATTCGCCGGTTGTCGCGGCGCGTTTTTCCCGCGTTCTGAATCTGCCGCAGGAGTGACGGACCAGGAAATCTTCAGGATGCCCCCCCCAAGAAAGCATAACCTGTATGCGGCAACGGCTCCCATGAGACGATGGCCGCACAACCCAGTCTGGATCGTGGCGGCGGGGTTCCTCACTGCGGCCTGCGCGGTTGGCTGCGGTCGCCGCACCCCCGGGCCCCCGCCGAGTGATTCCACTGTCGGCCCCGCCAGGCCCCGGGTCGTGTCCCTGGCCCCGAACCTGACCGAGATGGTCTGTGCCGTGGGCGCGGCGGACTGCCTGGTCGGACGCTCCGCGGTTTGCGACTACCCACCGGACGAGGTGAAGAACGTCCCGGTCGTCGGGAATTTCGGGGCACCGTTCCTTGAGCGCCTTCTCGCCGTCGAACCCACACTGGTTCTGGAAGTCGACCTGGCCGATCAGGCCGTCGCAGGCCGCCTGCAGGAACTGGGCATCGTTCGGCAGCGGATCGTCTGCAACTCGCTGGACGACATCCCGCGCGCCATCGAGGAAGTGGGGCTGGCCGTGCGGCACGAAACGGACGCGAAGCGCCTGGCCGACAGCTTCCGTGCCAAACTGCGATCGCTCCAGACCAGCCAGCCGCCAGAGGCGACGCGGCCAACGGTCTTCCTCGACATCTGGCCAGACCCACTGATGACCGCCGGGCGCCCGTCGTTCGTCGCCGAACTGGTGCGCCTGGCCGGCGGCCGGAACGTTGCCGACGAGATCGACCGCGACTACGTCCAGGTCTCTGCCGAGTGGGCGATTTCCAAGGACCCCGAAGTCATCCTCTGCCTGAACGACTCGCCGTCGGCGCAGGCGCCGCTGGCCGCCTACCGGCAACGCCCCGGCTGGGGCAGCGTCCGCGCCGTGCGCACCGGGCGCGTCTATGGCGGGTTCGACACCAAGGTCCTCCTGAAGCCGGGCCCGCGCTTGCTCGGGAACGTCGCGCTGCTCCGGACCGCCCTGCTGAAACCGGGGACGGACACAGCGCCAGAACCGCCCCCGCCGCCGCAGGGAGGGCCGTGAACCCATGCGCGCCATGGGATTTGAGGACGTCCATTTTCGCTGGTCGCATCCAGTCGTCTCAACGCCGTGGTTCGAAAGTCATTGCGAATATCCACCACACAGATCACACAGATGAACGCAGATGGGCTAAAGTGGACAGATGCGGTACGGCGAACACCATCTGCGCCAATCTGCGTGCACCTGCGGTGAAAACCGCAAAAGGAGAACTGCCATGCTATACAAGAAGACCATCGCCGCCATCAAGCCCCTCGACGAGGCCGCCATGCAGGCGGCCCGAGCGCGCCAGGACACGTTGACCAAGCCTCCCGGCAGTCTCGGTGTCCTCGAAGCGGTGAGCGTGCAGTTGGCGGGCATCGCCGGCACCTGTCCGCCCCCCATTCCGGCACGCAAAGCCGTGCTGGTGTTCGCGGGCGACCACGGCGTCGTCGCGCAGGGCGTCAGCGCCTTTCCGCAGGAAGTGACGCCACAGATGGTGTACAATTTCCTGCGAGGTGGCGCTGGCATCAATGTGCTGGCGCGACAGGCGGGCGCACGGGTCACGGTCGTGGACGCGGGCGTGGCGGCAGAGTTGAGTTCGGCACCCAACTTCGTCCAGGCAAAAGTGGCGCTGGGCACCCAGGACATCTCGGTCGGCCCCGCCATGTCGCGGGATCAGGCGGTGGCGGCGCTCGATGCGGGAGTGCGCGCGGCCCAGGCCGAGTTCAAGCGCGGCATCGACCTGCTGGTGTGCGGCGAAATGGGCATCGGCAATACCACACCGGCAGCGGCAATCATCGCCGCGGTGACAGGGCGCAAGCCGGTGGAAATCGCCGGTCCGGGAACGGGGATCGACAGCGACCGGCTCCGACACAAAGTCGCCGTGATCGAGAAGTGTCTTGCCGTCAATCGCCCGAACGCGAACGACGGGCTCGATGTCCTCACGAAGATCGGCGGGTTCGAGATTGGCGCCATGGCTGGCGCCATGCTCGCTGCAGCCGCGGAACGCGTCCCGGTCGTGG
This sequence comes from Lentisphaerae bacterium RIFOXYA12_64_32, assembly GCA_001803235.1. Taxonomy (GTDB): domain Bacteria; phylum Verrucomicrobiota; class Lentisphaeria; order Oligosphaerales; family YB12-FULL-65-16; genus YB12-FULL-65-16. The sequence goes on from MHBL01000277.1 coordinate 7,357, forward strand.
TCGACGGCTTCATCGCCACGTCCGCCGCCGTCATCGCCGTCCTTCTCGCTCCAGACTCGCGAGCCTGCATGATCAGTGGCCACCGCTCCGCGGAACCGGGCCACGATGCGGCCCTGGCCTGGCTCAAGCTAACCCCGCTGCTGGACCTGCGTCTGCGCCTCGGCGAAGGTACCGGCGCCATGCTCGCCACGCATCTGGTCGAGGCGTCGGCCCGCATCCTGCGCGAAATGGCGACGTTCGCCGAAGCCGGCGTCAGCGGCAAGTCGCCGGAGTAGGGGGGAAGGCTGTAGCGCCCTCAGGCGCTGCATTTCGACCAACAGGTTGGTGTTAGTCGGGTGTCGGGTGTCGGGTGTCGGGTGTCGGGTGTCGGGTGTCGGGTGTCGGGTGTCGGGTGTCGGG
>MHBL01000278.1 GCA_001803235.1 Lentisphaerae bacterium RIFOXYA12_64_32
CGCCAGTTTCACCTCGGTATGACCGGGCGGTACGCCGCCCGGGAGGCGCTGACGCATTACGACTTACCTTATGGATTGGTTGCTTCTTGCTGCCCGTGAGGTTATCTTGTGACTCTGCGAATCGGTGGCGGGGCTAAAGGCCCCGCGTGGCGATGGCCGAAGTCGGCGGGTAGGGGCGGCGATTCCAGTCCAGTTCGATCAGAGTTGGCGACCGGGCTGGTTCGGGTGACGGGGTTTCCAAAGACGTCGGGACGGTCCATATGCGATGCGGTATTCGCGCCGGCAGTGCGGTTTTCAGTTTTCACATGCGATATGGCTGGCAGGTGCTGGCGGCCATCTTTGTCCTCCCTCTCGTGGCTTGGGGACAGTCATCCGAGGACTGCCTCGCGTGCCACTCGGACTCCTCTCTGTCCATGCAGAAGGATGGGCGGACCGTGCCGCTGTTCACGGACAGCGGCGCGCTGAAACGTTCGGCGCACGCTTCCCTGTCCTGTGTCGACTGCCATGCCGGCCTCGATGTCACCAACACGCCCCACGCCAAAGTTATCCCGCCTGTCGACTGTCGGGCTTGCCATGACATCAATGGCTATGAGAAGAGCGTTCACGGGCGGCCGCGGGAGGCCGCGACCGGCGCGGCCCCACGAGCGGTGGCTGCCCGATGCATAGACTGCCACGGGACGCACGAGATCCTGTCGGCGAGCAACGGCAAGGCGACCACCAACCGGGCCTTGCTCTCCGACACCTGCAGCAAGTGCCACGCGACCGAGGCGGAGCACTACAGCCTGTCAGCCCACGGGAAGGCGCTGAAGGCGGGGATCAAGGGCGCTCCCTCTTGCGTCGGTTGTCACGGCGAGCACCGGGTCGAGTCGGTTCAGAGCAGCGAGTCGCCGGTCTCCAAGACCCATGAAGTGAAGATGTGCCTGAAGTGCCACCTGGACAATCCCGAGGTGCGGGAACGGGTGGCGTTGTCGGCCGGATTCATTCAGAGCTACGAGACCAGCGTCCATGGCGTGGCGCTGGCGTCGGGAAACCAGAAGTCCGCCAGTTGCAGTGACTGCCATGGCGCCCATGACATGAGACGCGCGGGGGACGCCGGCTCGCACGTGGACAAGCTGGCCGTTGCGCAAGCCTGTGCCCAGTGCCATGCCGAGATCGTGGCCACGTTCAATGAGAGCATTCATGGTGTCGCGCTCAAGTCAGGCAACCAGGACTCGCCCTCGTGTACCGACTGCCATGGCGAGCACCAGATCCTGGCCCCGAAAGACCCGCGGTCGCGGGTTGCCGCGCAGAATGTTTCGGTGCAGGTCTGCGCGAGCTGCCACGGCTCTGTGCGGCTCAGCCAAAAGTACGGGCTTCCAGAGGAGCGGTTCAAGAGCTTTTCGGACAGCTACCACGGCCTCGCTTCCAAGGGTGGCGCCGTGGCCGTGGCCAACTGTGCGAGCTGCCATGGGGTCCACAACATCCGCCCCTCCTCCGACCCCAAGTCAACGATCGGCAAGGACAATCTGGTGGCGACCTGTGGCCGCTGCCACCCCGGGGCGAACAACAATTTCGCCCAAGGCTCGGTGCACGTGGTCATGGAGCGCGACAGCAGTGCCGTGCTGTACTGGATTCAGTTCATCTACATTCTGCTCATCATCGGCACCATTGGGGGAATGTTGGCGCACAACGGGCTGGACTTCTTCCGCAAGGCCAGGCAGCGCATGTGCATCCGGCGCGGACTTGCCGCCGCACCGCACCACGGTACTGCGGAATACGAACGGATGACACTCAGCGAACGGATACAGCACGCCCTGTTGTTCACCAGTTTCTTTGTCCTGGTGATCACCGGGTTCATGCTGAAGTTCCCCGACGCCTGGTGGGTCGCCCCGCTCCGCGGTATCAGCGAGAAGGCATTCGCGGTGCGCAGCATCACGCACCGTATCGCCGGCACCGTCATGGTCTTCGTGGGCATCTACCACATCGGCTATCTCATCCTGACGGCGCGCGGCAGGAGGCTGGCCATCGACATGTTCCCCAATTTCAAGGACATCCGCGACGTGATCGGGATGACCCTGTACAACCTGGGGCTCTCGAAAACAAAACCCATGTTCGACCGCTTCAGCTACATAGAGAAATCCGAATACTGGGCGTTGATGTGGGGCACCTTCGTGATGGCTGGGACCGGGTTCATCATGTGGTTCGACAACGTTTTCATCGGTCTGTTGACCAAGCTCGGGTGGGACATTGCCCGGACGATCCACTATTACGAGGCGTGGCTGGCGACCCTGGCCATTTTGGTTTGGCACCTCTACTTTGTCATGTTCAGTCTCGATATTTACCCCATGAAGATTACGTGGTTCACCGGGAAGATCTCCGAGGAAGAGATGGCCGAGGAGCACCCCCTGGAGCTGCAACGGCTCAAGGGCGAGAGCATCGAGCCGCCCAAGCCGGAAGAACCCAAGGCAGAGTAAACCAGCTCCGCCTTCCCCGGAGCCACGGGGACGGAGTCCCACGGTGCGTCGCGCTTTCGCGGGTGCCGTCGCGCCAGGATTCCCGCCCGACAGTACCTATGGCTGGATGCGGCGGTGTTCCGCCGTTGCTGGCACATTTGCGAAACGGCAAGACACGGGTTAAACTCCCTGTCTGTCACGAGATCAAGGTACACGCGGCGACCGAAAACAGGAGGTTAGCACATGACCATCGTTGAATCTCGACAGGGGGATGTCCTCATCTTGAAGGTGAAAGATCGGCTGGATTCGACCACGGCGGGAGCGTTTGAGAAGCACGTGACCGGTGCGATCGAGGGCGGAAGCCGCCTGATTGTCCTCGACTGCGCGGAACTGAATTACGTCAGCAGCGCCGGACTGCGTGCCTTTCTGACCGGTGCCAAGCTGGCGAAGTCCAAGCAGGGGCGACTGGTGATCGGCTGTCCGCAGGTTCAGGTCAAGGAGATTCTGGACATGACCGGCTTCTCCGGCATCCTGCCGATCAGCGCGACCCTCGAGGCAGCGGTGGCTGCCTGTTCGTGACCCGTTCCTGTGTCCGGGATCGTCCTGGCCTGACGGTCCGAAACGCCTGAAGCGTTCCTCCTGCGTAACTATTCAGGTGGCTCGGCTGAAGGAAGAATCAGACGGGGCAGCCGAGACTCGGGGCGTTCAAGCTGGCGGACGGGCTTGGTTCGCTCGAGTCGGACTGTCGGTATTTTCCAACTTCAGCCTGCAGCCTGGGCAACTTGAGTAGTAACTCTTTCACAAAGACTGGCTTTGTCCCATGGCCACGAACGAATGCATCCGGTTAACGCTTCCCAATGACCTGTCCTATCTGCCCATGGCCCTGCTGTGCGTCCGGGAAATGGCGCGCAAAGTGGGCTTTCCCGAAACCGAACTGAGCAAGATCGAGATCGGGGTGGAAGAGAGCGTCTCAAATGTGATCGAGCACGCTTTCGATGTCGGGGAGACGGGCACCTTCGATCTGACCTGCGAGCGCATGCCCCTGGGGCTGAGCATTCGGATCAAGGAGAAGGGCATGCCGTTCGACCCGGCACACTTGCCGGAGTACCAGCCGGGCGGCGACCTGGAGAAGGCATCCGGCCCCGGATTGGGCGTGTTTCTGATGCGGAAGGTGATGGACAAGGTGTCGTTCCATAACTTGGGGATGGACGGCAAAGAGACGCGCCTGGTCAAGTACTTGCCGAGCAAGAGCATCGAGCAGTACTGCTCCGAGGCCGAACTCCGGGCGCCGCCGTTGACGTCCGAGCCCGCGGTGATCAAGGAGAAGATCGCGTACGACGTGCGCGGCCTGCAGGAGGCCGAGGCGATCGAGGTTTCACGGTGCGCCTATAAGTCGCACGGGTACACGTTCTTCGACGAGCACATTTACTACCCTGAGCGACTCCTCAAGCTGAACCAGTCCGGCGAGCTGGTGTCCGCCGTCGCGGTCACCAAAGACGGCACCTTCATGGGGCACGCGGCGCTGCACTTTCCTTACGTTGGGGCGAAGATCGCGGAGATGACGTTTGCTTTCGTGAACGTGGAGTATCGTGGCCAGGGTTGCATGAACCGCCTGTGCGAGTATCTGTTTGCGGCATCCGGGAAGCAGCCGCAGTGCGGCGTCTATGCCTATGCGGTAACGAACCATGTGATCACCCAGAAAGTCATGGCCAAGTTCGGAATCAACGACTGCGGCCTGGAGTTGGCGACCAGCCCGGCGACGTGGACGTTCAAGGGGATTGCGTCTGAGGATGACGGCAACGCGCAGCGTATCAGCGTGGCGCTGAGCTTCAAGTACCTGGCGCCGCCGGCGCGGTTGACCGTTTACCCGCCGCCTCAGCACCGGGAGATGATCGAGGCGCTGGACCGCAACATCCAGGCGGAGCATCAGTACATGGTGCCTCCGGGCACGGGCCCGTCGCTGCCGGAGGAGGCTTCGGACATCGAGGTGGACCTGCACGCCGTGGAGCAGAACGCGGACGTGTGCATACGCCGCTACGGCGTGGCTGTGGTGCGGGAACTCCGTGCCATCCTGCGCGACCTCTGTCTCAAACAGGTTGCGGCCATCAACCTCTTGCTCAGCCTGGAGGACCCGGCCACGTACTTCTTGACTGCAGAGTTCGAGAAGATGGGGCTTTTCTTTTCCGGCATCCTGCCGCAGACCCGCGTTGGCGACGCTCTGATCCTGCAGTACCTCAACAACGTCGCGCTCGACTACGACAAGATCCATATCCACACGGACATGGGCAAGCGCATCCTCGCCTACGTCAAGGCGCACGATCCGAACGTGGTGGGCTAGCGCCTTTGGCGCTACACTTCGACCAACATGTTTGGTGTCAATGAGTGTCGGGTGTCGTGGGTCACTGCGTCACTGAGTCACCGGCGGCGGCGCGGCGCGCCACTTTTCCCGAGCGTCAGTCTCGGGAAAAGCGTAGTGCCTTGATTTCCGGGAACTGTGGTGAAAAACAACCTGTCTCTCGGTAATTGAAGTTCGGGGCTGACCTCTGACTTCTGTCCTCTGACCTCTTGGGTTGCGGGCAAAGCCCGCCTTGGTTCCCACGGAGCAGTATTGCCGCGTCGGCGTCTCTGCAAGGTTAGGATGCGGGCGTGCCGAACCCCACTTGCCGCAGGGCTTCGTACAGCACGATGGATGCCGCATTGGCCAGGTTGTGGCTGCGTGCGTGCGTGCCGGGCATGGGGATGGTGCGCAGCAACTCGGCATAGCGCTCGTAGAAGGGCAGGGGGAAGCCGGATGTTTCGTTCCCGAAGACGAGGTAATCGCCGGCGCGGAATTCAATCTCGTACAGGCTCGCCCGGCCCTTCGTGCTGAAGAAGAACAGGCGCTGCGGCGCGGCCGATGCCAGGAACGCGTCCCAGTCGTCGTGCACCTGCAGATCGAGGAACTGCCAGTAGTCGAGCCCGGCGCGGCGGATGCGCGACTCGTCGAGCGAAAACGCGAGCGGCTTGACCAGGTGCAACCGCGCGTCGGTGCAGACGCAGAGCCGGCCAATGGTCCCGGTGTTCTGCGGGATCTCGGGCGCCACCAGCACAATGTGAAACGGCGGTTGCATGCGAGGTGTCCTCTGTGCGGGGGCCGGAATGCAGGGGCTTTCCGCCCCCGCACCCCCGACCAAGGGGCGTCATTGACTCCCCTTGGAACCCCTCGAATCTCGCCTCGGGAACTGAACCGGCATCCGCTGCGCCGGACGCCGGTTCAGTTCCCGAGGCGGATGCCGTCCGTGGCGCGCCCGGGTGAACCCCGGGCGCGCCACGGAAACAGACGGGCAATGCGTCGGCAAGGTGGCACCCAGGCGGCCTCACCTGGGTAGCTTGCCGGAACAGCCCACATCTCCGCCAGGCCGGGAGATCTGGCGGCCACGCGAACCGGGGAGGCATTCGACGCACTCCCCGAGCCGTACGGCCTCCAGTCCAAACCTACGGCCTCACGCGCGCCTGGGCTTAGGCGTCTTGCTCCGGAGCCGGGTCTCCCAGAACTTGAGTTGCTTGGCGACCTGCTCGGGGGCGGTGCCCCCGAGCGTCGTGCGGGCGTTGACGCTGCGCCGGGCGTTGAACAGACCCAGGGCTTCCGCCTTGGCCAGGGGCACGGTTTCGCGCATCTGTTCGAGCGTGACTTGGTCGAGGGCGAGTTTGCGTTGTCCGCACCAGGCGACAAATCGCCCCACCTGGTGGTGCGCCTGGCGGAACGGCACGCCCTGCTTGACCAGCCATTCAGCCAGGTCAGTGGCCATGAGCGCCGGGTCGGATGCGGCATCTTCCATGACCTGGCGGTTGAACGTGGCGGTGCGCAGCATCGGCGCCAGCAGCGCCAGGGTCAGTTTCACCGTGTCGATGGCGTCGAACAGGCCTTCCTTGTCCTCCTGCAGGTCGCGGTTGTAGGTCAGGGGCAGACCTTTGACCACGGTCAGCAGTCCGACCAGACTGCCGACGACGCGGCCGGCCTTGCCGCGCACCAGTTCGGCAATATCCGGGTTCTTCTTCTGCGGCATGAGGCTCGACCCGGTGCAGAACGCGTCGTCGAGTTCGACGTACTTGAAGCGCTGCGAGACCCAGAGAACGAGGTCCTCGGCCAGCCGCGAACTGTGCACCGCGACGATGGACAGGTCGGCCAGAAACTCGATGATGAAATCGCGGTCGGACACGGCGTCCATGCTGTTGCGCAGTGCGCCGTCGAATCCGAGTTTGCGGGCGACGAACTCGCGGTCCAGCGGCAGCGTCGACCCGGCCAGGGCGCCGGCGCCGAGGGGGCAACGGTTCAGGCGGCGCTGGCAGTCAACCAGCCGGTCGCGGTCGCGGTCGAACATTTCGACGTAAGCCAGCAGGTGGTGCGCGAGCAGCACCGGTTGCGCATTCTGCAGGTGCGTGAGCCCGGGTAGGATCAGGTCCTGGTTGGCACGGGCGAGGCTGACAAAGGCGCGCTGCAGTTCGGCGAGAAGCGCGCCGATGGCGTCGCACTCGTCGCGGAGGTACAGCCGCACGTCTGTGTTGACCTGGTCGTTGCGGCTGCGGCCGGTGTGGACGCGTGCGCCCGTATCGCCCAACTTCTCGATCAGGGCCGCCTCGATGTTCATGTGAATGTCTTCGAGTTCGGCGCGGAACTTGAACGTCCCGGCCTCGATCCGCTGACGAATGCTCCGGAGTTCCCTGACGATGGCCGTCGCATCAGCCTTGGGAATAATCCCGGCCTTGGCGAGCATGGTCACGTGCGCGATGCTGCCCTGGATATCGTGGGCATAGAGGCGCTTGTCGTAGTCGATCGAAGCGGTGAACTGCGCCGCCAGTTGGTCGGCGCCCTTGCTGAAACGTCCACTCCACAGTGCCATTGCACGACTCCTGCTGACGGAAACCCCGCGGACTCTCTCTCCGCGTGAACACACGCCTCCAACGTACCGCGCGAAGACGCCGCGGGCAAGCCCGACGTGCCGCGTCCCAGGGCTGTTTCAAGATCTGGCGCCGCGTCTCGGAAGGCCACACCTCCGCGCACACCT
>MHBL01000279.1 GCA_001803235.1 Lentisphaerae bacterium RIFOXYA12_64_32
GGTCGTTGCCTGCACAGGCAAAGGAAGTGCGGGGGAATTTCTGGCGACCGAGCACTAGCGGTTGTCCATCTGCTTGTCGAACTTGATGGCCGACGGCTTGAAGTCCGTCTTGCGTACGAACTGGCACGCCTCGGCGGCGCCGTGCTCGCGATCCATGCCGGAGTCCTCCCACTCGACGGACAGCGGCCCGGTGTAGCCGACGCGGTTCAAAGCGCGGATGATCTCCTCGAAATTCACTCCGCCACGACCCAGGCTGCGGAAGTCCCAGCCACGCCCCGGCTTGCCGAAATCCAGGTGCGAGGACAGGATACCGGATCGGCCGTCGAGCGTGACGATGGCATCCTTCATGTGCGAGTGGTAGATACGATCCGGGAAGGCCTCGATGAAGGTTACGGGGTTGACCATCTGCCAGTGCAGGTGGCTCGGATCGAAGTTGAACCCGAACTCCTTGCGCTTTCCAATCGCTTCGAGCGCCCGCTCCGCGGTGACGATGTCGTAGGCGATCTCGGTCGGATGCACTTCGAGCGCGAACTTGACCCCGCACTTGCCGAACACATCCAGGATCGGGTTCCACTTCGCCGCGAAGTCCGCAAACCCCGCTTCGACCATCTGCGCACTCACCGGCGGGAAGCTGTAGAGGAGATGCCAGATGGATGAGCCCGTGAAGCCGTTGACCACCTTGACGCCCAGGTTCTGGGCCGCCTTGGCGGTCAGCTTCATTTGCTCGATGGCCCACTTGTGCTGGCCCTTGGCATCGCCGGCCAGGTTCTTCGGCGCGAAGATGTCGGAACGGCCATCGTTGTTCAGATCACAAACGAGTTGGCCCGCCAGGTGGTTGCTGATGGCCCAGCACTTCAGCCCGTTCTTCTCCAGAATCTTGAGCTGCTTGCTGACGTACTTGGGATCCTTCGCCGCTTGAACGACGTCCATGTGGTCGCCCCAGCAGGCGAGCTCAAGCCCGTCGTAGCCCCACTCGGCAGCCTTCTTCGCCATGACTTCCAGCGGCAGGTCCGCCCACTGACCCGTGAAGAGTGTTACCGGTCGTCCCATGCGTTGTTCCTCCTTGTCTGTATCCTGTTCGCGCCTGTTCGAAGGCGACCATTTCGGCGGTTGGAGCCTGGCGCCCCAGAAAAGCCCCGTCCTCGCCGCACGTGCTCCCGCTGTAAACATCGACAATATGCTGCGCTTCCGACGTTTGACAAACAGCGCGCCGGGCGACCTCACACCGACCCGTCTGGCGGCACTGCGGCAGCCGTGCTGTCGCTTCCCGTAATCACCTGCAGCAACCGCCGTTTCTCACGAAACCGTTGTTGCGCCAGAACCACCCAGATCAACATTGCGGCCAGCGCGCAAACCTTGGCGAAAACATCGCCATGCAGGGTGTAGAACGTGTACTCCTGCTGCTTCCAGACGGGCACATCATAGCACCTGGCGGCACGCACGAACGGGCTGCCCGTGTTGGTGTCGTAGAGCTGACCCACGATCCGGCCGCTGGGCAGAATCAGACAGGTGTCGCTGTTGTTCCCCGAACGGAACAGCGGGCGGCGGTTCTCGACCGCGCGGAACACGGCATGGATCAGGTGCTGGCGCGAACCGGCGCTCTCGGCATACCACGCGTCATTGGTCAGCGTCATGAGCACATTGGCGCCGCGCAGGACGAACTGGCGGCTGATCTCCGGAAAGGCGTCTTCGTAGCAGATGTTGACGCCAGCCCGTGCACCGTGCGGCAGCTCGAACAGCGTGAACTCGCGCCCCGCGGTGAGGCTCCGCCCCATGCCGATGATGTCGGTGAGCCAGGGAAAGAGCCGCTCGAACGGCGTGTATTCACCAAACGGAACGGTGTGAATCTTGTCGTAGGACTCCTCGATCCGACCGTCGGGAGCTAGAAGGAAGGCGGAGTTGAAAACCTGATAGTCGGGCGTGCCGGAGCCGTCCGCGACCGGAGAGGTCGTCCCCACTGGCGCAGCCTGACGGTAGTCAATCGTGCCGATGAGCATGCGCGTCTTCACATCCCGAAACAGTTCCTCCATGCTCTGGTTGTACTGCTTGTCGTAGCGCAGCGGCGCCGGAATGGCGGTTTCGGGCCAGACGATGAGGTCGGGTTCGGTCGAACGCGCCATGTCCCGCGACAGCGACGTGTAGACCTGGATGGACTCGTCAAGCTGCTCCTGCGTCCACTTCCGGCACTGCGGGATGTTGCCCTGCACGGCAAGGACGCGCAGCAGATCATCCGGCTGAGTGGCGGGACGCTGGCGCAGCGTCAGCAAAGTGACCGCCGCCATGCCGAGCACGACGAGCCCCAGTGCCGCGGGGAACCGGCGCCGGGTGCCGTACCGGAGCTGTTCCCACCATGCCGCGGCGGAGAAACACAGCGCCACGTTCACCGCAGCCACGGCGAAACTGATGCCGTACACGCCGCTCAACGTGCTCAGCACCAGCAAGGGCGGCTTCTGCCACTGACTGACACCGAGCTGGTCCCAGGGGAAACCGGTGAACATCCAAGAGCGAATCCACTCCAGCCCGACCCAGACCGCCGGCAGGAGCAGGACCGCAAGGCACTGGCGCCACGGCGCCCTGGGCAGGCAGCGCGGCGTCACATCCTGCGGTTCCGCGGGCTCGCGGCGGCTCAGGTGCCGCAGCACCGCCGTGGCGGTCAGGTACCAGACCATGGGATACAGCGTGCACACCAAGGCCAGCAGCACGCCGGCGGCGAACCCGATCTGGTTCAACCAAAACAGGCAGGTACCGAAATGCGCGAACCCGAAGACCCAGCCGAGGAGCACGCGGCCGCCGAGCGTGGCCGGCGGCGGCGCCAGAAGCAGCGGGACAAGAGCGATCCAGGCCAGGTCCGCATACTCGAGCGGCGGGAACGCGGCGCTCAGCGCCAAGCCGGATGCAATGGCCGCCACCCAGCGCCCCCACGTGCGCCAGGGCGACACCAACCGGCGCAGGTTCACGTCGGAAGGCGCGGGAGAACTGGGGTAAGCCACGGTGGGTTGCTCCGGGCGCGCCAATTCCGCCCCGCCGTCCTGCTTGTCTTCTGCTGACGTCATGCCTGGAAATGTCGCGTCACGTCGGCAAGATAGCAAGCGCGCCCCGCGACAGGCACGTAATGCGTCAGTGGCGGGTGGAGATAGGGTCGAAGGTTGGCCGGGGCTGGCGTCTAAAGTGGTCGGAGCGGCTCGCTCCGACACCCGCGGGACCGGCTCGGTCCCGCCACTTTGGCGAGCCCCCCCCCAGCCCAGCACCCGCCACTGACGCATTACGCCGCAACCCGTCCGCGGCTTGCGGCTCTTCGGGACCCATGCTAATGTCACAGTTCCGGTGCCGCCATGCCATAGCGCCGAGTGTACCGCGGACATCGCGTATTCGAACCGTTGCCGACACTGGACGCCATCGGCAACGGAAGGACTTGAACGTCATGGTAAACCAACCGTCACTGCCCGGACCTCCGCCCATGCCGCCCGTGCCCGGCGGCCGACCGGCGCCGGTGCGGTGGCCTGTCAAGGCCAAGACACGATCCAGCGCACAGTGGCTCGGCGCGTCTCGCGCCGAAGCGGGGTGCTCGGGCCGGCTCTGTCCGGCGAAGCTGCTCACGCGAAGACGGATCCCCGGCCGAGGGCCTCGGTCCGGGACGGACCCGAGCACTCTGCCGCAGTCCCGGAGGTCCCGCGCCACTGCCGCTCCGCAGTTGGAGCAGGAGCGCGAGCAGGAGTGAGGTCGGGAAGATCAGGAGGCGGATCATGTTCTATCGTAACGTGCAACGTCTGGTGATTGGCGCGGCGCTGGCGGTCTTCGCAGGGCGGCTACCCGTCGGCGCCGCGGAAACGGACCTGTTCGCGCCGTTCCTCCAGGACGTTGCGCCCGAGGTGGTTGAGATCAAGTCCAAGGCGGTCGAAGACGGCGTCGAGGTCACGCGCCTGCGCTTCCGCAGCCGGCATGTGCCGGAGGCGAACGAGGACGTGATCATCTACGGCATTCTCGCGCGACCGATTGAGAAGGGCACATACCCGGGCGTGCTGGTCTGCCACGGCGGTGGCGGTTACGCGGACTACGTGGCGGACGCGGTCAAAGGCTGGGCCAAGCGCGGCTACGTGTCGATGTGCCAGGACCAGCCGGGGTTCTACAACGGCGAGAAAGGCCAGAGCTCCGGGCCGTGGGCGAAGCTGAAACGCTCGATGTACACCGTCGAACCGGACGCGACCGCTTCGGTGCTGTTCGACGGCGTGGCCGCGGCGCTGAACGGCCTGGCACTGCTGCGCACGCAGCCGGACGTGGACCGCGCCCGGATCGGCGTCACCGGCGGCTCGTGGGGCGGGTACATGACGACCATGGTCACGTCCCTGGCTGGCGCCCGCGTCAAGACCGCCTTTTCGATCTACGGTTGCGGTTTCTACGACATCGGTTCCATCTGGCGCCCGGACCTCGAGGCCATGCCGCGCGACAGAGCCGACGTCTGGCTGCGCACGCTGGACGTCGGCCGGCAGGCGCCGCGCATGACCGCCACGTATTTCACCATGCCGGCGGCAAACGACTGGTTCTTCTGGCCGACCGGCGTGATGGCCACTTACGATGCCATCCGCAGCCCGAAGAACATCGCGTTCTCGCCCAACGACAGCCACGTGCTCCGCATTCCGGGCGGGACATCCGGCCCGCAGAAGTTCGACACCAAGGCGCACCGCACCTATGCGGAGATCGTCTGGATGGATTACCAACTGAAAGGCGAGGGCGCGCCGTTCCCCGTATGCCGTACCGAGGGCGCGCCGTCGCGCGCCGGGACGGACCTCGCGGTGCGCGTCGCGGTCGAAGGGCCGCTGCCGATCAAGACCGTGACCGTCTGGCACTCGTACGGCGAGACGCCGTGGCGGACGCGCTGGTGGGAACCGGTGCCAGCCGCGCGCCAGGGCGACAGTGCGGTCTACACCGCAAAGGTCCCCGTCTACGAGACGGCGGAACCCATCTCGTGGTTGGCCGTAGCCACCGATGACCGCGACATCTCCGTCTCCACCACCATGCAGGAACTGCACCCGGCTGAGTTGGGTTTCACCCCGGCGGAACGACGCGACCGCCTTGTCGCCGAGGACTTCGAGGACCGGCAGACGCACCGGCGATGGCAGTTGCCCTACGCGGAGAAGTTTGAGAACGCCAAGCACTCCGTGTGCGCCGACGCCGCGCACGCCGGCAAATGCGGGCTCCGCATCACCGGCAAGATGATCGTGTGCTGTGAAGGCATGCGCGGCAGCATGTTGCAGAACAGCAGTGCGAAGGGAATTTCGTTCTGGGTGCGCTCTCCCGGCAACACCGGCCTGGACGTGTTGTGGATGCTCGAGACGCCGGACGGCAAGCGCCACTACTGGAAGGCGAGTGTTCCCGCGCCCGCCCCCGAGTGGCGCGAAGTCCGCCTGACGTGGGACCAGTTCAGCTTCCAGGGCAAGACGCCGCCACCCGCGCCACTGCTCTCCCCCGGCCTGGCCCAACTCCGGTTCGCCACCCCGGAGACCGCCGATGTCCACATTGACGACGTGACCACCGTGCGGGAGTAGCGCGGCAGAGTGAGTGGGGGCTGGCCGGTGGCCACGGACTCCAACGGTGTGTTCGAAGGTAACCACTCAGGTAGTCAGAAGCCAGGAGTCAGAATTCAGAATGGAAAGCGCAACAGCGTCCAGTAACGTGCGGAACGGTTTGATTGGCGGCGGCAAATCGGCAGCAACACTGTCTTCTGAGTCCACGACTGTCGTTGCTGGCGGCCCATTCTGACTCCTGAATTCTGACTCCTGTCTACCTGAGCAGTTACGTTCTAAGAACAGGTCATTCCAGGAGGCACCATGCAGTACATCGACGTTAGCGGACGGTTTGGTCTGGCCCTCAATCGGCACTGCGGTTTCCCCACGGCCGCCGATGTGATCCGGCACCTGGACCACCTAGGCATCGACCGCGCCATAACTTTCAATGTCGAGGGCCGCGAGAGCAGTTGCCCGTTCGTGAACCGCAAGACACTCGAGACGATCGAGCAGACGCCCGGCGGCCGCGAACGACTCATTCCGGCGTTCAGCGTCTCGCCGGTCATGATGTACACGGACGGGGCGATGCAGGAACTGCGGGGCATGGTCGAAACGCACGCGCCGGCGCTGCACTTCACCCGCGGCCTGTCCGGGTACTTCCTGGGCGAGTGCGACCCGATCTTCGACCTGCTGCGCGACCTGAAACCGGTCGTGATCATGGACTATGCCGAGGCAGATCGGCCTGACCTTCTGGCGACAGCCGCGAAGAATCCGGACCTGACCGTAATCCTCACGGACATCAGTTGGGGACGGATGCCGCACGTCCTCGACCTGATGTCGCGCTGCCGCAACATCTGCGTCGAGACGTCGTGGCTGCACACGGCCGACGACATCGAAATCCTGTGCGAGCGGTTCGGGCCCGAGCGCGTCTTCTTTGGCGCCGGCGAACGCGCCAACTACGGCGCGGCCATTGCCGCACTGGCCTATGCCGAGGTTGCGGAGTCCGCAAAGAAGAAGATCGCCCACGCGAACCTGGAGGGAGCGTTGCGTCTGCGGCGCGCGGCGGGGATCCAGCGCGGGACGTCACGGCTCGACGGCAACCCGCTGTGGCAGAACCTGGCCGCCGGCCGGCCGGTGGGCATGCCGGTCATCGACGCGCATGTGCACCTGGGCGCGAGCGGCGGGTACGTGCTGAAGCGCAACGACATGGAGTCGCAGATCTCCGCCGCGCTGGCAATGGCCCAACGCGTCGACGTGCAGACCCTGATCGTCTCCAGCCTCAATGCACTGATTGGCGATCCGGTCTCGGGCAATGCGGAACTCGAAGCGAAATTGGCCCCGCACGGCGACCGGTTCCGCGGCTACTTCGGGTTCAACCCGAACCATGCGGACGCGCTGGCCGCGCGGTTCGACGACGTCTTCAGTCGCTCGTTCTTCGTGGGGTTCAAGACGCTTTGCGACTACTGGCGCGTCCCGATCACCGACCCGCGGTTCGAACCCATGTTCGCCTACGCCAACCGACACCGGCTGCCCATTCTCAACCACACCTGGGGCGGGACCCACGACTCGCCGCGACTCTTCACCGACCTGGTCGCCAAGTACCCGGAAGCGCAGTTCATCCTCGGCCACTCGGGCGGCGGCAACGACGGGCGGCGCGAGGCCGAGGCGCTGGCCGCGGCGCACCCGAACGTCTGGCTCGAGTGGTGCGGCTCGTTCTGCTCGACCATACCGTGGGAGGAGTCGTTCTCCCGCGTCAACCCGGCGAAAATGATCTTCGGCAGCGACGCGTTCTGCCACAACCTCGTATGGGAACTGGGCCGACTGCTCTCCGTCGATCTGCCCCAGGAACAGGTCCGGCCCATGCTCGGCGACACGATGCGCAGACTTCTCGCCCTGCGCCACTGAGGCGCAGGATGGTGTCAGGCAAAGTAGCAGCAAGGCGCCACCCTTGCTGTCCACCGCCGTCCCGCACCGGACGGATGGATAGACTGCAAGGCTGGAGCCTTGCTCTACTTCCACAGAGCGCCGATCCACGGCACCCAACAGACGCCGGGGTTGCCGGCTCGATGGGTATGCACCCGCCCCGCCCGGCCGCGAATCAACTTGACTTACCCCTAAACAGGCATTATGGTACCATATTCACTGATCTATCAATGGCGGTGCAGGAAGGAGTTCGGCAGGGATGGCGGCGATGACATGGATGCCAGACGCGGAGAAGGCCCTGTCCCGGGTGCCTGCCTGGGTGCGGCATCGCGCGGCGCGGAAGGTGGAAAAGCGCGTTCTGGAACAGGGCCGCCATCAGGTGACCTTGGCGGATGTTGAGGAGGCCGAGAAGCGCTTCCGTGCCATGCTGGCGGGCAAGAGTCCGGCGGAGATCCAACAGACCATCCCGCAGGACAATACGCCGGCAGCCCAAGTGCTGGTGGTCGAGACTTGCCACGGGGCCGCATCGGACTGCCCCAACCTGCTCGCGGACGTTGAGGCGTGGGGGCGGGCGATTGAGGAGTGGGCGACGCGCGAACGTGCCTCCGAGCGGTTGCGCGCGCGGATCGACGGCGACCAGGTCCTGTACCATCACAAGTTCCGCATCTCCGTCGCGGGTTGTCCCAACGCCTGCTCGCGCCCGCAGATCGCCGACGTCGGCCTGATCGCCTGCGTCAAACCGACCGTAGCCTCGAGCGATTGCACGGCGTGCGGCGTGTGCGCCCGGGCCTGTCCGGACCGGGCGATCACCGTGGCGGACGCGCCACCGGCGTTTGCACGCGAGCTCTGCCTCGGGTGTTCGCGGTGTCGCGACGCCTGCCCGAAGCACTGCATCGGTCTTTCCCAGCCCGAGATTCGCGTCGTCATGGGCGGCAAGCTGGGTCGGCATCCGCGTCTGGGCCAAGTCGTGGGTCAGGCCCCGAATCTGGACGCCGTGCTCGGTGTCTTGAACGACGTGATCACGACGTATTCGCGGCGGGACGTCCCGAATCAGCGCTTCTCCGACTTCTGGGCCGCACTGCCGCCGGACGGGCGCGTTGCGGCCGCTTGGCTGGGGGAAAGCCAGCCGGTCCGCACCTCGGACTGAGGACTCCTGAGCAGTTACAGGAGAACAACAGAGAAAGGACGCATCATGTCGACGCGATCAAGAGTTATTGCTCTGACGTGGAGTCTGGTTGGAGTCTGTGCCGTTCCGGCTTGGGCGGGAGGCGGGCCTTCCGGCTTGGAGGAGTTGAGCAAGAAGTCTCAAGCGTGCATCGAGTGTCACAAGGACCAGAACCCATCGCTGTACCAGCAATGGGGCAGCAGCAAACACTTCCGCGCCAATGTGGGCTGCTACGAGTGCCACGCGGCGGACCCGGCGGACCCGGATGCCTATGAGCACGCCGGGGAGACGATCTCGGTGATTGTGAGTCCCCAGGACTGTTCGCGCTGCCACGCCAAGGAAGTGCGGGAGTTCGTCGGTTCGCACCATTCCAAGGCGGCGCGGATCCTGGGTTCCCTGGACAACGTGCTGGCTGAGGTGGTGGAGGGCAACAAAGGCTTTGTCACGAAAGGTTTCCCGAAGGGGACATCTGCGGCGGCGGTAGATGGCTGCTGGCAGTGTCATGGTTCGCAGGTGAAGGTGGAACCGGACGGCCAGCTCGATCCGGCGACCTGGCCCAACACGGGCATCGGGCGCATCAACCCCGACGGGTCGGAGGGGTCGTGCGCTGCCTGCCACAGCCGCCACAGCTTTTCGGTGGAACAGGCACGGCATCCCGACACCTGCGGCAAGTGCCACATGGGCCCGGATCATCCGCAGAAGGAGATCTACGAGGAGTCGAAACACGGCATTGCGTTCTTTGCCAACGTGTCGCGTATGAACCTGGGCAACGCCAAGTGGGTGGTGGGCGAGGATTACTCCGCCGCCCCGACCTGCGCCACCTGCCATATGTCGGAAACGAAGAAGCAGAAAGTAACTCACGACGTGGGGATGCGCATCAGTTGGAACAACCGCCCGGCGGTCTCCGTCCGCCCCGAGATCGCCGACAAGAAGATGGACCTGCCCGGCCAGGCGATGCCGTGGGATGCGCGGCGCAGCAACATGAAGGACGTGTGCTTCAGTTGCCACAGCACCAAGTGGGTGGAGAACTGGTTCGTGCAGTATGACGAACTGATCGAGCTCTACAACGAGAAGTTCGCCAAGCCGGGCCTGGCGCTGTACGCCGCCGCCAAACCGTTGATCAAGCCGGTGGAGTTCGGCAACAAGATTGACTTCGTGTGGTACGAGATCTGGCACCATGAGGGACGCCGTGCCCGCCACGGTGCGGCCATGATGGGGCCGGACTACACCCATTGGCACGGCACGTACGAGGTGGCCAAGCACTGGTACTCCGAGTACATCCCGGGACTCGAGGAACTGGTCCAGGCGAACATCGGTTCCACGGACCCGGCGAAGAAAGATGCGGCGGAGAAGCTGAAGGCCCTGCTGGACCAAACCCTGGCGAGCGACGACCACCGGTGGTACACCGGCAACATGGACCCGGAAGAAAAGGCCGCACGCGCCAAGGCCGCCGCGGAATTCAAGGCCCGCTACGAGAACAAGTAACGGGGGAGCCGGTTCCGGCACGCTGTGGCGGGTAATGGCCATAGGCGCTTTTTTGGGGGGGGCTGGGACTGCCGTCACATGATAAAACGACTACAACATTTCCCCGGCAAGCTCCGGGCGCCCTTCACACCCGCCACACGGCCAGCCCGCTCATGGAAACACGCGACGTGGGGCTTCTTCTCCGGAACCTGCGGGATTCTGGCGATCAGCGGCCTGGCATCCCTGACGGGGCACCATCTGCTGCTCGGCTCATTCGGGGCGTCCGCCGTGCTGTTGTACGGTGCTCCGGAGAGTCCTTTGGCGCAACCGCGCAATGTCCTGGGCGGCCACCTGCTCTCCGCGCTCGTTAGCTGCGCCATGGTCGCTTGTGGCGCCGCCGGTCCGGTGGCCTTGGCGGTGGCGGTCGGACTGTCAATCCTGGTCATGCACTCCACGCACACGACTCACCCGCCGGGCGGCGCCACAGCTCTGATCGGCATCCACGACCATGCCGGTTGGCTGTTCCCCATCCTCCCGGTGCTGGTCGGAGCTACGGTCCTGGTCCTGATCGCCGTCGTCGCCAACAACATCGTTCATCACCGCCAATACCCGAAACACTGGTGGTGACCCACAGGGTGACCCACAGGGTGACCCACAGGGACAGGAGAACGCACCATGGCACCCAGCCTTTGCCCCGGACAAGACAAACGTTTCTGGAAGGGCAACGACGCGTCCGACCAGCCATGCCCACGTTGCGGGAACAGCATCGAATTCTGGAAGGATGACTTCCGGCGCCGTTGCACGCACTGCGGCGAACGGGTGCGCAACGCGCGCTTCGACATGGGCTGCGCCAAGTGGTGCCAGTTCGCCGAGCAGTGCGTGGGAATCCCGGCGGCGCAACTGCGCGACGAAACGCTCTGTGACGCTTTGATCAAGGAGATGAAACAGGTCTTCGCCGACGACCAGCGCCGTATTCGCCATGCCCTGGCGGTGCTGGACTGCGCGGAACTGATTCTCAAGCAGGAGAAGGCTGATCCGCTGGTCGTGAAGGCGGCCGCCGTTCTCCACGACATCGGCATCCACGAGGCGGAAGCGAAACACGGTTCAGCGGCCGGCAATTACCAGGAGATCGAGGGTCCGCCGATCGCTCGGCGCATCCTGAGCGCGATGCAGGTGGACCCGGCGGCGGTCGACCACGTGTGCCGGATCATCGCCAACCACCACAGTGCCCGCGACATCGACACCCCCGAGTTCCGCATCCTTTGGGATGCGGACTGGCTGGTGAACATTCCGGACGAGTTCCCGCAAGCCTCGCAATCCCAGATGGAAGCGACTATCGCTCGGGTGTTCAAGACCGGTGCCGGAAGGCGCCTGGCTGAGGCGCTCTTTCTGACGAAGAGCTGAATATGCCCGGTGCGGTGCGTCGCCTGTGAGCCGCATCACGGATCACGGCGCCTGCCCAATCAGGGCTGGGGTGGTTTCTTCGGGGGCTCGCCCGGCGTCGGTTGCCTTGGCAGCGGGTTGTCTGCCTTCCGGTAGTAGAGGGCCTCGCGGCTGGACAGTTTGCCTGCGTCCAGGAGCGCCTTGAGCTTAGGCGTGTTTACGGTGCGCATTCTGGCGGTTCCCGCGCCGGATTCAACGCTGTTCGGCGGCCGCTGCAGGACGGTGCGCCAACCCGGCGCGGACAAGTGTGCGCACCCCAGAAACGCACCCCCGATGATCGCCAGGAAGACCGAATCGGCCCAGCGCCAACCCGGCGCGGTTTCCGCCGCCTGGAGCGCGTGGGCTTCGCGCGGTTCGATCCGGCGACATCGGTCGCAGCGGATGCAATCCAGTTCGTCGCGATTCCGGACCCCGTACGAACAGGCGTCCGGGCTGATTCCCGGGGTAAAGCGCCGCAACAGGTGCAGACCGCCCAGCAGTCCCAGGAAGGCACCGCCGACGCAGAAGGTTCGGCACCAGAACCGGGGGACAAAGAAGGCCAGGCACACCGCCAGCAGGGTGATCCAGACGATGGGCATGGCGGGGGCCCGGCCGAAGACCGTCACCAGCGGGTCGAGCGACGGCACGTCGCTGGCGGGCGGCAGCGCCAGAAGGCAGACCGCCGCAAACAGAAGGACGTACTTGACCATCCGGGCGTAGCGCCACACAGCCTTGCTGGGGATGATCGCCAACCGGAGAGGTCGAAGGTCGCCGACAAGTTCCTGCAGTGCACCGAAGGGGCACAGGTAACCGCAGTAGACGTTGCCGAACAGGATGACCAGGATCGGGATCCCCACCGCCATGGCAACGCCGACGCTGACGCTGTGCCCCCCGGCCCTGAGAAGCGCCAACGAGGCGACATGCTCCAGGGAATACTGCGCATTCAGTGACGTGCCGGCGACCAGCAGGATCAGGAGCAGCCAGCCACGACGGAACCGGGCCAGACGCGCCCAGCGCAGCATGACGGCTACGGCCGCCAGCGCCCCGAGAAGCGTGACGGTGCGATCGGGCATGCGCCAGTGACTCTCCGAAACCGGCACCGTGCTCCCCTGCCCCAGAACGTGCGCCGCAAATCCCTGTCCGGCAATCGCCACCGTGCGCATCAGAGCCGCGGACGTCACGGTGGCCCCGCTCACCGCATCGACACCCTTAAAGGGTTCGTCCCTGAAGACGTTTCTACCCAATAGGTTGTGCATCCATGAATCCAGCCGCCTCAGGTAAGCCGGCGTCTCATTGGAGTGCAGGATCCGAACGTCCCGGAGGACCCCGTCCTTGTCGGTAGCCACGGCCAGCGCAAGCGGCCCGCCGTAGCCACGAACGTCGGATGCCAGCGCTTCGGTGCCGAAGACGTAAGCACGGACAATCCCCGGCTCGGCGTCTTGCCTGAAGTAGTACATCGCCTGGCGGTTCTCCAGGGGCGCGGTTGCTTCGACTAGCGTTGCGCCGCCGGTCATCGTGCTCGCGGCCTGGGCCAGCAGTTGGCGCCCATCGACCTTCGTCAACCGGGCATGGAGTTGTGCGACGAGCAGCAGGATTGCCGCCGCGCCGAAGAACACGTACCCCGTTGCCCGTGCGACCCGGTCGAAGCGGTCAGGCGCCACTGCGGTCCCTTCGGCTTGCCACCGCGGGCTCAGATGCGCAGCCAGCCACCGATAGGGCAACAACGACGCGAGGTTCGCTCCGATCAGCAGGGCCTGCACCGCAAGCGCCGACGGCACGCCAAGAACGGGGAGCAGGAACAACCCGGTCAGAAGGCCGCCCAAAGCCCCGCCCACGTGGTCGTTCAGTTCGATGAGGCTGCCGGCGGTGGCATCGCCCACACCGCACGTCTCCAACCGCGCCGCGGCCACGGGGACATAGGCCCCGCTCAACAGCCCGCAGACCAGGAAGCACAGGAAGAGCGGCGCGACCCCCACTCCCGCCGAAGGCAGCAGGGCCACGACCGCCAAGAACGCGACGTGCACGGCAATGACGAAAGCAAGAATGGCCTGCGGGCGCCACTTCCCGGTGGACAGCGACCGCGCGGCGGCAAGGCTGCCTGCCGTCAACCCCAGCATGAACACGGCTGAGATCAGCCCGATGTGCAGAAATACAGAACCGAAGCGCGATTGATAGGCGAACATGAACACGAGCGTGGTGCCCATCGCCGCAGCCCCGCTGGAGACGACGGCGAAATGACTGTCGAAGGCCACCGAGCTCGAACCATCGCCCTGCCCCGGCTCCGGCGCGGACGGCCACCGCGATACAGAGCGGCAGAGGTACACGGCGCGCAGCAATACATAGAGTACGGCGGCGGCGACCAGAACCAGGAATCCAACGGCTCCGGCCGTCGCGACCATGGCGAACATCGTCTCGGGCGCAGCGGTCTGCCGCGCGACGAGTAGCAGCGCGTGCAGTAACGCCTTGGGTTCCCGATCGGTGTTCAGCAGAGAGTTGCCGACCGCTGCCGTCTCGGCCTGGCGGTAACGCGCCAGCAAATCGTCAATCCGCTCGGGGCTGTACAGGGAGATCAGGCCGTCCGCCGGGTAGACCTGCTCGGCGCCCTTCACTTGGCGGTAACGGGCGCGCAATTCGAGGGAGAACATGCTGAGGCGACCGCTGTCCGACGCGATCATCCAGGTGTCGTCGCCCGGTTTCAGGGCTACGTCCTTGAACACGGCTTTCAGGGTGTGAAGCACCGAAGCGCCCAAGTTCACCAACTCGGCGCCCATGTAGTTCTCGCCGGCAGAAACCCTGATTCCAACAACACCGTCACGGCTCATTCGCTGCTTCAGCAGCTCGAAGAACTCCCGGGTGCAGTACCGGTTTAGTGACAACGTGGCGGCGTCCGGAAGATTGACAATGACCAGATCATACGGCTCAGGCGACTGGCGCAGGAATGTCCGCGGGTCGACACCCGGGATGTCGACGGCACCCGTGCCCTGCTGAAACTCCAGGGGCAGGACCTCCATCAGCTTCTGCGGATAGGCGGGGTCGGGGGTCAGCCAGGTAATCCGTTCCACCTGGGGAAGAGACGCCAAACGTCGGCAGATGCCATAACTACCGCTGCCAATGACCAGAAAGCGACGGGCATCGGGCTTCTGAGCCAGGTGGATGGCGATCACCTCGGATGCCGGCTCGGTGCCGGGCACGCTTTCGACCACCGATTCCCAGGCGACGACGTTGAACTGCCCCTGGTGACGGCCGAAGTGATAGTAGGCCTGAGGGGTGGCGAAACTCCCGTCGTAGGCGTCAGCCGGGAACAGGCGGCACCACGCGTGAAGGTCATTCACCCGAGCCCAGTGGCCCGGAACGCCCAGACCTATTGCCCCGACGACCAACAGCAACGGCACCGCACCGGTCAGGCGGGCGCGTCGAACCCAGCCGTGCGCGGCCCCGGCCCCGGCCACGACCAGCGCGGCACAGAACATGGTGGTCTCCGGACTTCGCCCCGCCCACAACAGCAGCGTCGCGGCGACTCCGCCGGCACAACTGCCTGCGGCTTCCCAGATGTAGACCCACGCCACGGCGAGAGGCTTGCTTTCCGAAAGCCACTTGACCGCCAGCGTGAACAGCAGACCGGTGCAGAAGGAGACTGGCGCATTGGCGAGGAACGACACGGGCAGCATGCGGGCAAAAGGAAAGAGCTCGTAGCTCTCGATGCCGGCCAGGGCGCGGGATTGCTGGATGAGCAGGAGTTGCCCCGCATACGCAGGCAGATAGACGAGCGGCAGAAACGTGAAATACCGGAGCAGGCGACAAGAGAGTGTTGCGGGGATCAAGCGGGCCGCGAGCGCGCCGGCGCCGACCCAGAGCAACCAGGAACTGAAGAAGCAACTGATCCCCAGCTCATTCCCTTCGTAGACGGTGAGAAAGGCACGGAACAACAGCGCCTGTGCCACGACGGCGAAGAACCCGAGAGCAAAGACAACAGGCCAGTGAAACGTAAGCCGTTCTTCGGCGTGGAGTCTCATCCCCGTCACCTCGAAGGCAGGGCTGAGGGATGAAGGCTGAAAGCTGAAGTGGACGCAGATGAGGGCTGAGACCTGAAATGGACGCAAAGAAACCGCTCTTGGTTTCGGCCTCTGGACCTCAGCTTTCAGCGTTCATCCCTCAGCCCTCTGTCGCGCCTGCTGCGGGCAATATCGTTCCTCCCGCCGGAACATCAACCCTGGCGGCGATGCGGCGGTGATGGGCCTTCTTGACAGGCAACCGAAACTGGACTAACTTACTCCAGTATGAAAAGAGGTCGCACGATAATCCGCCGAGATACCGACCACGCGCTCCGGATGCTGGTACACATCGCGTCCCAGAACGGTCAAACCGCCACAGTGCCGGCGATGGCGCGGGCGCTGACCGTCCCGGCCAGTTTCGCGCACAAGATACTCCGGAGACTGTCGAAGGCAGGCATTCTGCGGTCCAGGGCTGGCAACCAGGGCGGGTTCCGTCTCGCCGTGTCGCCTCGCCAGGTATCGCTGTACGATGTTGTCGTGGCAGTGCAACCATTGCCCCTTCTGAACTTATGTACGGGCGGCGCGGACGGTTGCGTTCGTCGCCCCTCCTGCCGGATCAGTACCCGTCTCCGGGTGCTCCAGGACAGGCTGAACACGTTCCTTCGTGACACCCGCCTGTCGGATGTCCTCGACGATACGGTGGAC
The DNA here is from genome assembly GCA_001803235.1 of Lentisphaerae bacterium RIFOXYA12_64_32. GTDB lineage: Bacteria > Verrucomicrobiota > Lentisphaeria > Oligosphaerales > YB12-FULL-65-16 > YB12-FULL-65-16. The sequence goes on from MHBL01000279.1 coordinate 16,173, forward strand.
AGGGCCTCCCCCGCCGCGGCGCGAAGCCAAGGTCCGAGTTCAAGGTGTCAGAAGGGGTGAAAAGCGCCCCGGGTGCTGCCAGCAAGATGGCCTGGAGTGCGGGTTCTCTGCAATCTGCCGAGCAGAACCCCGAAACCATGAGTCACGCCTCGATGTCGCCCCAGGCCCGCAAGGCGGCCTGGATTGGCCCTGGCACGATCCGGGTCTCTGCCGGCATCGAGAATACGCAGGACCTCCTCGACGATATGGCCAGGGCCTTTGGCGCCCTGGCCAGGCAACTCAAGTGATCCGGTAGTGTCAAATTCGGTGAGGAACAAGAATGACGAACAGATGATCGTTGTCGCAATCGTCGATCGATCCATTTCCGCAACAATGCTGGTTGTCGAGAAGCGATTGCGACGAGGATTGCGAGAAGCGATTGGGGATAGGAGGACGTACAATGTTACTCAGCCGCTGCCCCGGGCAAGACAAGCGATTCTGGAAAGGCGACGATGCCTCCGAGCAACCGTGTCCGCGTTGCGGGAAGAGCATCGAATTCTGGAAGGACGATTTCCGACGCCGCTGCACGCACTGCGGTGAACTGGTGCGCAACTCGCACTTCGACATGGGCTGCGCCAAGTGGTGCCAGTTCGCCGAGCAGTGCGTGGGGATCCCGGCGGCGCAATTGCGCGACGAAACGCTCTGTGACGCGCTGATCAAGGAGATGAAGCAGGTCTTCGGCGAGGACCAGCGCCGCATTCGCCATGCGCTGGCGGTGCTGGACAGCGCGGAACTGATTCTCAAGCAGGAGAAGGCCAATCCGCTGGTCGTGAAGGCGGCCGCCGTTCTCCACGACATCGGTATTCACGAGGCGGAGACGAAACACGGCTCAGCCGTCGGCAAGTACCAGGAGATCGAGGGCCCCCCGATCGCCCGGCGCATTCTGGAAGCGCTGCAGGTGGACCCGGCGGCGATCGATCACGTGTGCCAGATCATCGCCAACCACCACAGTGCCCGCGACATCGATACCCCGGAGTTCCGCATCCTCTGGGACGCGGACTGGCTGGTGAACATTCCGGACGAGTTCCCGCAAGCCGAGCGATCCCGGCTGGAAGAGATCATCGCGCGGGTGTTCAAGACGGGCGCCGGGCGGCACTTGGCTGAGGCGCTCTATCTGGACCCGCCGTGAAACGGTATCGTGGCCGCCCTAATGGCTGGGGCGAATAGCAGGCGTTCGCCATGCCGGTGCGCTCGGCACAGCGGGTCCCCGTTGCCGCGAAGTGAGTTCGACCTGTGCGGGTAAATCCTGAGAGAGAAGGGGCCCCGCCGTAGACGGCACGATACGCCCGTTCGTAGTGGGCTCGCAGTGCGCGGAACGAAGTGGAGTGCCAAGAGCCCATCTGGTGTGTTGTGACGGCGTGGCGCGAGGATGGTGTCTTGCCCGGCGGACTACCGCCGGGACTGCGACACCACTACGAGCGGCGCCGTTCCCGATGCCTGTCCGTGTGAGGGCGTCTGCCGGCAAGGCCGGATCTACCTGCACAGGTCGGTTATTTTCGGCGGTGCCGACAGACTCAGCCAGATGGCCTCTTTGGGCGGAATGAGTACATGACCAGGCCGCTGCCGGCGAGGACAAGGAGCAGGACGGCGATCAGGTCGGTCATCCAGACACCGACCGGCCCGATAATGCGGCCGCTGTGAAGGTCCATGATCAGACGTTCCCACGACACCCCCTCACCGACCAGGAACGGTTCGAGTTCCGTGGTCAGCGCCGCGGGCAAGGTGGAGGGGGTCGCCCAGGCGGCCTGGGCCGCCGGGGTGGGGGTCCAGCTATCGAGCGCGATCGTGGTCGCGATGATGGTAGAGGGCGTCTTGAAGAGCAATTGGGCGTCCGCGGCAGCCATGCCCTGGATATCGGCGGGAAGACCGCTCGCGACGCCAAGTTCTTCGATTAACTGGCCGTCCGCCGTGAAGAGGAACAGAACGTTGGCGGTGGCCGCGGCGTAGGCGCCATCGACCACGACCGCACCGACGATGGGGCCGTGGGGCTGCGCCACCGGGCGAGCGTCGAAGTAGAGCGTTTCGCCGGCCTGGGTCAGCCAATGCTCACCGACCGCGTATCCTTGAAGAGTCGGCGGCGCCCTCAGGCCGTACCAGCGCAGCACCCAGCGGTTGCCGATCCGGCGCTGCCCTAGGTCAAGGGGGCCGGTGTGGTTGAGCATGATCCCGGTTGCCACCAAGAGCAGCGTAAAGGCCACGCAAACCAGGCCGGCGACGCGGTGCACATGGCGCAGAATCCGTTGCTTTTGCGGGTCTTTGATCATGGGGCTGACGGCATGGACGAGTTGGCGGGAGTGGCGCCGCGGCGCGGCAGTTACTCCTTGACGTGGTTGTACAGGTACAGGCCCAGGCGGGCCTGGCAGGTGACGGCGCGGACGGACAGGGTGGCGCCGGTAATGCCGTCGATATCGCGGTCCAGCCGGGCGCCGGCGCCAAGTCGAGCCCCGGTGAATTGCTCGGTGAACGACGCGTTTTGCACTTCGCCCCCACGGGACTCGCGGAAGACCAGCACCTTGACCCGCTCGATCCGGCCGGCCGTGACGATCACCGCTGTGGTGATCGGTTTGTCCTTGCCGATCTCGTCGAGGACGAAAATGTAACGCTCGTCGCGTACCCAGTAGCGGACGCGAAGCGCCGCCAGCGGGTGGCCGAGGATGCTGCCGATCTCCTCGCGCATCGCCTTGGTCGGCCAGAGCGTGCGCGCCGCCGGCGGCGCGGCGCCAAAGACACCCTCGAGGAAATCCGCCGGGGCCTGGCCGGCCCGCGCGTTGTCACCGGCCTGTCCCGCGGCGGTCACGAATACCGCCACGGTACAGGCGAACGCCATCCAGGCAGACCCGAGGCGCGGGGCGCGCCTCGGGGCGATGGCGTCGCTCTGCACCTTGGGCGCTCTTGAACCGCCCGGGGCAGTCCTGCTAGAACTGATAGCCGATGCCGGCATTGAATCCGTCCAACTCCGTGACGCCGCTGGCGGCATCCTGGTCCTGATAGTCGAGCTTAAGCACGACATTCTCGGTCGGCCAGTAATTGACTCCGACGTCCAACTGCTTGACCGCCGACTCGGCTGAGTCCCCGGCGCTGTTGTCCCAGTAGCTGTAGCGGGCGAACAGGCCGAGCTTGTCGGTGATCTTGTACGACGGCTCAATATACCAGCCTTGCTGGACATCGCGACCGAGCGCCTCGGCCGCATCGGCGTCCAGTTCCCAGCGGGCGTACAAGGCGCGCAAGCCGAAGCGCCCCATCTCGATCGCCGCGTGCGTTTCAGCGAGCAGCCCGCTCGAGTCCTCCGGCGCGCCGTTGGCCCCGCCCTGGGTGAGGTCGGTCTGATAGTGCAGGGTGGCGCCCAACTCCAGGCCCGACTGCTTCCAGCGCAGTCGCCCGGTCAAGGCCCCGTCCTCGGCCGGCGCATTGGCGACTTTCCGCCGGCCGTCGCGGACCTTGTAATCGGCCTTCACCGCCAGTCCGGAGGTGTACGCCAGGTCGTAGCTCAACGCATCGGTGAACCGTCCGCTCAGCCCCAAACCGGCTTCCCACCAAGTCGTCGGCAGGATGTTGGTTTCCACCGCGTTGCGCTCGATCCCGTAAAAGGTCGGCGGCTCATGGGTCTCGTTGAGAATTCCCACCGGCACCAGAAACAGCCCCGCCTTCGCCCGATGCTTGGCTTCCGCGTCCAGATCCATCTCCAGATACGCCTGCTCCAACTCCACCTCGCCGGGCTTGCCCTCGCCGGTCTTGGTATCGCCGACCAGCGCGTGCTCCACCTCCAACTCCGAGAAGAACCGCAAACGCTCATCGAAGTCATGCCCGACAAAGAGTACAAACCGATGGAAGTCGATTTCCTCCTTGTCCTTGCTGCCGTGCCGATCTTCGAGGTTGTTGTAATGCAGTTCGCCGTAGCCGCCGAGATGGGTCTTCTTGCCGGGGAAACCGGCGGCATCCTGGTCGTCGACGGCGTCGGCGACCGTTTCAAGACGCTGGTCGGTGGACTTGACCTGGCCGGTGAGCTGTTGGACCTGGTCCTGGAGCGCCTGTATCTGTTTGGCTTGCTCCTGGATAACTTTCCACATTTCTTCCGGCGACGGCAAGTTGGACTGTGCGAAGGCGGCGTGTGTAGCGAGCGCGAGGACGCCGAAGACCGCGGCCGCGCTCCCACGGCCCGCGATCGTGATCTTTTCCTTGAAGCGAATGGTTCTCATGTTCACCGTGTCCTTTCCCTATCGATGTTTGTCGAATCGCGCATGTTCATGTTTCGCTCAGACCGGGGTGCGAGGGGCGGGGGCACTGGCCCACGGCTGCCTCGCCGTGTTGTTCGCCTGATAACCTCCTTTCGTGTTGGACGGCTCGTCCCGCTCTCTCTGATTTCTCTCAGTAGCTACCTCAGAAGTTCAGGTCCACCGACAGCAGAAACGTGGTGGCGGCGTCCGTGTTGCGGCCCGCGATGGCGCGCTGCACACCCGCCCGAACGCACAGGCGGTCCGAGATGGGCATCTCGGCACCCACGGTCACGGCGATCAGGTCGGCATCGTCGTCGCGGTGAACGAAATCGTGGCTATAGTTCAGCTCCACTTCCGGCTGCAGCAGGGGGAAGAGACGATAGCCAACGGCCCCGTTCGCGCTGAAACTGCCGCGCGCCTCGTCGCGCTCGCCGAAGGCCGCGGTATAGCCGGCGTCGACATTCGTGCTCCACCGCTCCGACCAGTCCTTGACGACCGCGAAACGTGTGTCCAGGCTCCAGAACTCCTGACTGGGTCCCAGGCGTTCTGACGTCGTTTCCTTTCCGGTGGGGATGGTGAGGGTCGGTACGTAGGCGAAGGCGACGCCCCAGTCTTCGTTTTCATAGAACCGCCACTTCCCCGACAGCGCCAAGTCCGATATCCCGCGCCCGGACTTGAGGCCCGTTTCATCATCGGCCAGCCAGCCGTAGCCGAGGCCGAGGCCCACGTCAAGCGTGTCGGAGACGCCATACGTCAGGACTTCCTGGTTGATCCACTCGGACGAACGCTCGCGCGACTCGGCCCACCCATCGGGGTCCCACTGCCGTGTCGCACGGCTGTAACCGATATTGAACTGGAGTTGCCAGGCGCCCTTGCCGAGCGGATCGGCATCCTGCGCGATTAACTTGCTGTGTTCACAACGGCACAACAGGCTTGATTTGCTCGTATCAGGCACTACCGCCGTAGCCACCAACGTCGGGCTTGGTTCATTGGCGTCCGCCCCGACGTCACGAGGCAATGTCTGCTCCTGGGCTGACACCCACCTGGCGCTGACCAGCAGTACGACCGGCACGACGCGCATACTCCTTCGCATTTCGCACTCCCTTCCGTTGCCAACAAAAAAGGGCGCCGGCAAGACCGGTTCGCAACCGGCCCTGTCCGCGCCCTCACTTTCCGGCGCCATGCACCGGACCGTAGGACTACTCCGCTTCAGACCTTGGGGGTCAAGCGTTTTCCGCCAATACGCCGATCAGTTTTTTCCGTAGCACCTCCAATTGTTTGGACTTGAACGCGCGCCGCGTCTCCTCCAGAACGGCGATCGCCTCGACAAGCGTTTCTCGCAACCGCCGTCGATGAGGACAATCCAGGAAGCCACAGACGTCGAGCACGCCCTTGACATCGCCTCCGTCAATTGCCGCCGCGATCAGACGCCGGTGCTCCTCGGCCCGGCGCTGGAGTTCTTCGGCGCTGCTTTGCAGGACCTGAATCGCGGTCATCGCTCGCACTTTCTGGGTAACTGCTCAGGTACTGTTTCCACCTCAACTCGGCAGGAGCCGCGGAGAGGTGGCATGCGCATCCTGCGCAGGCAATCACGGGCAGGATGCCCGTGCCACATTCAAAGAACCACCTGAGTCCGGAGGCGCGGCGCGTTCGGTTACTCCACCTTGATCGTGCCGACCATGCCGTTCTCCTTGTGCCCCTTCATGGTACAGCACAGGGCAAAGTCTCCCTTGGTTACCGGCACGAAGAAGAACTCCAAGGACCCGCCGGGCAGTACCTCGAACGCGTTGAAGTAGTACGCCTTGATCTCCGCATCGCGGCTCTGCACCTTGCGGGAGGCCACCGCCTTGAAAAAGGCAGGCGCGGTGAAATAGTGGGGCTCCTTGCCCACGTTCCGCAGCACCAGCTTGTAGGGTTGGCCGGACTTGAAAACGAGCGCGGCGGGCTCGTACTTGTATTCGCTCATCCGCACCTCGACGGCCTGCATCGCATCCCAGTTGGCCTGCTGTACCACGGCCGCGCCGTCAGCAACGGGATCGAAGCCCGCCGCGGCCGGCGCCACCGGCTCTGCCGCCTGCACGCCAGCGCCTGCCCCGCTCAAGGCCAGAGACAGCGCCACCCCGGCAACTACGCTCCGACTTACGCTCCACATGGTCGACTCCTTTCTTCTTGGTAATAAGTACGTTAGGTACGTCTGAGCGCGAGACATCGGTGGCCTTGTGCCACAGGTGAATCAGGTTCGCTGGCTACAACGCCTGTGCTTCGCCTCTCTCTCCAGTTCCCGCCCGCTGGCGGCGGGCGGGAACTGGAGAGAGGGGCGACCTCTGTTAGCTGGCGAACCTGATTCACCTGCCACGCAAGGTGGCAGGGGTCTCCAAGACGAGACCGCGGGTTCCGGGACTACCTGAGTAGTTACCGTTTCAGCCATACTTCCTCCGAGACGCCGTCCCTTGGTTCGCCGCGGTCAGCAACCGCATGGAATTGAGGATGACCAGCAGGGAACTGCCCTGATGGCAAACGTTGTCTCAGTCGCCATGGCTTTCCTCACGGGTCTTCGTTGCCGCCTGGGGTGACTGGCAGTGGCCGGAAGCGGAACATGCCCCCTTGCCGCAGCCACAGCCGTCGTTCTTGCCGGTAAGCGTCCGGTAGAGCGACCTGGCCGCCAGCAACAGCACCACACCGACGATCGCAATTACGACAATGGTTTCGGCCATGATGACTTCTCCTATCTGGCGCCGAGGCCGAGGAGGCACCCGACTTGGAACACGATGAGGGTCAGGACATATGCCAAGGCGGTGAGCCCGCCCAGTTGGAACAACGCCCATTTCCACGAATTGCTCTCGCGGCGGGTCACGGCGATCGTGGCCATGCACGGAGCGCTGACCAGGCAGAACAGCATGATACAGAACGCCTGCAGCGGGGTGTAGTTGGCCCGCAACTTCTCGCGCAGGGCCGTCGAGTCCTGGCCGGCCTCGCCAAGGGCAAAGACGATCCCCATCTGGGCGACGAAGACCTCCTTGGCCGCGAAAGCGCCGATGAGCCCCGTGCCGATGCGCCAGTCGAAGCCCAGCGGTGCGAGGACCGGTTCCAGCGCGTGGCCGATGCGACCGGCAATGGTGTAGGCTAGTTCCTCGGCTTGGCGCGCCTGCTCGATCTCGGCGACGCGCCGGCCCTTCTCGGCGTCGTCCAGGACCAGGACCGCGACGGCGGCGACCTGTGCCTCGTGGTCGTGCTCGAAGGTCTGCTTCCGTGGGAACGTCGCCAGGGCCCACATGATGACCGACACCCCGAGGATGATCGTGCCTGCCTTTCGGAGGTAAAGCTGGCCGCGCTCCCACATGTGGATGGCAATGCCCTTGAGCGTGGGCCACCGGTAGGGCGGCAACTCCATGACGAACGGCGTCGACTCGCCACGAAACAGGGTCCGCCCCAGGAGCCTGGCGCAGACGACGGCCAGCCCGATGCCGATCAGGTAGATGATCCAGAGCATACGTGCATGCCAGGCCGCGGGGAAGAAGGCAGGGATGATCAGGGCGTAGATGGGCAGGCGCGCGCCACAGCTTATCAGCGGCGCGACCAGCATGGTGATCAGGCGGTCTCTGCGGGTCTCGAGCGTGCGCGTCGCCATGATCGCGGGTACGGTGCAACCGAAACCGATCAGCAGGGGAATGAAGCTCTTGCCGTGCAGGCCAAGCTGGTGCATGAACCGGTCCATGATGAACGCGGCCCGCGCCATGTATCCGGAGTCTTCGAGGATCGCGATGGCCAGGAAGAGCAGGAGGATGTTCGGCAGGAAGACAATCACGCCCCCCACGCCGCCAATGATTCCGTCCACCAGCAGGGACTTGAGGAGACTTTCCGAGCCCGGTGCCCACCCGCCGGCGACGACCCCGCCCAGCCACCCGAACAGGGCCTCGATCCAGCCCATGGGCGGCTCGCCCAGAGTGAAGGTGAGTTTGAACACCGCGTACATCATGGCCAGGAAGATGGGGATGCTCAATACCCGATGGGTCATGACCATATCGATGCGGTCCGAAGTCGAGTGGCGACTTTCGACCGTGGTCTTGACGGCCTCCTGACAGGCGCCGGAGATGAAACCATAGCGCCGGTCGGCAATCAGGATTTCCGCGTCATCCCCAAGTTTGGCGGCAAGGCGGTCACGCGCCGCGCGCACCGCCGCCATCAAGGCGTCCGCCTGAGGCTGAGACATGCGGGCGGACGCTTGCGCGCGAACTACCTCATCGTTCTCCAGCAGCTTGAGGGCCACCCACCGGGGCCGGCAGGTTGTGGTGTCCGCACCCTCGCGCCCCACCACCGCCGTCAGTGCCGCCAGTTCGCGTTCAATGTCGTCGCCATAGTGGAGCGGCGCTGGAGAGAACGCGGCCGCGCCCGCGGCGACCTCCAGAATGGCGTCCTTGAGTTGGTCCATGCCCTCGGACCGATGTCCAACCGTCTCCACGATCCGCACGTTGAACAGCGCGGACAAACGCTTCACGTCGATGGCGTGGCCGCGCTGCCGGGCCACGTCGGACATGTTCAGCACGAGAACCAGCGGCGCCTCGAGTTCCATCAACTGCGTGGTCAGGTATAGGTTCCGTTCAAGATTCGACGCGTCGACGATATCGACGACCACCGCGGGTCTTTCCTCGATGATCACATTGCGGGCCACGGCCTCTTCCGGTGTGTAGGCCGTCAGACTGTACGTGCCGGGCAGGTCGATGACGTGAACGTCCCGACCCCCATGCCGAAAGTGGCCTTCCTTCTTCTCCACCGTAACCCCGGGGTAGTTCCCGACGTGCTGCCGGGCGCCGGTCAGGTTGTTGAACACGGTCGTCTTGCCGGAGTTCGGATTACCGGCCAACGCGGCGAGGATCGCGCCCGGCGCGGCCGGGGCCCCGTTCTGACTGGCCTCGTTCATGACTGGCACGTCTCCCGATGTTTGATGCGGCAAACTGCGGCGCCAAAAAAAACGCCCCGGTGCGGGGAGAGTCAAGACACGGAACTTTCGACGAACACGCGGTGGGCCATGCCGCGTCCGAGAACCAGCCGCGTCTCGCCGATACGGACGATGAGCGCGCCGCCGGCATCGCCCTGCAGCACCGACAACTCGGTTCCCCGCAGGATGCCCAGGGAGGCGAGGCGCTGGACCATTCCGTGGCCGTGCGGCCGAACCTCGGCCACCCGGGCCTGGGAACCGGGCCGCAGCATGGTGAGTGGCATTGTTGGGCCGCACTTCACGGGGCAGCCTCCGCCACCGGTTCCACCGTGATGGTGGCAGCTTCTTCCTTGCGCAGGGTGAGGCTGTAGCCCTTGACCTTGATCTCGATGGGGTCGCCCAAGGGGGCAACCTTGACCACCTCCACCGCCGTCCCCGGCACCACGCCCATGTCGACCAGCCGGCGGGTGACGGGGTCGGCGCGGCCGACGCGATGAATCCTGGCTCTCTGTCCGGACCTCAGCTTGTCCAGTGTCATCGTGAACGTCTCCTCTCGGGCCGTGTTTCGGCCAGCGCGGAACTCCTGCAGGGCGATTTCCATGCACCGCTCGCATTTGTCTCTTGTCGGGTCCGAATCGCAGGAGTGCTCATACCCCCGGATCCACTTGGCGCCGCCGCGCGGGCAGCATTGTACGAAATCCATGAACCGGGTCAGGTGCTCCAGGACCGCCTTGTCGACCGCGTGCTCAATCCGGCAGGCATTGGTTTCCGCCAGACCGGCGTCTACGAGCAGCACGTCGCAGAGAAACCGCTTGAGAACATCGTGCTGCCGCTGCACCCGGTCGGCCACCTGACTGCCGGCACGGGTCAGCGTCGGCAACGAGTAGGGTGTGTAGTCGATCAGGCCCTTGTCTGCCAGGCTATGGAGAGCGGCGGTCACCGTGGACTTGTGTACGGAAAGCCCTGCGGCGATGTCCCGCACCCGGGCCCGCCCGCGGTCGCGGATCAGCCTGGCGATGCTCTCCAGGTAGTCCTCGAGTTCGGCACTCAATGCCTCGGTTGCGGTCATCGGGAGACTCTCCACACGCGACGCTGCGCTTAATGTTGTACGCATCAAACATTACACGTTGCGGGACGCATGTCAAGTACGCTCGCGCAAGAAAGAGCGACCTGTGCAACAAGCGGAGCGATGCCGGGTGGGTTGCGGCGGTGCCAGCCCAGAACCGCGGGCGGCCCTCCGCCCGCCACCCGAGCCTTGTGCTACGTGCATGCCGAGAAGCGGGCGGGGGGCCGCCCGCGGTACTGTCGGAAGGTGACGGGTCCTGGTCCGCTTATTGCACAGGCCGGCCATTTTCGCGGCGGGGCGAGCTAGACCCCGTTGCAAAAGGGTCGGGGATCGGCCTGCAAGGCCGACGCTACAGCCGCTTGTGAGCTTGCGTTTATCGCTGTAGTGGCCGCGTTGCACGCGGCTCTTGGGCTCTTGCAACAGGGTCTAGCCATGGAAGGCGGGTTCTCCGCAACTCGCCAGGTCGCCACCGTGTGTCGCCCGTCACGCCCCCAATGCTACCAAGGTTCTCCTGTCCCGCGTGTCCGTCCTCCCGAGGTGAACTACAGCCAGTATACCGGGTAATGCCGTTTGGGGTTGGTCGATAGGTTGTTCACCAATAGCGCAACCAGCATCATCAGGAACGCGCCGACGAGAACTGGGGAGAGTACGTACATGTAACCAAGCGAATGGATCTTCTCTCCACCGATGACGGCAATCAGTGCCGTCGCCCCGCCCGGGGGATGTAGCGTGCGCGTGAAATGCATCGCCACGATTGCCGCCGATACGGCCAGCGGACCCGCCACAAAGGAGCCATCGCCGATCAGCGCAAAGACCGTAACGCCAGTCAGTGCCGACAACACATGACCGCCGATGATATTTCTGGGTTGCGAGAAGTCGGCCAGGGGGGCGCCGTAGACCAGGACGGCGGAAGCGCCGAAGGAGCCGATCAGGAACAGGTTTTCCGCTGAGAACAGCCGTGCGTATTGTCCACACAGCGATATGGCGTAAATGCCAAGGAAGCCACCGAGCCCTGACCAGGCGATCTTCGTCAGCGGTTTTCTGGGTGGGCACTGCCCTGTGCCCTTCATTCTCAAGAAATAGAACTTCATGTGTTTGTCTCACGAGTGAGGTGAGTGTCCGGGGACCCCGCATTGTCGGCCAGGCACGGACTTGGCCGGATCAGTCCCGGTACTGCGCAGTGCCGCCGGGCAGGCGGAGACGTCGGGCGTCACACGGCGGCGCCCCGGTCAAGGCATGGTATTTCGTCCACGCAGGGGCAGGGGTCCTCGACGGCGCAACACGCCGAGTCCGCTTCGGCGGCAACGCCAGGCACAAGGGGAGGATGCCCTGGGCCCTGCCGACGGGGGCCGACCCGTAGCAGGAGCGCGGCCCCGGCCTGCGCGAGATAGCTGATGCCGGAGGCAGCGAGGGAAGCGGCCAACGGCTCGGCGAGCGTGTTGAGGTGATCGTCCACGAATCGGCGGGATGCGTCACCGACCACGGCGGCTTGTTCGGCATCGCCGCGGGCACGGGCGTACGCCTCTTTCAGGCGCAGGTAGGCGACGAAACCCACTTCGACGGCGACATGGTCGTCAGGTTCCGGCGTTGTCGGTGTGAAAGCGAAAGCCTTGTAGTAGGCGCCCAGTTCGCCGAGCAGGTGGCCTGGCTCCAGCGTCTCGCGGTAGCTGACTTCGCGCGGCGCGGCGGGTCCGCCTGGGCCGAATGTGGTGTGGTAGAGACTCGCAGTGGCGTCCTCGCCCGCGGCGGCGGCGGCGGCTTTCAGGCCCGCATCGGGGACCTCCGCGGCCAAGGCGGCGACTTGGGTCTGCCAGCCGTCGCCAGGGCATTCGAATAACACTCCTATCAGCCGCCATTCGGCGGCCTCGCGAAGCAAATCCAAGGTTGGCGGCGTCAGGACCATGTTCAGGGGCCTCCCTGCATGACGAGCGGAACCCATACACTGCGCATTTTGCGCGCGCCGACTTCCTGCTGCGAGCCTTCCCATACGGCAAAAGCGATCTGCGTTGGGGTTTGACGGTTCATCCCGGCGGGGAGACGACGTGTGATAACGACCGTCCAGCCGGCCGGCGAGCGCTGGCCGTTGCCCTTTGAGGTCGTGGCTGCGGCTGACGCAAGGGTGCCCGGCCCTTCGGCAACGAGGTCTTGCACGGGCGTCGACCGCGGGCCGGCCATGGCGTTCCCCAGCGCGCGCGCCGGGGCGTAGCGTGTCGCCATCTCCGTCTGGGCGGCGGACCCATTCGGGAGCGAGGCTGCTTCGAACGGGTAGTGGTCAACCACGGCGTTCGGATAGATGTCCTTGATGGAATCGCCACGGCCGTTGAAGGTTGCCTGCCAACCGGCGTTCCAAAAAGCGATTTCCACTGGATGCCCGATTTCACCCATCTGCGGCGCCGGCACGTTCGGCTCGATTTTCGCCGGCCACTGAATCGCGCAACCGTCGCAGAACCTGGCGCCGGCGGCCTGATCGTCCACGGTGGCGTCGGCCCACTCGAGCCGGAACGCGACCTCCACGCCGTCATGGATGGCCCGCACCCGGACCTCGGCGGTCGAAGCTTGCAGCAGACGTGGCTCAACCATGTCCTGCGGCAAGAGCTTCGCCACGTATTCGGGCGCCGACTGCCAGGTGGCAGCGGCCGCATCGGCCGGCACCGTGGCGGCGGCGATCATCGTGACGTTCTGGGGAATGGGCGGTGGCGCCTTCTTCCGGCAGCCCGCCAGTGCCATCGCCGCCAGCGCCAGCACGACAAGGGAGCAACCAGCAATTTGTCGCATCGCAACACCTTTCTCACCAAAACGTCAGCGGTTTCCGGGCGACAGACCGCCCGGTCATGTCTGGACGTTACTCGCTTCCGTCTCTCGCTTCCGTCTGAGCGTTCTGGCAAAGTGGCGGGAGTGCCGGAGCGAGCCGCTCCGGCCACTTTACCGCAGCCCGGCGCGTCGGCGCGCGTCCGTGTGGCAACGCCGGCCGCTCGCTGAAGCATCGCTGCCACTTCCGCCTGAAGGCGGGACTCAGACGGAGACGCCGAAGTAACAGCCTAACATGACCGGGCGGTCCGCCACCCGGGGGGGGCCCTGACGCATTACCCTTTCTCAGGGGCAATTGACCCGCGCGATCTGATGTTTCTCGTCGAACGCCTGGCGAATGTAAACCGGTTCGCGCAACGGGACGCGGACGATCTCGGCGCCGTTTTCCTCGGCGCCGACCACCGTTTCACCGGTGCGTTTCCAGCGCGGTACGACGCGTTCGGTGCAGCCGAACAGCCCCAGCAGTCCGCCAATATCCGCGTCTTCGGCCGCGGCCCGGTAGGTTTGCACCGCCGCCTCGGCGCCGGGGCCGAACATTTGGTGCAGAAACGAAGCAGGTGCGTGGATCGGCGGAATGTAGTAGACGTTGGGTTCGAGGCCGAACTGTGGAAACAACGGCAACGCCAGCTTCTTGACGTGCACCAGGTAGTCGATCGGGTTGTCGGGATTGGCGTTCTCCGGCGTCGAGAGCCAGCCGGCAAGCCGGATCTTTCCGATGCAGTTGACGAAGCACTGATTTTGGAGTCCCTGCTCGATCTTCGGAAAGCAGGCAATGCATTTCTCCGAAGTTCCCGTCGACGGATTGTAAAAGACTTTCTTGTACGGACACCCTTGGACGCACTCACGATAGCCGCGGCAGCGGCCCTGGTCGACCAGGACAATGCCGTCTTCCGGGCGCTTGTAGATCGAGCCGCGCGGGCAGGAAGCAAGACAGGCCGGGTACGTGCAATGGTTGCAAATCCGCGCCAGATAAAAGAACCACGACAGGTGCGGCACGTGCAGGCCGGCGCCGTGATCCACGCGGCCGGCGCAGTCATCCTCGCCGACATTCGGGTAGGAATAGTCGTTCTCCTCGGGCCGCCAGCCGAGCACCCGCTTGCCGGCCGGGGCCGACTCGAACAACGTCCGACCGGCGTAGGTGCCGCTCCCCTTCCACTCCTGGGCGCCGAGCATCTGCAACAACTTCAAGTCCCACGCCAGCGGGTACGAGCCGTACGGCTTCGACTCCACGTTATTCCAGAGCATGTACTCCTGACCCTTCCCCGAGGTCCAGGTGGTCTTGCACGCCAGCGTGCAGGTTTGGCAGGCGATGCACTTGTTGATATCGAACACCGCCGCGAACTGTTTTTGCGGACGCTTTTCGGGATACCAGTAGGACATCTCCCGCCCGATCTGCCAGTTAAAGACTCGTGCCATGTTCAGCTCTTCCTTGGCTTGCTGCCACCGGTCGCATACGCGCCGGCAATGTACTGGTCCATTTCCGCGGTCTCGTAACTCGGCCGGATGCCGAGTGCGGCCGGACGCCACAGTTTTTCGCCCTCGATGCCGCCGGGTTCGGCACGGGTGATCTTGACAAAGGCTTCGCGCGGCGCGCCGGTCGGGCAATGCACGTCGGGCATGAACCCTTTGCCGATGCCCTGGCCAAACATATTCTTGCGCACCAGCGAGTCCGTCATCAGCGTCGGCTTGAGCCAGCCGCGCGTGGCGGACTGGTGCGAACCGGACCGGAACATGCCCTGGTAGTTGGTGCGCGGGTTCTTGGCGAGGCCGTCCGGCCGTGTCTGTTGACCTTCCCGCGAGCCGGGCGTCGTGGTGTACATGTTGAACCACATGCGCGTGACGCCCCGCGGCGTGCCGGGATAGTACCTGGCCCGGCACAGCAGCCGGGCGAAGTCGTAATCGCGCGGGTTCTTCTGCCAGCCACGGAACGGCCGGTCCTCGGGATCGGCATCGATCCAGACGTAGTCGCCATCATCGACGCCCAGGTCGCGCGCATCGCCGGGATTGATGTCCACGTAACCCTCGGTGACGAACGGGCTGCGCTTGTCGCGCCGGTGCAGGTCGCCGAACGGCCCGAACAGGAACGCGATCATGTCGGTGTCGATCGGTGTGGTGTGCGAGCCGTGCCGGTACTTGGGCGTGTGGAAGATGAACTTGTAACCGTCCTTGATCAACGGATGCGGCGACTCCCTGGTCTCGGCCCACGTCTTGACGACGTTGCGGCCTTGGCGCGTCTCGCACGACAGGTCGGTGCGCAGGACGCCGTAGTCTTCCGGGCCGGCGGGACGGATGGCCTCGTGTTTCGGCGCGACGATCACGTTGGGCTCGTAAAACGTCGAGTCAATCGGCTCGCGGTGGACCGGCAGGTTCTCGCCCGCCTCGATGAACTCGTCCTCCTCGCGGTAGAACTCAAGCCGGCCGCTCTTCGTGTACCACGGCCGCGAGTCGGCAATCTGTTCATAACCGACGATCTTCGGCGTGGTGCGGCTGTTCATGAGGGCCGGGATGCCCTCGCGAGCCTTTGCCTCAAGTTCCTCGATCTGGTAACCCTTGGTGTTCGTCGACGTATTCAGGATGCGTTGCAGATACGCGTCGGTCTTGCCTTCCCGGACGAATTTCCAGTAGTCGAGGAAGCGGCTGTCCTGGGTCAACTCGGCCATCTTTGCTGCGGCCAGCGCGAGCACCTCGATATCGCCGATCGTGTTGAAAATGCGTGGCAGCGGCGTGCGCGGGAAAACCTGCAGGAACGGATTGCTGATCGACGCCGTCATGTCGGGGTGTTTCAGTTCCGCCCAGGAGTCCACGCCGAACACCACGTCGGCCCACTCGCACGACGCCGTCCACCACCATTCGTTGACCGCGATCATCTCGATGCGCGGCAGGACGTTGATGACCGTGTTGTAGTGCCACTTGACGTTGCCGAGGATCGAGTTGGCGTTGGCGAACCACATCGACTTGGTTGGCGTCGGCATGTGGGTCTTGCCGGTCAGCAGCTTCTTGCCGACGCGCAGCGGATGGTCCTCGTGGTTGTAGTAGTGCGCCGACTCCGCCCGCCAGTATTGTTTCGGCCGCGCGAGCTTGGCCGGATCGAGTTCGATATCGAACGGATTCTCGTTGATGTATTGCGGCGAGCCGTTGAACAGGGAGACCCGGTAGTTGCCGGCGTAGGAGCCGACGTTGCCGCCGAGCTTGCCGACGTTGCCGGTCAGCGCCGCCAACAGGAAGATGGTGCGATCCTTGTTGTCGTTGTTGAAGAACTGATTCGGTCCCATGCCGACGGCGAACAGCGTTGTTCCGGGTTGCTTCGCGATGTGACGCGCCAGCGACTCGACGGACGCCGCCGGCGCCCAGGTCAACTCCTCGACCGTTTTCGGATCGAAGTGGGCCGAGTATTCCTTTACCAGATCGAACACGGGGCGGCAGCGAATCGACTTGCCATCGGCCAGCCTGACCTCGACGGGACCTTCGAGTTGCGGATCGCCGACCTGCGATTTCTCGCCGACCTCGTCACGGGTCATCATTTTCGGCGCTCCGGAGATCCTGTCCCACCACACATAATCGCCCCACTCCTGTCGGAGCTTGTTTGGGATGAGCATATCGCGGTGCGTGCCCGCCGGCGGTTCCTTCTGGTCATCGGCCAGGACGCGCGTCTGGTTGGAGAGCGTGGCCGGTTTCGAGCCGAAGACGTCCTCGGCGCGCAGATACTTCAAGTTGTCCATGCGCACGAGGATGGGCAAATCGGTCCAGCGTTTCACGTACTCGGCGTCGTATAGATTCTCCTTCATGATCACCTGGGCCAGCCCGAGAGACAGTGCCGGTGTCGTGCCGGGCCTGACGACGATAACGTCGTCGCCCTTGCTGGCGGTGGACGAGTATTCGCAGGCGATGACCACGACACGCGTGCCCTTGACGCGGGCCTCGGTCAGCCAATGGGCGTCGGGCATCTTGGTGCAGATCCAGTTCATGCCCCAGACGACCACCGTCTTGCAGTATTCAACGGCGTTAAGGTCGAACTCGACCGTCTGCTGGCCGGTCACCATGGGGTGGCCGGGCGGCAGGTCGGTGTGCCAACTGTAGTTGTCGAACCCGCGCGCGCCGAGCGCTTTGTCGGGGCCGACCTTGCGGATGGCGGCGTCAAGCAGCGCCATGGAGTTGGCCATGCGGTAGAAACCGAACACGCGCGTGATGCCGAGCAATGGCATGCCGCCGCGGAACTTCAGCACCTGCGTGCCGGCGCCCTGGGTCGCCTCAATGGTTGCCTCGTCGTAGTGCTGCGCGTGGAGCCGGCGTCTGCCTTCCTCGCCGGTGTAGGTCTCGGCGATGTTCTTCAGCGCTTTGGCCGCGATAGTGGCCGCTTCGTCGTGCGTCACCCGCACCCACTCGTCGCGGGCCCGGTTGAAATACTCGCGCCCCGGCAGGCCATCCTCGCCCCGGGGAAACCCGGCCTCGACCCAGCGCTTGAACCCGGCGCGAACCATGCACTGGTTGATACGCCGGTCGCCGTAGAAACGGCGCGTCAACGCCAGCCCCTTCTGGCAGACCCGCGGGTCCCAGCGATGCGAGGTCTGGTTGCCTTCAAGATCGGTCGCCTCGCCGTACCGCATCGTCGGGCCGATGCGCGTCATGACGCCCGAGCGCACGTAGGCATTCAGCAGGCAGTTGTGGGTGTCGTTGGGCGCACACAGGAACGTGAACTTGGAATCGTACTTCCACAGGTCGCGATACACGCGTTCCCAGTCGCGATTCGGATAGACTGAAAGCGGGTCGGTGATCGCCTCCAGGCCCCAGGCCGCCGTCGCCGAAAGCGCCATGGCGCCAAACCCGGCGGCGCCCGTCGCCTTCAGGAATTCACGTCGGGAATAGGACGGGCTCATTCAGGGTGTCTCCCATGTGCGAATGTAACTGACGATGGATTCGATCTCCGATGGTGTCAGTGCCGGATGCACGGTGGACGGTTTCTCGAAGCCGGCCATCACCGTGCCGCGCCGGCCGCGCCGGATGGTTTCCGTGAGATAGGTGTCGGAGGCGCTGGCCAGCAGGACCGTGTTGTTCAGCGCCGGACCTTCCGCGCCCTGGCCCGTCGCACCGTGGCAACTGGCGCAGTACGTGGCGAACAGGCTGTTCCCGGCCGTGGTGTCGCCCTTGACCCAGCGCGCCGGTTGGCGGTCCGGCTCGGGCGCGGCCAGGCCACTCATGGAGCGAAGATATGCCACAATGGCCTGGATCTCCTGCGGCCGCAAACCGCCTTCCTTCTCGCCCCATGCCGGCATGCGCCGGCCTGGCCGGCCATGCTGCACGGTATGGGCGATAAACGCATCGGCGGCGACCGCCAGGAAATCCGGACTGGCAATGGCCGGAGACACCGGCAATCCCGGGTAGCGCATTCCCTGGCCGCTCGCCCCGTGGCACGCCGCGCAGAACGTGCTGTACAACGTCTCGCCGTCGGTGGCGAATTCGCGCTCGCCGAAACGCTCGGCCCGGATCCGGTCCTTCGGCTGATAGGTTTCGGGAATGCTGCTGTGGCGCAGCGACAGCATGTACAAGGTCAGCCCGTCGATCTGTTCCTCGGTCAGGCCCAGCACCGGCATCTGCGAACCCGGCACCACCGCCGCCGGTCGGCGAAAGTGCTCGGCGAGCCAGTTCGCCAGCGTCGGTTCGCCGGGTACGTGGGTGAAATCCATGCGGCCGGGGTCCTTCTCGCCAACCCGCGACAGGTCCGGGCCCTCCTTCCCGCCGACGCCGTTGACTTTGTGGCAGCCGCGGCAGCCGAGCGAGTGGAACAGCGCTTTCGCTTCGACCAAGCTGGGCGCGCCGACCCGCGACGCCAGGAACCGCGAAAGATCGGCGCGGGCCGGCTCGCCGATCGGCCTCAGAGACGGGCCATTGCCGCCGTCGGCGTTCGCCGCCCTTGCCACGTGTTTCTCATACCAGCCGGCATCGTAACCGGTTGCGCCGACCTGCGACAAGTCCGGTCCAGCCGCGCCGGCCACGCCAGGCAGCTTCACGCCGCCGCCGTCAAGCGTGTGGCACGCCAGGCAACCGTACCGCGCGATCGCGTCGCGCCCGCGCCTCAACACGGCCTGGCTCGGCACCAGTACATGCGTGTGACAACTGCCGCAGCCCGCGTAGGCATAACGCGCCGGGATCATCGGCGACGGCCAGAACTCCACATCGCCGTGCGCGGCGGCCTGCTCGGTGGCACGGCCCTGCCCGGCGTGGCAGGCGGTGCAACCGTACGTATCGGGCTGATGCAGACGCAGGAAGTCGCCCGGATGGGTGCGAAACGGCTGCTTCTCGCCGGCCATGCGCGGATCGTCCACGGCGGGATGGCAGGTGATGCAACGATCCACCGTGTGCAGCGCCGGAAGCACGTTTTGCTGGATCGTGGCCTCGAACTGCTCCGCCAGCGCCCGGCCGCGATCGTCCGTGGCCTTGGCCTTGAGGATCTGCGCGTACTGGGCCCGCAGCATGCGCCACTGTGGCCAGACGCATTCCGCTAGCACGGAGTAGATCAGCAAGGCCACCGTGGCCAGGCTGGCGAGCAACAGGCCCCACTTGACGCGACGATCAAGCGAGTCAGGACTGGCGGACGGCATGAGTGATCCTGTCCTTTGCGTGCCCCGAGTTCAGGTTCAATGGATGGGCCAGTCGGACTGGCGCCAGTAAAAGTCCCAGTTCGGCCCGCGCAGATAGGTGCCGACATAGGTCAGAATGACAAAACCCACCAGGAAGCAGGAGAAGAGCGCCACCGCGCCCAGGCGGGTGGACTTGGTCCGCGCAATGACGATCAGCGACCAGGCCATGTATGCCAATGTGACCAGGCTCCCGGGGTTGATGGCGATAATGACCAGTTGCGGAATATCCGGGAACCAGTTGCGCAACCACCCGTAGTTGACCGGTATGGCCACCGACAGCACCGCCAGTATCGCGCCGACCACCATGGACCAGAACGTCACCACTTTGCCGCGTGCGCCGCTGAACCATAGCCCGGCGGGTTCGGCTTCGCGATCGAGGTAGGGGATCAGCGCCAGTCCGATCACCGCCAGCGTGGGGACGACCACGCCGCCGATCAGCGCGGAGTAGGAGACCATCTCCTGCAGGCCGAGAAAGTACCACGGCGCCTTGGCCGGGTTCTCCGGCACGCCTGGGTTGGCGATCTCTCGCAGTGGCGCGTCGAAGAAGACGCCCAGGACCAGACAGATCAGCATGTTGAGCATGAAGACGAATAGTTCCGCCCGCAGCAGGGCGGGCCAGGCCGGCACGGTTTCGTCGGGATCCTGACCGGTACAGGGCGAACGGCCCTTGACCAGGCACATCAGGCCATAAGTCTTGCTCGGGGCCGCGGACGGCGGCTGTGCCGCTGGAGTCATGGAACCTGCGCCCTTGCCGGCGGGGCTCGGCGTGCCGCCCGGGCGGGCCAGGCCGCCGTCCTTGCGAATGCGCCAGATGTGCGCCGCGATGATGAACACCATGGCAATAGGCAGCACGATGACGTGCAGCAGGTAAAAGCGTAACAACGCGTCCTGCCCCACATGGTTCGCGCCCAGCAGAATGCGTCGCACGATGTCGCCGATGTTAAACGCCTCCGGTAGTCCTATCGCGTGGATCACTTCGTTGGGCGAGGCGGCGATGTTGGCGCCAATGACGATGGCCCAGTAGGCCAGTTGGTCCCATGGCAACAGATAGCCGCTGAACGACAGCGCCAGCGTGAGCACGAACAACCCCATGCCCAGTACCCAGTTGAATTCCCGCGGCGCTTTGTAGGCCGACGTGTAGAACACTCGCGTCATGTGCAGAATCACGCAGAACACCATCATGTGCGCGGCCCAGCGATGGATGTTGCGAATCAGGCGGCCAGCCGGCACCACATAGTGGATGTCCTTCATGGACGCATAGGCCTGATCCAGGCCCGGATTGTAGTATACCATCAGCAGGATGCCGGTGACCGTCAGGATGAGGAATTGCGCGACCAGCGACACGCCCAACCCCCACGTGGTGGTCAGGCGCAGTGAGTGCGGATGCACCCGCGTGGCATGGATGTGCAGGAACACGTTGCTGAAAACCGACTGGGAGCGGGCGCGGTGCGAGGTCGGCGCCCCGTGACGGACGAACGACCCAAGAAACGTGCGCGGCAACGCTTTCAGATTCGCCCAGAATGCGCCCATACCCGAATCGCTCATGCTGTGCTCCTGGCTCCTCGGTTCAGCCGACATTCATCGGCTGGAAGAAGACATCCGGACTGACTTCCCGCGCAGTATCGACCACCAGGGCGCCGTCAGCGGCCTGTGAGACGTGCAGCCAACGTAGCGGCCGCGGCGCCGGGCCGCCGATAACCCTACCCTGCGCGTCAAACTTGGAGCCGTGGCAGGGGCAGGCAAACCCGTTGGGGGCTTCGCCGACAATGCAACCCAGGTGCGTACACACCAACGACATGGCCGCGATGCCCCGATCCGTCGAGACGATGCGCACCTGGCGCTCCGGCAACAGCGTGGTGGTGCCGGCCGGAAAGGCGAGCGGACTGCCGGCACGGAACCGGGTGGATGCCTCCGGCAATACACGCGGCACCGGCAAGCGCGCCATGGCCACCAACGAGCCAAGTATGGCCGCACCCGCGGTCCACAGTCCTGCCAGTCCGAGAAAGTCGCGGCGTGAAATCGGGTCGGGATCTAAACGGCCTGACATACGGGTTGCTCCTCGAACAGGAAGCGTTCCATGGTGATGGCGCCGACCGGACACCGTTCGGCGCACAGCCCGCAGCGGATGCACACCGTTTCGTCCTTGATGATGGCGGAGGCTTGGTCACGCGGGAATCGATCCAGCCGGCGGTCAACCGTGGCCTGCAGTTCGGCGCTGCCTTCCAGTTGATCCGGCGTCACGATGCGCAGGCAGGTTTGCGGGCAGACGTCCACGCACCCCCCGCACAAGATGCAGCGTTCGCCGTCGAAGATCGTGTTAACGCCACAATCCAGGCAGCGCGCCGCTTCCGCCCGCGCCTGCTCAGGCGCAAAGCCTTGCTCCACGGGCCGGTTCTGCTCCCTGAGTCGCTCGGCCACCGAGACGGTCGAGGGTTCGACCCGCCGGCGTTTCTCGTAGGCCGCTTCGCGGGTGTAATCGGGAACGGGGAAATGCAGTTCGAGGTCTGCCGCGCGAATGGCGCGGCCGGTCATATGCCGATAGATGGCCCGCACCACGGCCTTGCCGGACGCCACGGCGTGAATGAGCAGCTTGGGGCCGTAGGCCAGATCGCCGGCCACAAATACGTCCGGGGCCGACGTGATTCCTGTCTTCGCATCGCAGTCGATCCGCCCGTCCTTCGTCAACCCCAGCCCGTCGCGCCGCGGATCGATGAACGTCAGGTCGAAAGTCTGACCGATGGCCAGCACCACGTTGTCGCATGCCGTGAAATACTCCGATCCCTCGATGGGCACCGGCTCCCGGCGGCCGCTGGCGTCGGGTTGGCCCAACTGCATCTTCTCACACCACATGCCCCGCACCTCACCGCGTTCATTCTTTTCGATCCGAACCGGATTCGCCAGAAGCTGGAATTGGATGCCTTCCTCGTGCGCCTCCTCGATTTCCGTTTCGACCGCGGGCATTTCAGCTCGGGACCGGCGGTAGACGACATGGATTTCCCGTCCACCCAGGCGCGACGCCGTTCGCGCGGCGTCCATCGCCAGATGCTGCTCCCCGGGCTCGCCACCGGTGTCATCCTGGGGCGATGGGACACGCAGGGCGGTCCGGGCGGCGTCCATCGCGGCGTCGCCACCGCCCACCACGATCACCCGCCGGCCCAGTCGCGGCGAGGTGCCCAGGGCTACCTCGCGAAGAAACTCCACTCCGCCATACACACCTTCCGCATCGGCGCCCGGATACGCCGGCCGGCGTGAGCGTTTGGCGCCCACGGCGATCACCACCGCATCGTGCCGCTGGCGCAGTTCACTCAGCGACACATCGCGCCCCACGCAGCACTCGGTGACCGCCGTCACACCCAGCGCCAGGATCGCTTCCACTTCCGCCCGGATGAGGTCGCGGGGGAGGCGGTAGTGCGGAATGCCGACCGCAAGCATGCCCCCGACGATCGACTCCATTTCGTAGATCGTGACGGCAAGACCGAGCAAGGCCAGATCGTGCGCCGCCGCCAGGCCGGCCGGGCCGCTGCCGATCACGCCCACGCTCTTGCCTTTGACTTGGGGTATGCTTCCGGCCGTCAATGCCTGGAGCAACGGCAGCAACTCCTCCTGATCCTGGCATTGACGGGGGAGATGGCGGCGGGCGGCGGTTTTAATGAATTCGACCAGCGTCCGGCCACCGTCCGTCCGCGCTTCCGGGCCGAATCGGTCGCAGACGAAACGCTTCAGCGCGCGAATGGCGATGGCCTGATCCAAGTCGCCGCGTCGGCATTGGGTTTCGCAGACCGCACCGCACACGCGGCCGCATATTGAGGCCAGCGGATTGGGACCGCGGGCGATCAGGTAGGCGAGTTCGTCCTGACCCGCGGCAATGGCACGGACGTAGCCGCGCGCATCGGTATGCACCGGGCAGCCCGCCTGGCACTTGATCTGCGCCCGCCAGTAGTTGAAATCAGGCCCGCGTACCTCATAGACGCGTGCCGCACCAGCGCTGCATGCAAGCATGGTGTCCGCACCCTTCTCACGGAATGGACGCCGTCACATCATGGCCGGTACAGTGGTCGCCTGATCGTGGGATGTGATGTCCCCTGGCATCCGGAACGCGTGGTCAGCATCGCCGCGAGTAAGTGTCCCGCTATCCATTATGGAGTAATGTAGTCCAGTTTGAGTTGCCTGTCAAGGAAGGCGCGCCTACACGGGTGCGAAGATTGCAGGCCCCGGGGATGGCGAGGGGCCTCGCGAGCCGACTCCCAAGAGAGCCTCTCGGGTATCAGACGGGAGGAACGGGCGGGCTGGCGCGGGGTGGAGGCAGCGGCAAAATAGAAAGACCGGCCTGGCAGTCAGCCGGTCTTTCCGCATTCCAGTTCCGCAATCCCGGGCGAAGAGCAGGCAGTGTGCCCTACTTCGCCGCTTTGGGATGCTTGATCTTCTCGGCAGCCTTCGCGAAGTCGAAATCGCCCTTATCGGTCGGGTTGTCCTTGTTGTGGCAGCGCAGGCAGGTGTTTTCCGCGGTCGGCACGATCATGCCGTCCGCCTTGGCGGCGGCCGCGTCCTTGTTGTGCTTCGCCTTCCAGGCCTTCGCCGGGCCGTGGCACGTCTGGCAGGCGACGCCGCTCTCGACCGGGATATCCTTGGTTACCGAAGCCTCTGTGAAGCCGTAAGCGGTGGAGTGGCACTTCAAGCACTTGCCGCTCGTCGTGGGATCGTCAACCCCGGCCTTCTTCGCGACTTCCTTGGCGGCGTCCGACTTCAGAGTTTCAAAGGCTCTTGCGTGAGCACTATCCTTCCAGGCCCCATACTGGTTGCCGATCTTCGCCGGAGTGTGGCAAGCTTTGCAGGCGGTTTCAGACACCAACTGTGCCGGATCCCACTTGGCGAAATCGCCTGCCCAACAAACCGTAGCCGCTGCCAACCCAGCCAATCCCAAGACACCGACCTTGACCATCGCACCGCGCATGTTCGCTCTCCTTTTCCTGCTCTCGATCCTGGACTCCGATCAGACTCTCTTACCCTAAAGGAAACTGTTCCTGACACCCTGATTCATTCGGCGTCTGAGAGTTGCGCACCGGGTGCCACCCGAATCCGGCCTTGTCACTTCGTCAGGCTCCTCAACGATCGCCAGCAGACCATTCCGGTTTCCCAACACCCTGGTAGACGTCTGCAGCCCAGGGAATATTCAGACGCTGCCCCCAAGTTCACTCACTTCGCGCTTGCCTGGGCAGGCACAGCGGCTGCTTCCGGCTTGTCCGTCGCGCCGTGGTCACCGGGTGCGGCGTCGTTATCCACCCACGGCGGCAGAAGCCAGGTGAGGACCGTCAGGATGATAAAAGGCAAGCCCATGATGATCAGAGCTACCATGGCCCCTTCGCGCCCGGCGATGTCCAACTTGTAGGTGGTGAACCCGAGGAGGCTCTTGGAGAACAACTGCCCGCCAATGACCACGTTCCAGCGCATGAAAAAGATGCCTTGCAGAACCAGGAGGCTGACCACCACGTACAGCCACTGGCGGGTCTTGTCGGGGATGCGGAACACCAACGTGGAGGCCAGGGCAAGCATGGGAACGAGGCCACCCAGGAGGACCTGTGCAATGACCAGGGTGAGGAACAGCTTGCCGGTGACCATCAGGGAGAGAATGTCGAATGACTCCTCGGCCACGTATATTCGGTGAATGACATCCAGCCCCTCCAAAGCAAAATCCACAATGAGGGCGTACAGCAGGTAGCGGCCGACGGTGTCAAGGCAGGCCATGTCCGCCTTCTTCCAGCGCAAGTGCGCCGTGACCTGGTACAGGAGCAGAACCAGAGCGATACCGGAGACGATGGCAGAGAAAAGGAAAACGACCGGCATGAGGACGCTGGCCCAGTAGGGATTCGCTTTCACGGAACCGAAGATAAAGCCGACGTATCCGTGGAGGAGGAATGCCGACGGAATGCCGATCACGGTAACGGCGTACGCGATCTTGTGGTCCATTTGGACGGAGCGCGGCGAGGTGTCGTCGTCCCAGAGCGTAATGATCCTGTAGATCAGGCGCTTCAACCCTTTGCACTCGCCGGCCCACCGCACCATGTCGGCTCGATACTCGAACCAGATCTCGACGCACAGGACCAGCATCAGGTACCAGGCGTAGACAAAGCCGAACATGGCCATGGCGGAGCTCGTGTGCGGCGTGACGAAGATCTCGAACGAACGTTCCGGATGGCCCAGGTGTGCCAGGAGCGGCAGGGTTGCCACGAGCAGAAAGGACAGGGACGTGAGCAGCGCCAGCCTGTAGGTCGGATGTACGGCCTTCACCCGGAACACAGACAGGAGCGAGGCCAGAATGAAAGCCCCGGCCACCAGCCCGGTTATGTATGGGTAAAGCACGATGAGGACGCTCCAAAGGAGCTTTGCCTCATTGGGGTAGATGTAGCCCGTGAACGCGTAGGCGGCTTCGTGCATGTTCTCAGCGAACCTCTTTGTCCAGATTATGGTAGTACAGCTTGGGCCGCGTCCCCATATGAGGCTTCAGGACCTGAACCCTGTGCTCCCGGAGGAACTTCGCCAATGGGCCGTCTTTCTCACGAAGGTCCCCGAACACCCGCGCACCCGTGGGGCAGATTTCGGCGCAAGCGGGGCGCAGGCCGCGAGTGATGCGGTGGTAGCAGAGGGTGCATTTCCCGGCCGTCCGGGTGCTCTCATCGAAATACCGGCAGCCATAGGGACATGCCTGAATGCAGTAGCCACAACCGATGCAGTACTTCTTGTCAATGAGAACCACCCCATCGGGACTCTTCAGGGTGGCGCCGACCGGACAGACCTGTTCGCATGGGGACCGCTCACAGTGGGCACACATCTTCGGGACAAAAAACGACTTGGCTACGGACCCCGGATCCTCGATGGCCGGGTACGGGTCGAGCCCGCCCTTGGGCGAACAGACCTCGAGCGTGTCATCATCCCGGATGACGTACCGCTCCACCCAGGTGCGGAAATTCGGCTCGGTCCGCGAGACGCTATTCTCGGTCTTGCAGGCATCGACGCACCGCGTGCAACCGATGCACTTGTCCAGATCGATACCGTACCCGTAGTAATGCGCGGACGGCTCGTACCCGTTGGGCAACTTATAGCTGCCCGTGGGATCGCCGGCGCCTTTCGGTGCAGGAGTCGGATCCGGCGATTCACCCTTGGCCGCCTTCACCGCAAATGTGCAGAGGAACACCCCGGACCCCAAGGCAAACGTCTTCTTGAGGATATCACGCCTGGAGAGTGTGTCGTCGTGCGTCATTTCTCTTCCCCCTTGTTCGGGCTTGGAGAATGGGGTTTGTGACACTTCCGGCAGTCCTCCTTGATGTTGTGGGCAAGCCCGTCGACCATTGGAAATCCCGCAGGCCGCGAGATGTTCTTCTCATGGCAGACCAGACAGAAACTGCGGTCCAGTTCGGTGAACGGCTTCGTTGAGGACGGGTCGGCCGCGTGGGTAGCAGCCGCGCCGTGGCAGACTTCGCAGGACAACCCTGTGTGGCGGCCCTTCTCCTTCACTTCGAGAACGTCGCCATGGCATTCCTCGCACGCCGCATGCCCGGCATAGACCGGCTCCTGAGCCGCCACCTCCGGCAAGACGGAAGCCCGATAGTGGCCCAGTTGGTAGAAGGACGCCGGAACCATGAACTGACGAATGGCCAAAACCGCCACGGCGCCCAAGACGAAGATAATGATGAGACGGACCAAGTATCTCGGCATGCAAACTTCCCTTCGCGTCACTGAATACGCTAACTCAAGAGCCTTGCCTCAAGAACAAGACAAAGGCCCAGACTGGAATCGTCGCCATCCCCCCCACCAGCCATATACATCGACCGGAATTCTCGAGTGTCTTACAATCTAGCTCATGCCGTCTCGCCTTCAAGGCGCGATGACGCGCCCCGCGGTGAAGTGTCAGCGTCCCCCGGGCGGCAGACTGCCCGGTCATCTCGCGATGAAAAACCTCGCCTCGACCCCGATCTGGAGCGCGAGACTCCGTCGAGCATCCGGGGGCGGGGGAATGCTCCGCGGAGCCTCGCGCTCCAGGGCAACGGTAGGTCGACGGTCTGGAGCATTTGTTTCATGGGAGTGAAAGGTGGCCGCCAATCATCGTTCGGTCGGTAACACTTCAGGCGTCCGCCGTCACCGGCTTGGGTGCCTGCCCGGCAGGGGCGAGCCCCGGAACGGTGTCCCGAGTCAGGTCGCCCAGGGAAATGGCCACGGCGATCTTGGTGAGGACCGTGTAGACGAGGAATCCGACCGAGAAACAGGCCACGCCGATGCGTACCTCAGTCAGGGTCGGTGCGTATTCGTAGATTTCACCCAAGGCATCGGGGGTAAGCCCTGGGATAACCAACCCCATGCCTTTTTCGATGTAGACCCCGATGTAAATCAGCAGGCAGCCAAGGTTGAGGGTGACCGGATGGCGCCGGGTGGCGGGCACAATGAACAGCAGAAAGGCCGACAGGCTGCAAAGCACTGAGGTCCAACCGTACTTCACCAAGGCACCGTGCTCACCGAGTCCGAAGAACAAATAGTTGAAGTGCACAATGTGCTCCGTGCTGGAGTACACCTCCTTGAACACTTCCGCGCCGAGAAGGAACAGGTTGACAAACATGGCGTACGCCATAATCTCGGCGATTTTCCACAGCGCTTCGTCCTTGATCTCGAATCGAGTCGTGCGTTGCAGGAGTTGGAACAGAATCAGAAGGATGGCCGGCCCCGAACACATGGCGCTGGCCAGGAAGCGGGGGGCCAGGATGGAGGCGTTCCAGAAGGGCCGCGCCGCCATGCCGTTGTAAATGAAGGCCGTCACCGTGTGGATCGAGATGGCCGCCGGAATCGAAATCAGGATCAAGGGCACAACAAAGTGCTTGTTGTAGGGCCGCCTGTTGTAACTGCAGAACAGCAGATACCCGACAATGACCAGGTTCAGAACGAAGTACCCGTTGAGGGCGAGCACGTCCCAGGCCAAGAGCGACATCGGCCAGTTGAGAGTTCCCAAGCCCGGCAACAGATGCCAGAACCGATCCGGCCGCCCCAGGTCCACAAAAACGAACAGCATGCACATGACCAAGGCGCTAAGAGCCAGGATCTCCCCCAGAATGGCCACTTCCTTAATGGGTTTCCAGTCGTAGACATAGGCCGGAATAATCAGGATAATCGCCGCGGCGGCCACCCCGACCAGGAACGTGAAATTACCGATGTAGAAGGCCCAGGAAACCTGATCGCGCATATTGGTGGCGATCAGGCCGTGCCGGATCTGGTCCACGTAGGCCAAGCCGCCCCAGGCGGCCAGTGCGACGAGGAACGCCAGCCAGAGGCGGTAGGCGATCCCGCCGGACAGGGCGCACCGAAGAGCCTGAACCACAAAGCGTACGAGACCCATGGCCGGTGCTCTCCTCACAATGAGTAGAAGTAGTAAAACTTGGGCTCGGTCTTCAGCTCGGACTTAAGGACGAAAACCCGCTTCTGTTCCATGATCAGACGAATCTCACTCTGCGGGTCCAGCAAGTTGCCGAACTTGCGTGCCCCCACAGGGCAGATCTCGACGCAGGCCGGATAGCGGCCGTCCCGGGTTCGCTGGATGCAGAAGGTGCACTTCTCGACCACCCCGCGGGGCCGGGGGCGGTTGCCAAGGTAATGCATGGACGGGTTGACGTCTTCCGGCGGGAGGGTCGGTTCTCCCCAGTTGAAGTGCCGGGCGCCGTACGGACAGGCCGCCATGCAGCACCGGCAACCGATGCACCAGTCATAATCGATCACCACGATACCATCGGGCTCAGTCCAGGTTGCCTTCACGGGACAGGCCTTGGTGCAGGGCGGCCGGCGGCACTGCTGGCAGGCCACGGGGATGTAGAAATACCCGTCTCGCGGCACCGTCTCAGGGTCGTAGTAGGGGTTGGCATCCTCAAGGTCCACTCCCTTGGCTTTCTCCTGCTCCAGCACGCGGATCCAGTGCGTTTGCGGCTGACGCGAAAGATTGTTCTCCTTGACGCAGGCGTAGACGCAGCGCCGGCACCCAATGCAGCGGGAAAGATCCAGACCATAGCCGAACAGGACCCCGCCCCGCGCGGGTTTGGCGGAAACCGTGACGTCTTTGCCAAACTTCGCCTTATACTTCCGCTCCAGACGCGCCAGAACGGCCTTGACTTCGTCGGGAGACAGTTCCTGAAACCGCTTCTGGAGGTAGGCGTTGATCGCGTCTTTGTCGCATCCGCACAGAAGCAGAGCGGCCGCCGTTCCGGCCGCGGCCCGGAAGAATTCACGGCGCGGCATGCCCTGCCCCACATCTGCCGACGTGGAATCACGCCCGTGTTTCACCACGTCGCTCATTTTTCCTCCTTGACTGCGGGTGCCGGTTCGCCCGGCGCAGCGCCTTGGTCCAAGGTCTTCTCTCCCGCGCCGACCGCAGGGAGGATCTCGGCGGAAGGCGTCCCGCCGAGGAACTCGGGCCGCACGGGCGCAGGCAATGGCTGCAACGGCTTGAACTTGGGGGCGTGCGGCCAGTGGCAGTTCACGCACAGCAGGTACCGTTTGGAGCCGTCCCAGTATCCGGTGCGCTTGCCGTGAATGCCCAGCCGCCAGTCGCGGTACGTCGGACCATGGCACTGCCCGCAGAGGCGGTAGGACTCCTCGAACGGGATCTTCTCGCCATTGGCCAAGTGCAGCTTGTCCCGATCCTCGAAATCGTGACAGTCCAGGCACCAGCGGCTTTCCTCCGCGTGGTGCAGCACGATGTCCTCATGCGCGGCGGTGAGCACCCGGCGCTCCGAATTCCGAAGGTCCTTGTCATGACACTGTGAGCATGGCCAAGTCTCCGGGTTCAACGGCGGTGGGGGAACCTGGATCTCTCCGACCCCGGCCGTCAGCCCTTCCAGCGGGTCCGGAGCGAAAACCTCCGAGAACTCACTGGGGCTGTGCGCCGCGGTCCCCGCGGACCCCCACTCGCTGTGGAACAGCCTGTGCCCCGACCGGATTTCGTGGACCATGGCACCAATCCCGACCAGAATCGTAGCCGGGAGCAGGACGAAAAGGGCATTCTTCTTAGACCACATGCGGCTGGTTCTTTCCTGCTTCGTCCGGGGTGATCCCGGAGAATGACAGATTTTGACCGGGCGAAATCTATGTGGGCAAGCGGCCCGGTACAAGCACTGCCCCAAACTTCGTGTGCGGTGATGCGTCAGTGGCGGGTGGAACGACTGCGTGGTGGCCCGTGCGTGAGACCCCCGTGGTTTTGTGCCACGGGTGAATCGGGTTCGCCCGCCCGGTTGCGGAGAACCGGGGTTCCAGGTCGCGTGCGTTTGCAGCGCGTGTCGATATCTTTCACGGGTTCTCCCATGTTACTCGCGGGCTGTGGCAGAGTGGCCGGAGCGGCTCGCTCCGACA
>MHBL01000280.1 GCA_001803235.1 Lentisphaerae bacterium RIFOXYA12_64_32
GTATCCGAACGCGGCGCGGGAGTGGTGCTGGCAGTTCGTGTTCGCGTCGGTGAAGCCGTCGGTCGACCCGCACTGCGGCAAAGTGCGGCGGCACCACGTGGATCCGAGCACGATCCAGCGCGCAGTGCACGACGCGGTACGGAAGGCCGGAATCGCGAAGCCGGCGTCGGTGCACACGTTACGTCATTCGTTCGCCACGCACTTGCTGCAGACGGGCGTGGATATCCGCCAGATTCAGGAGTTCCTGGGCCACAACCGTGTCGAGACAACTATGATCTACACGCACGTGCTGCGCGAGGTCCGCAGCCCGACGGGCAGTCCGTTGGACCGTCTGGCGGCCGCGCCGCGCACCGCAGTGGCGTGAGGGGGGGGGCGGCGGAGCGGTGGACACGGGACCGGCGAGCAAGGCTGGAGCCATGCTCTACTTTGCGGTCCGTTCCGGTTCGGGGGCGGGTGGACTCCCGCCCGGACACCGTTACGTTACGGCACGCCGCGCGGAGGTTCGCCGCGCACCCGGCGCTGCAGCCCAGGGAGGCGAGAGGGGCAAAAGCAGGGGCAGGGGCAAGGGCAGGGGCAAGGGAGTGAGATGGATACAGGAGGGAGCAACATGGTCCGGACCGGAACAGCAGGTTTGATCGTGGGTTTGCTCGTCGCGGCGTTGCCCGCGTGCCGCACCGCAGCCGCAGAGGGCGAGTTCTATCTTTCGCCGGACGGCAATGACGCCAATCCCGGCACGGTGGAGAAACCGTTCGCGACGCTCGAGGCGGCGCGCGACGCCATCCGCGCCCTGAAGAAGAACAGCACCTACCCGGCGAGCGGCGTGACTGTCTGGCTGCACGGCGGCATCTACGAGCGCGACAAGACGTTTTCGCTGACCGCGGACGACTCCGGGCTACCCGGCGCGCCGGTCGTGTACCGCGCCTGCCCGAACGAGACGGCCATTCTGATCGGCGGCCGGAAGATCCTGAACTGGCAGCCGCACTCGGGGCAGATCCTGAAGGCGGACGCAGCGGCGAACGGGTTCAAGGACTACGTCTTCAAGGAGCTGTTCTTCAACGGTCAGCGGCAGCACCTGGCGCGGTTCCCGAACTACGATCCGGCCAACCCGTACGGCGGCGGCTGGGTCTATGTGCCGGGTGGCAAGCGCGTGTACCCGAGCGAGCCGGCGGAGGCTGAAGCCAAGCGCAAGACGTTCGCGGTCCGGCCGCAGGACGTGCACGAGTGGGCGCACCCGGACGAGGCGGAGGTCTTCATTTTCCCCGGTCACCACTACTGGAACAACATCGTCCGCGTCGCCGCGATCGACCGCGAGAAGAAGCAGATCACCCTGACCGGGCCGGCGTCCTACGCCATCCTGCCCGGCGACCGCTTCTACTTCCGTAATCTCTTCGAAGAGCTCGACGCGCCGGGCGAGTGGTACCTCGACCCGCGCACGAAGACGGTGTACTTCTGGCCGCCGGCGGACATCCAGTCCGGCCCGGTCTACGCACCACTGCTCAAGACGCTGATCAACGTGAAAGACACCGCGCTGGTCACGTTCCGCGGCCTGACCATCGAGTGCACCGAGGGCAACGCAGTGGTGTTCCAGAACGCGCGGCGCTGCACGGTCGCCGGCTGCACCATCCGCAACGTAGGCGACGGCGGCGGCTGGCAGGGCTCAGGCGTCACGGTCAAGGGCGGGTTCGGCGTCGGCGTGGTCGGCAACGACATCTACGACGTCGGCAGCAGCGCCATCACGCTGGAGGGCGGCGACCGCAAGACCCTGACCCCGGCCGGACACTACGCGGACAACAACTACATCCACCACACCGGCGTGCTGTTCAAGGAAGCGCTGGGCGTGCTCATGAGCGGCGTGGGTTGCCGCGCCTCGCACAACCTCATCCACGACTGCCCGCGCATCGCGATCCGCGTCGCCTACCACAGCAACGACATGACCATCGAGTACAACCGCATCCGGCACGTGAACCTGGAGACCAGCGACACGGGCGCGATCTACACCGGCGGCCGCGACTGGACCACGCCGCGCGGCACCGCCATCCGCTACAACTTCATCACCGACAGCATCGGCTACGGCATCGAGAACGGCCGCTACATCGCGCCGTTCTACTGCTGGGGCATCTACCTCGATGACAACTCGAACGGCGTCGACGTGATCGGCAACATTGCGGTGCGCTGCGTGCTCGGCGGGTTCATGTCGCACAATGCGCGCGACACCATTGTCGAGAACAACATCTTCGTGGATGGGACGTCGCAGCAGATCCAGATGAGCGGCTGGAATGCGAACCACCGATTCCTCCAAGGCACGGTGCCGGCGTTCAAGAAATCGGTTGAGGAGTTCGCGCCGCTGCCCGTCTGGAGCCGGTACCGCGGCTTCCTGCGCGACCCCGACCCGGTCACGGCCGTGTGCATGGCCGACAACATCATCCAGCGCAACATCGTCTCGTACACCAAACCGGAGGCGTTCCTGTACAGGCACGGTAACCTGCCGCTCGACCGCTTCACGTGCGACTACAACCTGATCTGGCACGCCGGCCAGCCGCTGCGGACCGGCCTGCGCGGCGTCAAGGACGAGGACCAGTGGGACGAGTGGAAGGCCAAGGGCTTTGACACGCACTCGGTCGTGGCCGACCCGCTTTTCGTCGACGCGGCCAAGGACGACTACCGGCTGCAGCCCGCATCGCCGGCGTTCGACCTCGGGTTCGAACCCATCCCCATTGACAAGATCGGCCCGTACCAGGATGAACTGCGCGCCACATGGCCGATCGTCGAGGCCGAGGGCGCCCGCGAGAAGCCGCTCATCAGTATGACCGAGCCGTTCCCCGGCTTCGAAGCGCCGCCGCCGCCGCTGCCACGCAACACCACGCCGGTGGTCGCGCGCAAAGCGGCGCAGCCAATCCTGCCGGACGGCGACCTGGCTGCCGGCGAGTGGCCCGAGGCGCAGCCGTTCGAGGCCAAGCAGAACTCTGACCGCGCGCCCGTACCCGGCCCGACGCCCGTGGCCCGGGTAGCCTACGACGCGCAGTGCCTGTACGTCGCCGTGACCGTGCCCATCAAGGACGGTGGCAAGCTCAAGACCGGCAACGCCTGGGGCCAGGACGACGGCGCGGAAGTGTGCCTGCAGGACGTCTCGGGCGCCAAGCCCGGTCCGGTCTTCGTGGTCCAGGGTTTCACCAACGGCCAGTCTGCCAGTGTCGACCACGCCGGTGCGCCAGCCGACGCCGTCGCCAAACTCGGTGGGGCCCTGCGCTTCGGCGCCAAGGTCGCGGACAAGGAGTGGCGCGGAGAATGGGCGATCCCGTTCGAGGCCATCGGGGTCCAGCCCCAGCCCGGACTGAAGTTCGCCTTCAACCTCGGCGTGCGCCGCACGGCGTACGATGACTGGGCCATCTTCGTCGGCGCGCTCGGCGCCACCTGGCACGTGGAAAACGGCGGCTACCTCACCTTGGAGTGAGCGCCCGCGCGCCGGTGCCGGAACTTGGCCGGCGCGACGCTGAACCGCCAGGCGGCGGAAGACCGGCTCGTCGTGCACCTGCTGCACTACGTCCCCGAGCGCCGCTGCGACGTCATCGACGTCATCGAGGACGTCATCCCGCTGCGCGACCTCGGCGTCTTGGTCCGTGCCGACCGCTTCGACCTGTGCGAGTAAGTCCAGCCTCGCGGCGATGCAACCTACCGGGCTGGTGTGCGACCGATCGCACAGTGGCTCGGTGCGTCCCGCACCGAAGCGGGGTCCGCCGGCCGGTCCCCGGCCGAGGGTCTCGGGCCGGGACGGCCCGAGGGCACTCTGCTGCGGTCCCGGAGGTCCCGCGCCACTGCCGGTCGCTCATGGCAGGCGTGCGCCGTAGTAGATCACGTCGTGCCGGTTGTAGTCGAAGGCGAAATGCACATACTCTTCAGCGGCGTCCACGACGCCATCGGGGTACGCCAGGTGGCCGGGAAAGTCGGTGATGACGCGCTGGTGCGCCCAGGTTTGCATGTCGTCGGTCGAGACCCACAACGCGAGCGGGTTGCGGTTGCACGAGGCGTAGTGCTTCGAGTTCGGGTGGCTGGTCTGCGTGTTCGGGTTGTGCACCAGCACGATGCGACCGTCGCGGAGCCGGAAGAGCCGGAACTTGGAGCCGGGGTTCGGGATCTCGGTTCGTACCGGCTCCGACCAGATGCGGCCGCGATCCGTGGACTCGCTGCGCCAGAGGCAGCCGGTGCCATCGGCGCGCATGAGCATGACCAGCCGCCCGTCGCGCAACTCGACCACGTTGTCTTCGGCCCAGCAGCGGCCGCGGACGCGGTTCGAACTCGTCCAGGTCGCACCCTCGTCACCGCTGATCAGCGTGCCGACCCACATCTGCTGGAACGACCCGTCCTTGAGTGGCGATGCGTCCGGGTCGCCGGTGGGCTCGTAGTACTGGAACGGCATGTACCACTCGCCCCAGGAACTGACGTAGAGGTTGCGCACAAACCCGCGGCGCGGCAGCGCGGTAAACGGCGCCGGGTCGCTCCACGTGTGACCGTTGTCGCGGCTGCGGATGGTGAAGTTGTGCCACTGGTCGAAGAAACCGCCGTGGATGTTGACGAACACGATGATCTCGCCGCCGTGCACCACCACCTCGGTCAGCGTACAGCCCTTGTCGTCACGGCGCAGCACGGTCTCCAGCGGCCCCCAGGTCTCGCCCTGGTCCCTGGAGCGACAGAGCGCGACGAAGTTCGCCAGCTCCGGCTCAATGTTGCCGCCCGTCATGAAGACCGTGATCCATTCCCCGTTCGGCAGGATCCGCAGCGCCTGATCGCAGCAGGTGCAGTTCGGAACCATGCCCTTGTAGACGAGTGCCTTCCTGTCCATGTGCTATGACTCCTGTCTTTCAACTATTCGGACGCGAGACCCGTGTTGAGTGTCGGGTGTCGAGTGTCGAGGGGGCGAACCGGAATCCGCCGCCGCGGCAACCACAATCCTGGCCACTCGCACCGTGTCCCCCCTGACACCCGAAACCCGAACAACCCCTTCACTTCGGTGTCCAGGCCTGGCGGCGGAACTCGCGCGGCGGCATGCCCACGACCTTGCGGAAGGTGCGCGAGAACAGGTACTCATTACTGTAACCGACTCGCGCCGCCACGACCTTGACGCGCAGGTTTGACGCGGACAGGAGTGCCCGGGCCGCGTTGATCCGCAACTGCTGCTGGTAGGCGATCGGCGTCATGCCGTACGCTTTGCGAAAGGCGCGGATGAAGTACCCGGGCGAGAGGGCCGCCGCCGCCGCGAGGTCCGTGATCCGAAGCCGTTCGGTGTAGGCGCGTTCGATGCGGCGGCGGACGGCTTCGATGCCGCTGATCTCGGCGGCCGGCGCTGCACCGACGCGGTACACCTCGTCCAGCACCGCGGCCAGCAGATCGACCACGGCGTGCCGGACGGCGAACCGCAAGGTGTTGCGCGGTCCGCACAGCAGCGCCATCAGGCTGTTGAACAGCGCCGCCAACTGCACCGTCTGATCCTCGCGCAACGGGATCGGGTACGGCACGTGCGCCACGGCCTCGCCCGTGAGCAGGCTCAGCATCTCATGCACCGGCAGCGCCAGGTTCAACGCCCCGCTCTGGTATGCGAATGTGAGTTCAACGTACTGGCCGCCGCCCGGCTGGCATGGCTCGAAGCAGTGTCGCTCCCCGGGCCCGGCAAACACCAGCACGCCGCGCCGCGAGACGTGCCGCCTGCCGTTGAAGAGGAACTCGTTCCTGCCACCGGTGTACAGCAGCAGGTGATAGAGCGGGTGCGCATGGTCGCCCAGGCGCCGCGCATGGGCCATGGATGGACGGTCCTCGACGTGCGCGTGCAGTAGCCGGAACCGCCACACCCGCTCGGCGTGCGCCAACTGCAGGAACTGTGGCGCAGGGGCGCCCGTCTCGGTGTCGGCATAGAAGCGCATGAAGTCAATATACGATAAGAAAAGGCCATTTTCATGCATTACGGCGCTGAAGATAAGGGCATATAGTGCAAGTAATATCAACCTGTGCAGTACACGGATCGAGGCCGGGTGGGGCGCGGTGACAGTCCCGAACGGTCCCGCCTCCAGCTCCGGCAGTACCGCGGGCGGCCCTCCGCCCGCCATCCGAGCCTTGTACTGGGTGCGCGCCGAGAAGCGGGCGGAGGGCCGCCCGCGGTACAGTCGGGCTCCGTATTCGGTTTATCAAGGGACAGCGACTTGGCGACCTGTGCGGGTAAATCCGACCGCGCAGGATGACGCGCCGGTGCGGACAAACATCGGTCGCGGCCCGGTTCGTAGTGGTGTCGCAGTCCCGGCGGTTGACCGCCGGGCAAGACACCATCCCCGCGCCGCCGCAACACGCCCGGCTTCGTTCAGAAACTTCGCCGTGACACGCCAGATGGGCTCTTGGCGCTCCACTTCGTTCCACGCGCTGCGAGTCCACTACAAACGGGCGTATCCTGGTGTCCATGACGGGGCCTATTCTCTCAAAGGAGTTACCCGCACAGGTGGCGATTCGGCAGGTTGGATCGACAAGAGAAGGACGACCAGTACCCATGAGCCATCAGAACGGATTACATCGCGAGCGCATCCTCGCCGTGCTGCGGGGCGAGAAGCCGGACGTCGTTCCCTGCTGGGGCGAGTGCCCGATGGACGTGACGGCACTGAAGGACGCGCTGCCGGCGCGGACCGGCGACGGCGTGCGGGACGCGGTCAACTTCGCGCGGTTCTTCGACAACTCCTGCCTCGGCGGCGCCGGCATCGGGCTGACAAGCACGACGCTCAGCCGCGACGAGCGCCACCACTGCTACCGCTACGAGACCGGCGCGGTGTGGCGCGAGGAGTATGTCCCCACCTTCTGCCGCGAAGCGACCGAGTACCCCATCAACTCTCCGGAGGACGTGTTCCGGTTCAGCATGCCCGACCCGTGCGCGCCGGGCCGGTTCAACGAGGACGCCGCGCGCGCCCACGTGCAACGGCTGCACGACGCCGGGTACTTCGTCGAGGGCAACGTCATGGGCGCGTGGTTCGGTATCTACTATTACCTGGCGAGCTTCGAGAACATTCTCATGTGGATGGCACTGGAACCGGAGGCGGCGCACCGGTTGTTCGAGATGACGTCGAAGTTCTCGCTCGAGTCCGCGCGGCGCCTGGTCAAGTGCGGCGTGGACGCCGTCTTTACGGCTTCCGATCTGGGGTCCGGGCATCAGCTCCTGTTCTCGCGCGACATGTTCCTGGAGTACGTGTTTCCATGGCTGAAGGAACTGGCCGGCATCTGCCACGAGCACGGCGTCTACCTGCACCTGCACAGTCACGGGCACATCCAGGACATCATGGACGACATTGTCGCGGCCGGCGTGGACGTGCTGAACCCGGTCGGGCCGTCGGACCACAATGACCTGGCCCTGTTCAAGGCGCGCTGGGGCGACCGGATCGTGCTGCACGGCGGCGTGAGCACCACGATCAGCACCATGGACGAGGCGCAGATCCGGCGGCACGTGGCCGAGGTGATGCGGATCGGCCGCCAGGGCGGCCGGTTCATTCCGCGCACCGAAAGCGGCATTCCGCCTATGCCGGCGGACCGGGTGCAGGTCTATATTGACGCATTGAAGGAGGAACGAGAGCATGGCTATGAATGATACGAACACCGTTGTGCCGCAGAACGGCGCGCGCTACTCGGCGTTGCGACACCTGCAGGAGAAAGTGGCCGCGCGCTGCGCCGCACTGCCATGGACGTTCGAGAGCCTCCAGGCGTGGAACGCCTATCGTGAACGACTGGTGTGCGGACTGCGCACCATCCTGCCGGTCTGGGACCTGACAGACGCACGGCCGTCGCCGGTCGTTGCCGAACTGGCGCTGGGCGCCGACCTGACCCTGGAGGCGGTCGATGTGCATTTCGAGGCTGGGTTCTGCATTCCGGTGCACCTGTACCGGCCGCGAGCCAAGGCCGGCCCCAGAGCGGCCGTGCTGGTTTGCCCAGGCTACTCGTCACCCAAGAACGCCCCGGAGATTGCCGACCTGTGCATCGCCCTGGCGCGGGCGGGGATGATCGCGGTGACGCTGGACTACGACGGCACAGGCGAACGCGCCGAGCGGCCCGACTCGGCGACGGCGATCAACAACGTCTGCGCCGCGGCGGCGCTGCTCGGCATGAACAACGTCGGCCTGCGCGTCATGAACAACCTGGCGGTGCTGAAGTACCTGAAGACGCGGGCCGACGTGGATGCGGCGCGCATTGGTATCACGGGGCACTGCCAGGGCTCGATCGTCACCTGGTTCACGGCCGCCGTGTGTGCGGAGTTCGCAGCCGTGGCGCCGGTGCAGGGGGTGACGTCCTATGAGGCGATCATCCTGGAGTACTGCAACCGGCAGGGCGGCTGGAGCGGCATCAGTCCGTACGTCTACGGCATGCTCGAGTACGGCGACATTCCGCACGTATTGGCCTGCACGGCGCCGCGGCCGCTGTGGGTGCGGAACAACATTGTCGATCCGCACTGGCCGTACTCGGGGTTGGCGCGCGCCAAGGCGCTGTGCGAGCAGATCTACGCGCTGCACGGCGCCGGGGACCGCTGCACGTTCCACCTCGGGCACGAGCCGCACCAGTATGCGCCGGCCGTGATCAACGACCTGGTGCCGTGGTTCGCGCGCATGCTCGGCGCGGCGTGAGGCGGCGCCCCCAGAATTCACTCCTTCGGGGCGAAGTACTTTTCGAGGACGCGGGCGAGGATCTGGGTGCCGCGTTCATTGGCGTGCACCGCGTCGCCGCGGAACCAGCCGTAGGTCTTGCCCGAGTCGAGCACGTACTGCCACCATGGCGCGGTCATGTCGAGGAACTCGCACTTCTCCTCGGCCGCCAGGCGCATCAGGTTCGCACGGTAATCCGTCCCGTTCGGGTCGATCTCGCAGGTCCATTTCGTGATGTGGTTCGAGCCCTCGGCGCCGAACGCGGGTGTGATCAGCAGGATCTCCGGCTGCTGTTTGGAGCGCACCTGGTGAATGACCTCACGGATCGAGTCGACATCGTCGCGCTGACTGATGCCGCCGATCATGAGCAGGTCCGGGTTGTGCTTGAGCACGTACTCCTCGACGCGGTTTTCGTCTTTGTACCACCAGCACCCGGTCGAGCCGCGCACCGACGCGACCTTGTCGATCTTGACGTTCGGGTACATGCGTTGCACCAGCAACTCGAAGCCCGAGTGACACGTCTGGTTCATGATACTGTCCCCGAGCAGCACCACCTTGATCGTGCCGCCCTCGCGCAACCGCGCCATGCTCTTCGGAATGAGCGCCCACCGGTCCGGCCGCGCGGTGTACTTGAGCGGGTCCATGCCGGCGTACATCGCGTCGAGCCGCTGCAGCGGCGACATGCCCGCGTAGGGGTCCTCAAGATCGCCGTTCACCAGCAGCACGCCGATGCGGCAGAACCGGCCCTTGCTGCCCTCCGGCTGCTTCTCCGCCACGCGCAGGCGCAGCTCGTGCCACTGCGCCGGGTCCAGGGCGCGCACCACGCAGCGCGTCGCCGAGCGCATGCCGGCCGGGCAATCCTTGTCGAAAACGGGCAACGCCTGCCATGCACCGTTGTCGACTGAGCACTCCAAGTCGCCGGTGTCCGGTCCGACCGCGTCGAAGAGCCCCGCCTGGTCACCCTTGAACTTGAGCGTCAGCGTCGCGCCCGGCACATCGCTCACCGCGACATGACGGAACGGCGCCACCGGACTGGTCTGGCCGAGGCGCCAGTTCGCGTCCAGTTTCGCCAGTTCGTAGGCGACGCACTGCGCCTTGTCCATAAA
Organism: Lentisphaerae bacterium RIFOXYA12_64_32; assembly: GCA_001803235.1. Classification (GTDB taxonomy): domain Bacteria; phylum Verrucomicrobiota; class Lentisphaeria; order Oligosphaerales; family YB12-FULL-65-16; genus YB12-FULL-65-16. Next base: position 9,761 of record MHBL01000280.1, read on the forward strand.
CCCCGGCATGAGTGGCGCGGGCAGCGGACGCTTCGGCGCGTCCTGGTCCGGCTTGCCGTTCGCCTTGGCGCGGGCGAGCAGCGGCTTGATCGCCTCGGCGTACAGCGCGTGGCCGCGGTCCGTCGGGTGCACCCCGTCCTTGCTGAACTCCTCGAACGTCAGTTCGCCCGCAATGATCTTCTTGGCCACGTACTGGCCCATGTTCACGCTCGGAATGCCGTAGTGCGCGGCGATCTTCTCATGCCACTGCACGACCGGCGGCAACCCGCCCTGCTTGTAGACCTCGAGCTGGTCCTTGGTCAGGCCGTAGAGGAACACGAGGTCCGTGATCGAGTACGGGCCCCAGACCGACCGCACCAGGCCCTCGAGCGCCGCGCACACGTCCGCCTCGCTCGACCCGGTGTCGTCCGTTGCCAAGTCGCAAAACATGATCGCCCCCGGCAGGTGCTGACCGTACACCGCCTGGCCGCGCGCCGCGGCGAACGCGCCCCACCACGACCCGGCGCCGCCCGTGACAAGCGGATTGCCCATGCCCGCACCCGGGAACTCCGCCCGCAGCGCCGCCATCATCTGCGCCTGGTACGACACTCCCGGCTGGCTCGCCCCGGCGCCCGCCATGGTCGGCCCGCCGACGGAAACGATATTGATCCAGCCGCCCGGCTTCAGCCTGGTCGGACAGCACGGCGTACCGGCGCGGTCCTGGATCCAGTCCTCCGCCCCGAACGCCGTAGCGGACACCGCAACCGACAGCGCGAGCACCAACGGGAAGGACAGCGACGAGGTCATGGACGTACTCCCTTCTGTAGTCATCTTTCACCGTCAGTGTCCCTGGTCGTCAGGGCCGGCTGCGATTGCCGGTCAGGACTGCCAGGAAGACTACGACAGCGGTTTGCTCTATGCCATTCCGTCGCGCTGCCGAGCTTCACAGAACGCCACAAGCCAGGCGGCACCGCGCTTCGCGGCGACAGCCTGAACTCACTCGCTCGATTCCTGTTTCTTGAAATAGTCGATGGGCTCAAAAGGACTGATCGAGAGAACTCTGGCAGTCTTGAAGGTGAAATCCATCTTGGCCCCGAATTCGCCAAACTCAACCCGATAGCGATCCTCTCGCAAGCGGTCGCAATGGTACGTCTCCATCATGAAGTCAGCCATCGCGTTCTGGTGATTGAAGTCTCTGAGGTACGCAAGCTCAACGTCTTCGAACATGACGATGAGTTTGCAGTGCTTGGGAACCTGCGGTTCGGCGGCGGAGCAGTCGGCACATCCGTACAGGGTCATCGTCAGTCTTGGCCCCGTGAAGTCGAATCCCAGTTCCCGGTTCAAAACGAGTTCAATGACCTCCGCATCATGCAGGCTGGGCCATCTGCCGAAGAAGTCGTGGACGACCTCAGCGTTCTCGAACTCAGCGAGATAGTCTTGGACGGTTCCCATCTCTCTCCGAATCGAATGGTTGTTCTCGCGCTCAAGGACCGTTCGCGCCCTGCCGGTCGTCTCTCCGCCGGGCAGACAGCGGAATCCCTGCTGGGCGAGGTACGGCCCGAACGCGAAGACATCCCGCAGGCCGAGCCGCCGCATGATGTCGAAGTTGACGCAGTCCATCAGAAGTGGCATCACTTGTACGGCAACGGGACAAGCAAGATGTCACCCGCCAGGACCTCGAACTCGGGATCCTTGTGAACCAGTCCCGCACTGTGACGCTGCGCCGTGGCGGCCACGAACGCATCCGCGAAGGACAGGCGATGACGGGCCTTGAACTCGGCCGCCTTCAGGCAGAGGGGCTCGTCGGACTGGACCCACCCGATGGGCCACGCCTTGGCCAAGGCCACAGCATGATCGGCCGCAGGCGTGCCCTGCTCCTGCATGATCACATACCGCAGTTCGGTGAGGGTGGCGAACGACAGCAGAACCCGCGCCTCGCCACGCGTGGCGGCATCCATGTATCCGCGAACCGTGTTGGCGCCCTGCTCGTCTTCGAGGAATGCGAAGATCGCCGACGTGTCGAGCACCAGCACATCATTCACGCGTCCGATCCTCCCGGCGGCGCTTCAGCAGCGCAGCACCAAGACCGGCGCCCTTGAACATCCCCTGCGCCGCCGCCACCGGGTCCGCCGGCAATGGAATGACGCGAATACTCTGCCCGTCATCGATCCATTCCAGCTTCGAAGCGGGTCCGAGGTGGTGGTTTTTCCGGATGCGGGCCGGCACGACCGTCTGCCCACGTCCCGTAACTGTCGTTGTCATCACAAACCCACCTTTCGACGCGCGTTTGACACAGGGCACATACCAATGGTCAAATATACAATGCAATCTGCGCAGAAACAATGCAACCGCATGCTTGGGCGGTGAAGCCGGCTTTCGTGTAGGCATCGACACGTGCCGGGCCGGCTTTCTCGAAGCTTGGATCCGGCAGAGGAATCGGCGCCTTCTGCGGCGTCACAACCTGACAGGAAGCCGCCAGCAGACCGAATGCGGCTGTGAATGCTTGCCAGTGCTTCATCAGAGTGTCCTTCCCTCACGGTGTGGCCCACGGCGCAACGGGTCCCGCTCCGTCTCTACTTCCACGCCAGCTTGCACTCGGCGAGCATGAACCAGCCGGCGTCGCTCTTGGCAGAGTCCTTGAGCGTGGCGAAGCGAATCTCGTTCGTGCCCTGCTTCAGCACCCCCGCGGGGATCGCGAACTCCGCACTGGACCAGTTCTTCTCCGGAAACGCGTTCGGGCCGGCAAAGATCTCCGTGCCGTTGATCGTGATGCGCACCTCGACCTTGCCCGGCTTGTCGTCATCCTGCGCCGTGAGCACGAGTCGCGCCGGCTCAGCCGGGACGGCGTCGAGACTGAACTCGGCCCACATCTGCGGGTTGCGGCTGTTCTTGCCGTAGATCCACACCGCCTGCTTGGCCGGGCACTCGTAGTTGTACTCCTGCGGGCCGTTGCCGCCGCAGAACCCGTCGAGCAGCACGAGCAGGCCGCCATCGACGGACTTCTGCAGCGTGCGCTTGCCCTCGGCGGCGAGCGTGCCGACCGGGTCGGCGATCATGCGCCGCACCACCGGGTCGTTGTACCACGGGCTGGCGTCCGGTTGCACGCGCGCCGTCTTCTGGAACCACGTGCCGGCCTTCTCCTGGTCGCGGATGAACGCGCCGATCTTCAGGTCGCGGCCGATTTTCATGAACTCGGCCAGGCGCTGTGCAAACTCATCTTTGCTCACCGCGAGCTTGCCGTTGACCGGGTTGCGCTCGTTCAGGTCCGCGAAGAGCACGTGGAACTTCTCCTGCCGCACCCGGAACAGGGCGGCGCGGTCGTCCTGCACGGCGGCCTCGGCCTGCGCGAACAGCGCGAACGCTTTCTCGGCGTACTCCGGCGTCACCAGCCCGGGGTTCGGGCCCTCGCACATCTGGTGCACCGGGCGCGTGTCGACCTCGCGATGCATGAAGTTGAAGTACTCGCGCACGATGGGCGCGCCCTTGCCGTAGTAGGCGGCCATGAACTCGTCGGTCAGCGCCTCGACGTCCGCCTTGGGTTCCCAGAGCAGCCGGCTCTGCACGAACGTGAACAGGTCGCGGAAGTTCGAGGGCGTACCGCAGTAGAAGATGCCGCGGATGCCGTTGGCCGAATAGAAGTCCAGCTTCTTCCTCATGGCGTAGAAGCTGCCGAACGGCTCGTACCACACCGCGTAGCCGCACGGGTAGTCGAAGATGTACATGTTGTTCGGGCACTTCGCGATCCAGCCTTTCAGGTCCGTGTCGCCCTGCGTGTTCTTCTCGCAGCTCAGATCGTGGCACTGACAGGCGGTGCGGTTGGGGTACGGGCAGTACTGCACCATCACGTTCGGCTCCGGCATGACGCGCGTCGGCGGGTTGGAGGTGGCATCGGTGTAGGCGAGCGTGACGATCAGCTTGTCCGGGTACTTCGCGGCCACGGCGCGGGCAATGAAGTTGACGTAGTCCAGGAGCCGGTCGGTCATGTTGCCCGGGGTGGCATCGAGCGCCTTGCACGCGTCGCACTCGCACCAGGCGAACCCGTCGCCCTGCGAGACGCCGAAGAAGGTGCGGTCGCTCTGCTTCTCGATCAGCATCAGCATGCGTTCGGCCGAGATGCGGCGCACGTCCGGGTTGGAGAGGCAGAGGTGCACGTCGAACCGCTTCGCGTCCGGGTCCTTGTGCAGGCGCTTGCCGTCCTTCTGCAGTGCGAAGAACTCCGGGTTCGACTCGCCGTACTTCTCGTACGGGACGAGGAACTCGGAGGCGTGCACGATGTTGCCCTTCTCGCCGATCGCCTCCGGGTCCATCATGTCGTTGCCGGGCGTGTGGCCAAGCTTCAGGTTCCCGCGCACGACGCGGAACTCGTAGATCGGTTTGGTGCGGATTTCGCACGCCGCGATCGTGAGGGCCTTGACGTGCGGCACGACCTCGCAGCCAGGCGCGTAGAACTTGACCCCGAGCTGCCCGAGCAGCGCGTAGGCGCCGTAGACGGTGCCCAGGTCGCGCCAGCCGCAGACCGCGGCGCGGCCGTCGGCGACGCGCACCACGTAGCCGTCGCGGCGCACCGCGTCCAGCTCGGCCTGGGTGATGAGACCGGCCTTGACGGCCAGGCTGCCGACGGCGATCACGCCCTGCGGCACGGCGGTGTCGGCGATCTCGCGCACCTCGAGCTTGCAGCCGGCGATCTTCGCCAGGTAAGCTGCCAGCTCGTCGGCCGCGAGTTTCTCGCGCGCGGTCGCGCCGGGAGCCAGCGCTACGGCTGTCGCGGGCACGTTGGGCGCGATCGCGAGCGTACCCGGCTCGGGCAGCGGGTCGGGCGGCGACACCGTCAAGTCCATGACGACCGTGTTCTCGGTGCCCGGCGCGACCGGGATGGTCGCGAACGCCCACACGCCCTGCTGTTTGCCGTAGTTCTCAACCCGCCCATCGAACGGCGCAATGCCGACGTACGACGGGGTCGACACGGTCACGTTGCACTGCGGAGTCCGCAGGATGAACGTGTCGCCGCGCTGCGAGGAGAAGTTCCCGCGCTTCGGGGTCGTGGGGACTGCGACGCTGTCCGTGGTCATGCCGGCAGCATTCAGCAGCTCGACGGTTGCGCCCTCCGCCAGGGCCGGCGGGAACTGGAACACCGGGTACTCGACCGGCCCGCAGGCGGCGTCCTCGGCGGTCGAGACGGTCACGGTGACCTGCACGCCCTTTTCCGAGACGGCCACGGCGAACGACGCCTTGGCCTTGGGCTGCGTTGCCTCGGCCGTGGCGCTGCGCCCGTCCGCCGCCGCCTTGAGCGTCCCTGCCTGCCAGCAGTCGCCCCAGCCGACCAGGCTGCCCTTGTACTCGGGCTGGAACACATTGAAGTACGAGCCGATGCTGATCGGCGTGCCCTGGTGGGTGACCGACACGCCGCGCTCGTCCACGGTCACCGCGTAGTCGCCGGCGCTCAGCTTGGCGGGCGCCGTGGGCGCCGCACGGACACTGGAGACTCCGGCCATCAGGGACGCCATCAAGACCGCCGCAACGTGCGAGCAACGCATGGTGTGAACCTCCTTGCCTCTTCCTCTTCCAGACCCAGAATGACTGGCCGTTAACCTACGCCCCGCGCCCCGCGAGGTCAAGGCACCCGGAGCGCCGGGACCCAGTCAGTTGGGATGAACGGTTCCGGACCATTGACATGTCCCCCATTTCGATGATACTTCTTGACTGTAACATATTATTCGTAATATACATAGGACTCTGAGTGTAAATTATGCCGAGGTGTGGCATATTATATGCATGATCATCGAACGAAATCAGCTGGCACCGCTCCTGGGCATGCTCAAGGTCTTTCCTGTCGTTGCCGTCATTGGCCCGCGGCAGGTGGGCAAGTCGACGCTTGTCCAACACCCTGAGATTGCCGGCGGCCGCACGTACGTCACACTGGATGACCTGTTGGTCAGTGATCTGGCGCGCAAGGACCCTATCGGGCTGGTGCGATCGGCGCCGTCCCTGACCATGGACGAGGCGCAGCGGCAGTCTGGGCTATTGGCAGCCATCAAGCAGCTGGTCGATGAGGACCGGCGTCCCGGGCGCTTTCTGCTCACGGGCTCGGCGGACCTCGGATTTCTGGCGGACATCGCGAAGTGGCTTGCGGGCAGAGTCGGCATCCTCCGGCTCCATCCCCTTGGCTGGCGAGAAGTGGCAGGCGCCCCGGTGCGCACACCCCCGTTCTGGCTGCAGGCGCTCGCGGGAACGGATGCCGCCGCCTTATCCGTCCGTTTCCACGCAGAACGCCCGTCACCGCCGGTTTTCTCACCGGATGTTCTCTTCGCCGGCGGCTACCCGCCCGCCGTTACGTCTTCCTCCGCGGAGGCCCGTCACCTGTGGTTCACCGCCTTCCGCCAGACTTATCTGGAGCGCGAGATCCGCCAACTCGTGCATGTCGAGCACCTGGCGGATTTCTCACGATTCATGCAACTCGCGGCCGACCGCACCGCGCAAGTCCTCATTCAAGCCAATCTGGGGCGCGACCTGGGGATTGCCCCCAGTACGCTTTGCCGGTACTTCAATCTCCTGGAGGCCACGTTCCAGATCATTCGTCTCCAGCCTTTTTTTTCCAATATCGGCAAACGCATGGCCAAGGCACCCAAGCTCCATTGGAATGACACCGGGCTATGCGCCCACCTGCTGACCCTCAGCAACTGGGCCGACGCCCAGAGTGACCACCGGGCCGGTGCACTTCTGGAGACCGGTGTCATCAACGAAATTCAGTCCCAGCTTGCCGCGTTCCTGCCGGACGCCGCGCTCTATTATGTGCGTAGTCATGACGGCCTTGAGATCGATGGACTTGTGCAGCATGGACGCCGTCTGGTGCCATTCGAAGTCAAAGCCGCCGCCACCCTTCGCGACGACGACGCCCGTCATCTGCGCCTCTTCATGGAACGCGAAGCGCGCTGCACGACGGGTCTGCTGTTCTACCTCGGCCGTGAAATTGTCCCCGTGTCCAGGAACATTCTCGCCATGCCCGTCGGCGCTTTGGTCCTGTGAGAGCCGGCATCGTGGCCCGTCTTGCAGTGCTGCCCCCGACGCTTCGCCGCGTGCCGGCTCGACGGCCACTCTGGCGCGAGGCCGCACTCGGCCCCGGAGCCCCGCCCCGGTCATTGTTCGGTTGCACTCGAATGATTCTTCGGGTACAGTCTGCACACCGAGTTGTCCCGGGGGATAACGTTTACAGGGAGATGCGATCATGTCCGACTTGCGCTGTGTCGAGTTGGCGGGGGCGCCCGCGGAGATGGGCGAGGCGTTCGGCGAGCAGTTCCGGGATGACATCCGCAACCTGGCCGAGTGCCGCATGGACTACCTGGTGCGATTCGTCACACGGTTCGATCCCGGGCGGAACCTGTCGCGGCGCGGCCTGCTCGAGCTGGTGGACAGCACAACTGCAGCGCACCAAACGTACGACGCGGCCATCTGGGCGGAGTTCACCGGCATTGTGCGCGCGGCGCACCTGACCGTTCCCGAACTGCTCGTTGCCAACGGCCTGACCGACCTGCGCGACTTCGTGCTGTTCGACCAGCCCGGGCCACGCACCCGCTCCCGCGCCCACACCGGCGAGTGCTCCGCCTTCCTCGTCCCGGAAAGGATGGCCGATGGCCACCCGCTCGTCGGCCAGACCTGGGACATGCACAGCGACGCGATGGACTTCACCGTGATCGTGCGCCGCAAGCCGGACAACGGTCCGGAAACGCTCGGCCTGACCACCGTCGGCTGCCTGTGCCTGATCGGCATGAACGCGGCCGGCGTGAGCGTCGGGAACACGAACCTGATCCCGGTCGACACGCAGCCGGGCGTCAACTACCTGTTCACCATCACGCGCGCCCTGCGCTGCACGTCGGCGGCCGAGGCGGCGGACACGATCGAAGCGACGCCGCGCCTGTCCGGACACAACTTCTACGTGGCCGACGCCGAGGACGCGTTCAACATCGAGACCACGGCCACGCGCGCGCACCGCACCCACGTCACGGACCGGGTGCACGTCCACACGAACCATTACCTGGATAAGGAGTTGCGGAAGATCGAATTCGCGCGCGAGAACGTGCGCAACTCGGAGTGGCGCTGGGAGCGGCTGAACGGCAACTTTGAAGGCCTGCGCGCACCCATTCGCATGGACGACTGCTGGAAGCAGCTCTCGGACAACACGCGCGGTGACGGTGCGGTCTGCAACGAAGATGTCGACGGCGAACACGGCGACTTCTGCACCGTTGCGACCGTGGTTCAAAACCCGGCCAAGCGCCGGCTCTGGATCTGCTCTGGCGGCGCCCGCCTCGGCACCCGCCGGGAGTTCGGGTTCTGACACCACGGCGAGGGTTGGGTGGCGCCGCCCCCCAACCCCCCCGCTGGAGGACCATTGGCCCTCCAGACCTCCCATTCGCCGTTGTGCGCTGAGGCGATGGGGCGGGCCTTGTTTCTGGTCATGGCGGCGTGTCCATCGCCTCAACGCACAACCGCCGTATGCGGGGCCCGGGGCCGATGGTTCCTCGGTGACGGCTCGGGCGCAATGGGGCCACGCGGGGCACCGTCTCACCGCGGAGTCCGGGGTTAGCCGCCAACCCCCCAGTGGACGTCCAGCGTGTTGGGTGCCCGCTCAGGATCGCCGAAACCAACCCAACCGCTCGTCTCTGCGTTGTCCAGGATCCGGACGTCGATGTAGACGCCCCGGGCGAGCCATGAACGGAGAGTGCCAACGTTGACGTAGCGATACTCCCCTTCCAGCTTGGTGCTTAGCCACCCGAAAAGATTGGACGCCCAGGTTTCGGCCCGCAGCACACTCATCTCTACAGGCGTCAGTCGCACGCGAGGTGGGAAGCGTCGGTCGGCCGGCACAAGCCACGGAATGCCCGCGCCCTTTCCTTCCCACGACATGGGACTGGTCCGGCAACCCAGGGCGGCGGCGGTTACGTAGAGTTTGAGGCGCACCGATCTTCGGGCCTGCCCCACCATGAGCGCGAACGCCAGAAGGAGGCACACCGCAATCGCCAATCCGGCCAACAGGCAGGTGTCACGCCTCACGTGCCTGGCCTCCGTCATCTTTCACCCTCCGACGGGAAACCCTCAGAACGGGTTCTCGATCCGGACTCCGTCGTAGGTCGCGCCGCTCTGGAGGTCCTCGGACAGAACCTTGCCGCACGAGGCGCGCTGGGCTGCCGCGACGATCAACGCATCCCAATAGCTGATCTGGTGCCGTTCGCAGATCTCGATGGCTCGACGATTCAGGGGGCGGTCCGTGTCCACCAACGGCAAGACCGCCATCATGTCCACCACCTCGCGCGCTTCCGCCAGCGACAGCGGGGTGCGGATCTTCCGCGTGACCGTGACGAAAAATTCGCCCAGGACTTGGACCGACAGAACCGCGCTGTCCTCCTCAAGCCCTTGCTTCAGGAGTTCCTGCGCCCTGACCTGCTTGCGTGGGGCGCTGCGGTCGTAGGCGTAGACCAGCACGTTGGTGTCAAGGAAAGCCCTATCGCTCATGAAGTTCATCCCGTGTCCAAGTACGCTTCCCCATATTGCGGCTGTACGTCTCGAACGAGTGCTGAAGTCTTTGAACCGCCCGCAGTCTCTCGACCGCCTCGCGTTGCGCCACCACTGCAAGGTAGTCCCGCACCATCTGCGTCAAGGTCGTGTGCTTGTCCACCGCAACCTTCCGGACCTTACGGATGATGTCCTCGTCCACGCTTAGAGTGATGTTGGGCACCGTGCGCTCTCCCGGTGTTTCCCGTCCCGGCAGGTTTACCCTTATTATGGTCCACACTTAATATGGTTGGTGTGGCCGGAGCTGTCAAGTGCTGGTGCGGTCTTGGGTGCCAACCAAGACGTCTCGCGAGGCCCCCGTGCCCCCCGACACTCGTTCCCGTTTCGAGCAACATGCTGGTGCAAGGGCAGCCGCCCCGCGGCCACAGGCGCGTCAATACGTGCGGTGCAGGCTGATGACGACGCCTTGGATGAAGACTTTGTCGATGGGGTAGAATTTCGACTTGAAGTCAGGGTTGGCTGGCCGTAGTTCGACCATGTCGTTCTTGATGTAGAGCGACTTGACGGTGGTCTCATTCTCGACCAGGGCTACGATGATGTCGCCGATCGACGCCGTGGCGGTCTTCTTCGCCACCACGGTGTCACCATCGAAAATGCCCAGATCGCGCATGCTGTCACCGAACACCTTCAGCGCGAACAGTTCCCGCCCGCCAATGCCGCGCGGCAGCAGCTTGGGATCGAAGTGCATGTGCCCTTCGATCTGTTCCTCGGCCAGCAGCGGCAAGCCGGCACTGATCCGGCCCAGGAGCGGAATGCTCAGGGTCAGCGACATGTGCCGCGGACTGTCGCTGGCGCGGACCAGCGTCAGGCTGCGCGCCTTGGACGAGCGGTTGACGTAACCCTTGCGTTGCAGGGCGCGCAGGTGTGCGAACGCCGTGGCCGACTTGATCCGGAAGTGATCCCCGATCTCGTAGACGGTCGGCGGCATGCCCTCGGTGCGGATGAACTCGTCGATGAAATCGAGCATGTCCTGCTGCTTGCGGGTCAAACCTTTCATCCGTGCGGCTCCTTTGCAGTGCGGGTGGTCCAGACGCTCAAGCGTTCGGCATGAACGCCGGATACCCTACGATAACACTCTTTTGAAGGTTGTCAATAACATGCTAGTATTTTTGTGATACGAAAGTTCGGTGAACGGCAGATGTCACAGGGAAGTTAGGATCTCAATCGTGCTTGGATGGATATGGGTGAATAGGCTATACGGACTGCAGGGGAAGAGGTCTGCGTGCCACTGGCGGGAAACGGGGCCATCCTGCGTCGAGCCACGGAACCGCCGCGTCCGTCTGCGTCACGGGTTGTCGCGACTCGCAGTTTTGCGGAGGTTTTTCGCGGCAATGAGAAAATCCTGGCGCGCGTGAAGTCGGCCCGCGAGGCTACGCGCTCCCGAAAGCAATCATGGTACGCAATATGCTAGTGTGTTTCTTGAGAGGCGTTCGCTTCGCAAGCGATGGGGTTACCGAACCGTTCCGGATGCGCAGTCTGGAAGAACCGAGGGTCGCCGTCTAAAATCCCTGGAGGTTGGAGAAGAGCATGGGAGGATAGGCGATGAGTGCAATCCACGCCAGGGGTGATCTGCCCTATCGCTGCAAGTGTGGATACTCCGAACTGATCCGCATGGCCGACTTCTCCTTCCAACAGACGCGACCCATCCCCAAAGGCCCCGACCTGGGATCCGAGATCTGCCACATGGGCGCGGTCACCGCCAAATGCGCCAACTGCGGCGAAGAATGCCTGGTGGAGATCGATCTCTGGGAGTACCCGGTCGGGGCCATTGATGCCATCACGTCCTACTGCGAAGGCTGTCAGTTGCTGATGGCCAAAGAGACGCTGCGGCGTTTCATTTCGCTGAAGGGCTGAGCGTTCCAGCCGCCGGCACAGGACGTGCACCGCGTCACTTCAGATCGGGGACGGAGAGATTACGGCAGATTTTCACGGCTAGCCGGTCTGGGATCTCTGTGTGGCGGGGTACGGCCTCGATTCGACCGGTGTTGGGGCTGGCCCAGAGAGAGTGCGACGCGCCTTCGCGCTTCAGAAAGCACCCGCGCCGCCGCAGATGGCGCAGGAGTTCGCCTCTCTTCATCCGATGGCCACCAGTTCGCGTTTGGCGCCGGCCGGGAGGCCGCGTAACGCATCGTCGCGGCGGTCGTCCAGAATCAGTTGGATGGCCGCCCCGAGACTCTTGAGGCACTCGGCCTTGGTCTTGCCCTGCCCGTTGGCCCCCGGCACTTCCGGGCAATGGGCGATGAACCACTTCCCGTCGCGTTCCACAATGGCCGTGAATTCGTTGTGCATGTTGGCGCCTCGCATCTGATCACAATGTAACGGTAGCCCGGCGCCAGATCAACCCCGTGCCCGGCGCGGATTATCTACGGGGACGCGCGCCAGCTTGCTACACGTTTCTGTCCTCGTGCGACCCATCCTCGAACAGGATGCGAACGGTGCCGGCGCCCTTCACTACTTCGCCGATCACCCGCGGCTGTTTGCCCCTCAACGCGTCACAGATCCGCGCGCGCAGCGCGGCGAAGGAGATCTTCTCGTACTCGTCGCCCGTGAGCACCAGCAGCGGCTCGACATACTCCTGCGGCGATCGCGCCGTGCCTTTGTTCGTGTTCTCAGCCACGAACACGACCGCCCGGAGCTTGTGATCCGGCTCGGACGTGACCGGCGGCGGGAGGAACGCGGCGTACGGGTCCCCGCTCTCGTAGCCGTACCCCGGCAAGAGCGTACCGATATGTCCGGGCACCGCCTGCGCCCGGACCTTGATCCAGTCGCAGCCGTGGTGCTCGTCCCCGAAGCGCGGGAACTGCAGCGTCCAGAGTGTCGCGTAAATGCTCATGGGGTAGTCAGTTGTCGCTTTCTGACAGGGCGCAAGGAGGCCCTGCATGCGTCACTCTGTCGGGCTTCCCGAACGCCTCCCGCGTGACCCTGCATCGGGCCAGCCACAGCAGGCCTGCGGCCGCTGCGGCATGCACCACGGTCGCCACGGCCGCGGCAACGAGGAGAACCAGAGCCATCCCTCGGAACGGCGGCCCCGATGGCTGCCCCGAACCGCAGGCGAGCTTCCAAGACACCCACCCACCGCCGACAATGACGCTTGCCAGGAGGAGCCAGGCGGCGCACTCCGCACCAACCCTTGCCCAGGGCCTGAGTCGGAGCACGCTGATTCCCAGGAGGATCATGCATCCTCCCACGGCGACCAGCACCATGGCTTCGCCGGCCGGCGTGAGCAGGGGCTGTATGAACGTCAGCAAGGTGCCGCGAGTTCCGTCGGGCAGGCTACCCAAGGCCCCGAACACCTCGCGCGTCTTCAGGTGCGATTTGAGGGCGTTGACGACCTCGCTGATACCGATCAAGATCAAAACCCAACCAAGCAACGTGACTCTTCCCGGCCGCTCATCCATTGCTGTGCCCCCTCATTGTCGCTCCCGTTGTTCATGGCCTCGCCGGGCCATGGCATATGTCACGCCCTTACAGGGCTTGATCACGCGTGGCGTCCGTTTCCCGGGGCGTTGCCCCGGGCTGGTATGTCACCGCGCCTTTCCGCCAGAGGCGGACCCGCCGTGGCGGGCAGCGCTCCGGCCCCGGGCTGGCCTTCCGGCGGCGGAGTCGTGGGCGCGGCCGCAAGCCCCGCCCAATCATCCATCCTTCCGAACCTTCAGCCTAGACCCCTTCAGCCTTCCCCCCCCGCCGCTCACGCCGACTTCGCAATGATCAGCACCGCGGCATTGTTCGCGGGCAGTGCGAGCGTGAAGGCGCCGCGTGTTGCGCTCGGCTTGACGCCGTGCAGTGACTTGTCGATCTGCCAGCCCTTGGCCAGGGTGAGCTGCGCGGTCTGCGCGGCGGGGGAGTAGTTGATCACGACCACGGCGCGGCGGCGTGCATCGAACGGGTGCTCGGTGACGCCGACGCAGGGCAGGTCTTTGGTCACGGCGCGCCGGGTCGGGACCTGGTTGAACAGGAACCGGTACACCTGCCAGAACGCGGTCGCGGCCGGGCCGTGGAACGCGCCCGGCCGGCCGAGCAGGTCGCGCTCGACCGGGCAAGCGAGGAAGAAGACGCGGCCCTTGCCGAACGTCGCCACGGTGAACGCCGGCTCGCCGTCCGCCTCGGTGCCGAGGACCTCGGCGCGGGTGCGCTCGAACCGGAGCCGGACCGGCGCGCTGGTGTCCACGCGCAGTGCGCTCTCCGCACCCGGCAGGCTGAACGTCAGTGCGGCGTTACCGACGCGACGTTCGCGGCCGACGACGTGCAGTCCGGTCAGGCGCTCGATCTCCGGGATGATCGCATCGTCGTGCGAGATGTAGAGCGTGGCGCCGTTCGCGACGCGCTCGAGCAGCGGCAGCAGGCGCCGGCGCGGCGAGATGCGACCGCCGCGCAGGCTCGGCAGCAGGTACAGGGGCGAATCGGGCAGCGGCGCGGTCGCGTCGGCGAACCGGATGTCGAACCCCGCCTGCTTGGCGAGCAGGAACGTGCTGTAGGCGACACCCCAGTGGTCCTGGTCCTGGCTGAGCAGGCACACCGCGTCGGTCAGGCGCGGCGGCAGGGCGGGGAACGGCAGGCCGTCGATGAACTTGCGAAAGGCGCCGAGGCTGTCGAGGACCGGCTTGGGCGTGCCGTCGAGGCGGAACAGGCCGAGTTCGCGCTCGACCGTGTTCCAGTCGTACGGCGCGTTTTCGAGGTGGAGCTGCTCGAACCCGCACCACCAGAGCAGCCCGCGCAGGTCGTGGGCCCAGCTCGAGAACAACGCGGTGCGGATGAAGGCAGCGGCCACCGGCTCGCTGCCGAACATGGGCCCGAGCGTGCCGATCTCCTCGACCAGGCACGGCTTGTGCCCGATATCGCCGTAGTAGCACGACTCGGCCGTGGAGTGCAGCGATGGGCGCATGGTCACGATCGGGTCCTGGTCGCAGTGCGGGGTGAAGTACGGGTACGGGTGCGTCGTCAGCAGGTCGGTCAGTTCCGCCTGGTCCTGGATGGTCCAGGTGTCGCCCGGCCCCATGCGCATGCCGTGCATGCCGGACACGACCAGCCGCGTCGCATCATTGGCGCGGATGGCGTTGACGATGGACGCGGTCCAGGTCCAGGCCTGCTCGCGCGTGGACGAGCCCATGCAGTTGCACTCATTGCCCAGGTCCCAGGCGGCAACGGCCGGATGGTTCTTGAAGCAGTGCACAAAGCATTGCACCATCCGCACTTGCCACTGGATGGACACCGGATCGGTGATGGGGTTGCGGCCCTCGAGCGCGGGCGGCACGAACAGGCGCCCGCTCATCCACCCGGTGACCAGGCCGACGATGAGCTTCAGGCCGTTGTCCTGCGCGATGTCCGCGAACTCCGCAAACCGCTCCATGGCGAGTTCCGCGACGCCGGCGCGGCCGAACGCGTCGTCCGGCAGCGGCGTTTCGCCGAACCGGTACTCCATGGGCGTGCCGCCGCCGCCGCGCAGCAGCGTCAGGGGCTGGAAGTCCGGCCAGAGCGGGAACACGCGCAGCACCTGCAGTCCGGCGCGGCTGAGCTTGTGCAGGTCCTGCTTGACCACATCGGCGCGCCAGTCGGACCACATGGCGGTGCCGGCATGCGAGGCCCAGTAATTGCAGCCGACCGAGAACGTACCCGTGGGCAGGAATCCGGTGTTCTTCGCCGTGCGTGCCTTGGCCATGGTGGGTCGCTCCTGTTTGTCTCTATAGGTGTTTGGGCTGTAGGCTGTTAGGCTGTAGGTTGGAGACAGAGACGGCATCCTGTGACTGAACACGGGAAAGAGTAACACCGGGCGGGGGAAATCCAAGCGGGGCTGAGTCGACACGCCATGCGTTCCGGTCCGCGATAGCGACAGTGGCGCGGGACCTCCGGGACCGCAGCAGAGTGCCTCGGGCCGTCCCGGACCGAGACCCTCGGCCGGGGACCGGCCGAGGCACCCCGCTTCGGCGCGGGACGCGCCGAGCCACAGTTGCCTAGACGTGCCCTGCTGCCGACCGGGGCAGCGCCGGCTACCGGATGTTGTACACCAGGTCCTCGTCCTTCCACCATTCTTTGGGGAACGAAGCCCGCGACTTGCCGGGTTCCTCGAAGATCACCACGCCGAGGTAGCGGATCACGGTGTACGCGTCCTGCAGCTTCTCCATCTTGTCGACGTTCAGTTTTCCGAGCAGGTCGTTGTGCTGGCGGAACCGCACCGTGGCGGTGTGCCGCCCTTTCTCGACAATATCGAACCCGGTCACGCAGCGGATGACCGCCCACTCCTTGTCCTTGTTCCGGCAGAGCAGGCGCATCTCGATTTCCATCTTGTCCGTGATCGTGTTCTTCGGGCTGGTGTTGACCACATCGATCTTGCCCTTGATGTAGAGCAGTTCGCGGCTGTCCATCGGGGCCGGTTCCGGATCGGAGAACCGCAGGCACTTGATGGTCTGCCGGTCCTCCTCGGGCAGCGACTCGAGCGTCGCCTCGGCGGGCGCGGGTTCAGCACCGGCATCGCGCTCGGCCTCGCGGGGCGCGGCGGCCTTGGCCGGTTTGGCGGCGCGCTCTGCGTCCGGGGTGTCGGGCCCCCCGGCGATCCGGGCCTTCTCGTCGCGAACCGCCTCGGCCCCGGCGGCATTGCCGTCGCGGGTCAGACGTTCGGCCAGGGTGTCGAGCAACTGGATGTACTGCTGGTTGAGCCGATCCGTCCGGGCCTTGGCGTCCGCCTCGATCTGCGCGAGTTGTGCACCGTACTGCCCCTGCAGCTTCTGCAGTTCCGGCACCGCAATGGCGTCCTGCGCCAGGACAGGCCGGCCCGAATTCAGAACGACCGCCACGACGACGAGAAATGCACGGAAACTCATGCGCACCATGCTGCTCCTTTCCACAAATGGGGAACGCCGTCGGAACCGCTGGAGACACCTGAGACCGGACGCCCCCCTGGGTGAGCCGCCCAACTTAATGCCGGGTCGGCGAGGGTCAAGGGTTGGCCGGCTCCGATCGCCGTCGATTGCGGTCGGTCGCGGTCGACTGCAGTCGAGTGGAGTCGACTGGCATTGCCGGTCTCAAACCGTGGCGCGGGCAGTCCCTTGCCCGCAGGCTGAGGCCGCTCGCCCCAATTGACTTCGCCACCTGCGGCCGTACGTTTGCGGAATTCGCAACAGGAGACAATACCCATGAAGAACAATCTCTCATTCCGCAATGGCTCCCTGGTTCTCGAGACGCCGTGGGCGCAGCCGGCGTTAGGCCGGATCCTGATCAACGACGAAGCGGCCGCCGGGCGCTGGACCGGCAGCGCCAAGGCCGGGTTCGCGACGCGCTGCGGCGCCTGGCGGCTCACCGTACGCCAGACGGCGAAGGGCGCATTCCAGTTCGCGATCGCGAATGCGGACTCCGCAGCGCGGCGGCTGAACACGGTGCGGGTCGAGTGGGGGCCGGCGGCGTTCGGGAACGCGCTGAACACCGCGGACTTCCGCGAGTTGGTGTTCGGCGGCAGTTTTCGCAGTCTCGACTCGGGCGCGAAGCCGGTTGGGCGCAAGGTGCCGTGCCTGGACTTCGTGCCGCGCAACAGCATGCTTTCCGTCTACCAGGCGGACGCGGGCGGCGCACTGCTGCTCGGCGTGCTGCCGCCGGTCGGCGAGGCGTTCTCCGAGTTCACAACGCTGCACTCGCACCCGCACTTCGAGGGCACGTTCGGCGTCGAGGCCAAGTTCGTGTTCGAGTGCCTGGTCGAACCGGGCAAGGCGCTGGAAACCGCACCGCTGCTCGCGCTGGCGGGCACGCAAGGCACCGACCTGATGCTCAAGTACGGTGCGCTGTGGAAGACGGCGTTGGGCAACGACAAGTTGCGCCGGCCCATGATCGGCTGGAACAGTTGGGACTACTACGCCGGCGCCGTGACGCGCGACGACATGGACGAAAACCTGGCCGCCGGAAAGAAGCTGTTCGGCAAGCCGTTCCAGGTCGTGTGCATCGACGAGGGCTGGGAGCAGCAGTGGGGCGCCTGGGACGCAAACGCCAAGTTCTCCGAGGGCCTGGCCGACTTCTGCCGGCACGTGCGCAAGGCGGGGTGCATGCCCGGCGTCTGGACCGCGCCGCTGCTGGTCAACACGTACAACCCGCTGTTCCTCGAGCATCCGGACTGGTTTGCGGCGCGCGCCGACGGGCAGTTGCAGTCCGACCCGTACTCGTACGGACCCATGGCGTACCTGGACGTGACCCGACCCGAGGTCATTGCGCACCTGAAGAGCATCTTCGCGCGATTGAAGAAGGCGGGGTTCGGCTACTTCAAGGTCGACTTCAGCCACTGCATCCTGAACGCGGTGCGGTTCCACGACCCGCACGTGGGCCGAAACGGCCTGATCCGGCGCGCCTTCCAGGCGATCCGCGACGCGATCGGACCCGACGCGTACCTGCTGAGCTGCGGCTCGCCGTACGAGTCGGTCGTCGGCCTGGTCGATGCGGTGCGCACGACGGGCGACATCCACATCTTCTGGGGACATATCGTGCGCAATGCTGGGCCGCTCTCGGCGCGCTGGTGGATGCAGGGCAACCTGTGGAACTGCGACCCGGACTTCCTCGTGGTGCGCGGCCCGGACACGGCGCGGGACCCGATCGCGAAGCGCCAGGTCGTCAGTCCGACCGGGCTCGAGCCCGGCTGGGTGAGCGGTCGCGTATTCAACGAAATGGAGGCGCGCACCTACGCACTGCTGGTGCATCTGAGCGGGGGCGACGTGTTCACCGGCGACGTACTGAAGCGACTGAAACCGAACGGAGTGGACATGCTGCGGCGCGTGCTCGTGCCGCGCCCGGCCGCCGCCGTGCCGGTCGATCTGTTCACCACCGAGCAGGACCTGCCGCGCGTCTGGATCGGCCGCGGCGACAAGGACGTGCTGGTCGGGCTGTTCAACTGGAGCGACAAGCCGGCGCGGCTGGTGTTCGACCCGGCGCAGTACGGCCTGACCGGCGCACCGCGCGACTTCTGGACCGGCAAGCCCGCCGGGCCGCTGCCCGAACGCCTGCCGCGCCGCAGCTCGCTGGCGCTGGTGTATCCGGTGTGAAGCAAGTGCAGAGCACGGAGGGTTGACCGGCGTCGCATCGGTGTCAGAACGGCGGCCCCCTGGAGCGCCCGCGTCCTCGCGGGCTGGCTTGGGGCTGGCTTCGTGTTGCTCTGGGCAATACGGCTGGCAGGAAGGGGGACGGGCATTGATGTGCGCGTTCACACGGGGTATAGTGAAAGCATGAGCACCACAGCGGAAAAGGTTGTCGCTGAAGCGATGGAACTGCCCCCCGCACTGCGCGCGTTTGTGGCCGAGAAGTTGATTGAGAGCCTTGACATGGTCGAGCCCCCAAAGCTATCGGCCAAGTGGCGAAAAGAGGTCCGGCGGCGGTGTGCCGAGGTCGACCGTGGTGCGGTGCGCCTGCAGGATGCTGACGCCGTCTTCGCCAAGGCCTACGCGTCGCTCAGATGAGAGCTGTCAAGTTCCATCCTGACGCGGATTCCGAGATGCTTGATGCCGCGGCGTACTACGAGGCCCAGCAGCCTAACCTCGGCAGGCGTTTCCTTGCCTCCGTACAGGATGCCGCCAACCGCATCCTTCTTAACCCTCGTCTCTTCCCGGTCGTCGAACTCGATGTGCGGCGATGTCTGACCAAGACGTTTCCGTTTGGGGTGCTCTTCAGGGAACGTCCCGATATGATCCTGATCATGGCCGTCATGCACCTGCATCGTGACCCCGACTACTGGAAGAGTCGGGAGGCCCCCACCTCGGAGCGGGGCAATGCAAGTACCCTAGCTCCTGAGCCGGGAACGCTCGTTGCTCGGCTCGCTGATGCTGAAGCGTTCGCAGGTCACGCATGGGCGTATGGGACATCACTCTGATCTTTGCGGTGGCGGTGCAGGCCACCGTCATTGCCTATGTGCACGACCCGCGCTGGAAAGGCGTGCTCTACGTCCTGCCGGTGCCGTTCAGTCTGGCGGTGCTGGCGCTGGGCAAGCCGATCGGCACAGACCATGCGCTCGGCCTGCCCATGGTGCTGTTGTTCGCCCACGCGGTGCGCTGGTTGCACGTGAACGGGCGCCTGCCGATCGTGCCAGCCATCGTGCTTGCGGCGCTTGGGTACTGCCTCATCGCCGGGACCGTCGTGCGGCTGGTGCCGCCGGGTGAAGCACCGTTCTGGATTGCGTTGGCAGCCGCCGGCATCCTCGGCGCGTTGCTGCACCGGTACCTGCCGCATCGCGAGGAACGCGGGCACCGCAGCCCGCTGCCGCTGCCGCTCAAGTTCGTGCTCGTCGCCGGTGTGATTTGCGCCGTGCTGGCCATGAAGCACTGGTTGCAGGGGTTCATGGCCTTCTTCCCCATGGTCGGTGTCGTCGCCGCCTACGAAGCGCGGCACAGCCTCTGGACCTGGGCGCGGCCCATCCCGGCCTGGATGATCACCATGATTCCCATGCTGGTCGCGTGCCGCCTGGCGCAGCCGCACCTCGGCCTGGGCGGCGCGCTGGCCCTGGGCTGGGCCCTGTTCCTGCCCGGGTTCGCACTGCTCTGCCGCTACCGCGGCCGGGCGGAGGCGGAAGCAGAGGGATGAGGGATGAAAGCTGAGGGAAGAAGGCGGGTGGAGGAGTGGGGCGAGGTTTCAGTGTTCAGGTTTCGGGTGTCAGGTGGAAGGCGGCGGGGCAACGATGATATCGATGATCCCGATGATATCGATGATGCCGACCGGACTCGACGGGGACGGCCGGTCACACGCACCAAGAAGCCGCGGAATCTGAGCGACAGGGATGCCAAGGCCAGTGGCACACGGAAGTCAGGATCTGGCGGATCTGGACGGGACGCCGGCGGAGGACGGGGCTCTGTCCGATGGGTCGGTTGGGGCCGTTGGGTCCGGTCGCGGTGGAGCGCGAAGTGGGCGGAGGGCCGCCCCCGGTACGGGCGTGGCGGCTGGGCGCTCAGCGCCCGGCCCGCACCTTGCATCCCGCGCTGGCTCGATGCACTTGAAAATGGCAGGGGTTTGCGGTATCCGTAGTAGCGATGCAAGTCTCTACCGGAGGAGCACCATGTCGGCATTGCTTACGAAATTGGAGCATGACGCACTCCGCCTGCCGCAGCAGGAGCGCGCCTTTCTTGCCGACCGTCTGCTGGGTTCGCTCGGCGACGAGGCCCTGAGCGATGTCGACGCCGCCTGGGTTGCCGAGGCGGAACGGCGCTACCGGGAGTACAAGACGGGCAAGCGCCGGCCGATTCCGGCCTCCCAGGTCTTCGCGGCCGCGGATCGGCTGCTGAAATGAGCGCGGCCGAGTTCGATCCTGAGGCGCGTGCCGAGTTCCTCGCCGCTGTCGAGTACTACGAGGAATGCCAGGAGGGATTGGGACGTCGCTTCCGCCTCACTGTCGAGTCGGCGGTCGACCACATCTGCGAGATGCCGTTCCGTTTCCGGGTACTGCACGCTCCGTTCAGGCGTTGTCTCCTCCCCACGTTCCCGTATTCGGTCATCTTCTCGATCGAGCCGGAATTCATCCTGGTTGTCGCCGTGGCACACGCCAAGCGCAAGCCCGGCTACTGGCACGAGCGGATCGAGAAGTACCGATGATCCGCGGGCGCCCTCTGCAACCGACGCCAGAGCCGCTCACCCCGCCCGCACCTTGCATCCCGCCCTGAGGCCGACACAATGCGGGCACGGCGATCCGCGCATTTGACTTTTGTCTCCGATAATCGTATTGTATGATTATCACATATAGAGGCAACATGGCCGCCAATACCATCACTGTCACGGATGCCGTGCGGCATTTCTCCGACTATGTCAGCCGGGTCGTGTACCGGCACGAGTCGTTCGTGCTGTGCAAGGGCAAGAAGCCCGTTGCCGAACTGCGGCCGCTGCCAAGCGGCCGGCGGCTGGGCGACCTGCCCGGCATCCTGCGCTCGCTGCCACGTCTCTCGAAGACGGATGCGGCGGCATTTGCGGCGGACGTCGAGACTGCCCGCCGCGCCATCGACGCCCGCGGACTGAGGGACCCATGGGCATCCTGATCGACAGCAGCGTGTTCATCGATGCGGAACGCGCCGGGACCGATCTGTCCGCGCACGTTCAGGCGCGGCCGAACGAAGACTGTTTCCTCTCCGTGGTCTCGGCAAGCGAGTTGCTGCACGGTGTGCACCGTGCCACAACCCCGGCGATCAGGGCCAGACGGCTCGCCTTTGTGGAGGGGATCCTGGCTGCGATTCCCGTGCTCGAGATCGACGTGGCCGTGGCACGCTCCCACGCCCAGCTCTGGGCCGACCTGGCATCGCGTGGCGAGATGATCGGCCCGCACGACGCGTGGCTGGCCGCCACCTGTCTGGCCCACGGACTGCGGCTCGCAACCGGCAATCTCCGGGAATTCGAGCGCGTGCCGGGGCTTGACGTCGAGAAGTGGGAGTAGTCGGTCCCGGGCGAACGGCGGAGGGGCAACGATGATATCGATGAGCCCGACGATATCGATGATATCGACCCGGCGCGTTGGTGTCGCGGTGAATCGTGGCCGTCGGCAACAACCTGT
This sequence comes from Lentisphaerae bacterium RIFOXYA12_64_32, assembly GCA_001803235.1. Taxonomy (GTDB): domain Bacteria; phylum Verrucomicrobiota; class Lentisphaeria; order Oligosphaerales; family YB12-FULL-65-16; genus YB12-FULL-65-16. Next base: position 31,791 of record MHBL01000280.1, read on the forward strand.
TGCGGCGGCAGAGTCCTGCCCGGCAGGCGGGACGGCGACGCCGCTTTGGCTTCCGGCGGAGCCGGGCGGCGCGTGGCCTGCGTGTCTGGCGTCGTGATGTCGGCCGGCGGTTGTTGCCGTGGGCGGCGGGGCGCTCCGCGCCGAGCCAAAGCGGGGTCGCCGTCCTGCTGTACAGCAGAACTCTGCCCCCGCACTCCAAATCGCGCGTCCGTCCCGCACCTTGCATCCCGCCCCGGGCCATGCTATACCTGTGGGTGGCAAGGGATTGAGGCCGACGTTGCACGGTCACCCCGCCACGATGGGGTGCGGCGGGGCCTTGCGACACACGGGTCGCAACCGCGAAAGAACAGTCGCCGTCGCCACAGAGCAAGGGCAAGAGGGATGTGGACGATTGACCTCAAGTGCACGGGCACGGGCACGAGAGAACGGCAGACCGAGGAGACCGACCATGTACGTGATGCTGGTGTTCGACACGGAGGATGTGTACTACCGGTCCGAGTGCGGGATTGACAGTATTCCCGGGTGGCTGGCCGAGATCATGACGGACGTGGGCGTGACCGGGACGTTCTTCGTCATGGGCGAGAAGGTGCGCAGCATGCTCGAGCGCGGGCGCAAGGACGTGTTCCGCAAGATGCTGAAGCACGACCTGGCCTCGCACCAGCAGGGGAACCGGCATCCACTCATTCCGGAAGTGCTCGAGGGCAAGAGCTGGGACGACGGCGTGGCCGCCATGCGCAAGTACGAGGACTGGGTGACGGAGGCGTTTGTCGAGGCGTTCCGGCGCGAGCCGGTCGGGTTCTCGCGGCACAACTGCTACTTCGGGCCGCAGCACCTGGCGGTGGCGGGCGAGCGCGGGCTCCCGTACGCGTACCAGGTCGCCTCGATCCCCGACAGCCGCCAGCCCATGTGGTACGCCGGCGCGCTCACGTTCGCCGAGCACATGTTCGCCGGGTTCGACTGCATCTACAGCCGCGACGACGTGTTCGAGGCGCGGCTCAAGGACTTGGATCGGCACATCACGAAGCGGCTCGAGGAGAACTGGGAGTGGCAGTTCGTGTTCGCGTGCCACCCGGTGCGGGTCATGTCGCGCGGCTGGTTCGAGCACTACGCCCTGGCCACCGGCAACACGCGCACGACGCAGGACCTGGGCTGGGAGTACGGACTGAAGCCGCGCGCGGAGGAAGCGCGCGCCCAGGCGAACTTCCGGCGCCTGTGCCAGTACCTGAAGCAGCACCCGGACCTGCAGGTGGTCGGCATCAGCGAAGCGGCGCGGCTGTTCGGCGCGCAGGCGACGGATATCACCCGCGACGTGCTGACGCACTACGCCATCGAGATGGCGCAGAAGGAAGTGCCGCTGCTGCACTCGACCTTCTCGCCGGCCGAACTGGCCTGCGGCCTGGCCGAGTCGCTGCTGCACCTGCGCGACGACGGCGGTCTGCCCGAGGCCGTCCGGCGCCGCAACGTGCTCGGGCCCAAGGAGCGCCCGGTGCTGGCGGTCGAGAAAGACCTGGTCACCGGCGACGAACTGACCGGGCTCTGCCGGCAGATGGTCGAGGGGGTGAAGAAGGACGGGGCGCTGCCGGCGAACCTCGCGGCGGGCGGGGCGCGCGTCGGGATCTCGCAGTTCGCGCTGCTGGCGGCGCGCGCCTACCAGGCCGCGGCGCGGCGCGAGGAGTACGCGCGGCTGCAGGTGATCGAGTCGCCGCGCTATCCGGAAATCGCCTGGGAGTTTGACCGCTGGATCCAGCGCTACATCGGCGAGCACTGGGGCATGCCCTTGGATTTCTCCTGCGACCGCATGGCCGAGCACGCGCGGCTCCAGACCTGGACCATCAAGCCCGCGTGGCAGCGCCTGCCGCAAGGCCCGGTCTGCGACGGCCCCAAGTACGGCCCGCGCCGGCCCGTGCGGAGTCCGCAAGCGTCAGCCCGCCCTGCCGCGCGCCGCGGCCAGGCGCGGAAGGCGTGAAGAGTGGTGAGGTGTGTAGTGAGCCGGGCGTTTGGTGAAATCAGGGCAGGGCTTGCGGACGCCATCGCGTTCGCGCAGGGCGACATACGTCGCGGCGTGAAGCACTTGCGTCTCTGCCGCTCCGCACCTGCTTATCCGACGGCTTTGGGGGACCGCCCCGGCGGCCGGAAGAGCGCCATGAACTCCCGCGGGGACAGCACCGTGACGAACTCCCGAGCGGGTGCCGGGAAGTGCCGGGGATTGCCTGTGACCAGGTAATCCGCCTGACCCGCTATTGCACACTCCAGGAACGGCAGGTCGTCCTCGTCCGGGAGCGAGACGCCGCACGGCGTTGGCGTCACCATCTCGGCCAAGGCCTCGAAGTCGTGGAGGAACGCCTCGACCTTGTCGGGTGGGAAGTCGAACTCCGGGCGAGTCAGGACGTCGCGATACTCCGCCAGGATCCGCGCATCGACGACCAGTTCCACGACACCGGCCAGTGCGATTCGCACCGTATCGGCCGGTGGGCCGTGCGGCGACAGGAAGGATGAAACCAGGACATTCGTGTCGAGGACGATGGTCACCAGCGGCGGGCCTTTCGCGTCTTGCGGATGACCGCGTCGATCTGCCCGGCGGAGAAGCTGACCCCGCGCCGGCGGGCATCGTCCTGGATGCTCCGCAGCGTCGCCTCGGCCCGCGCCCGCCGCAACGCCCGCACGGTGGCTTCGAAGGTCTCGCCCGTGACCGGCGCCATGACCGCCACCGGCTGCCCATTGCTGGTGATGACGACCTCGCCAAACGTCCGGACATCCTCCCAGACGCCAGCTGGCCTCAGGCGCAGTTCGCGTGACGCAACGAACTTCATGGCGGGGGGGATCCTCGTGTTGCTATATTCGTTTCGAATTATCCTACATCTACACTACACCTGACAGGCGGAGAAAGCAATCCCGCCCTGCAGCCGTCCAGGGCTGTTTCAAGATCCGTGACCGTCGCGTGCGGTGAGTACCCCCGGCGTGTCCCC
>MHBL01000281.1 GCA_001803235.1 Lentisphaerae bacterium RIFOXYA12_64_32
AGGTCACCACCAACACACCGGCCGCAGGGACCTCCACGTCCATCGGGCTGACCCCGAGCTTCCCCCCCGGCCCCGTGATCGTCACCCCCGGGGGCGCTGTCACCAACCTCACGCTGGGCAGCTCCCCCAAGCCAGAACCGCCTTGTCGGTCACCCGTTTCGCCTCCCCCCTTCCGGGGGAGTGACGGGAGCGCAGCACCCGGCGAGGGGGTGTCACCCGCGGAGCCAACGGAGGGGGTGTCACCTGGCGAAGAGGGACCAACCGGCTTCGTCTTTTCGGGGAGTGCCCGAGACTTTGCGGCGGCCGTGGAGGGACTT
>MHBL01000282.1 GCA_001803235.1 Lentisphaerae bacterium RIFOXYA12_64_32
ATGAGACACAAGCGAGACGAACATGTCAGAGACTCTCGACCCACGAAAACCGCAGCGCCTTCGATGTCCAGTGCTTGGAGCAGTCCCCGCCGCGGTACTGTGCTTCAGTCGCAGATTGGCGGTTCGCGATGCCACGTTTCGCGCCGCCGCTACGCCGCGACACGCCGCTCCACGGCTCGAGGGCCTATTCTGAGAGTGAGGAGATGAGGGGGGATTCTGAACCGTCCGGTGCGGCTGTCTCTACCGCTTACGCACTACCCCGCGGTTCCTCCCCAAAGGCGCTGTTCTCCGGCGTCCTGTGCTATATTCCCTCCACACAGAAGGGGACCCATTTGCCGTCTGTGCATCACCGGTGCGGCTTTCCATGTGGACGGGGACACTCGCATGGTAGGCGCAGTCGCATCGCCTGATCGGGAGGGTAGTCGCGGCACATGAAAAGACCTCCCAAACAGCCCATTGTGTTCTTCTCGTCGTCCGTCCCGGTCTATGTCGCATGGTTGCGGGGGAAGCCCGGTGGGGGATTCCCGCTGGCGTACCATCCCGAGTTCGAGTTTCACCTGGTCAAGCGCGGCCGAGGCGTGTACCGCGTGGACGGGCGGAACTGGGAGTTCGGGCCGTCCAGTCTGGTGTGCATCCGCCCCAACCAAGTCCACAGCCACAAGCCGGACAGCGCAACCTTGATGGAGAAGGCGCAGCTCCTGTTCAAGGGGGACTGGGTCGCTGATGCCATCAGTGCGTTGCGCCTGGACAAGACGTTCCCGTCCGTGATTCCCCTGTCCGACCGCTTCGTCATGCATTTCGAGATGATCTTGAACCGGATTCTGGAAGAGAACGTGCGGTGGGCGAGAGGTTGGGAGCGGATGACGCACGCGCTGCTTATCGAGTTCCTGCTGTGGGCAAAACGTGCCGGAGAGCAGCCCGTGCAGTCGCACGAGGAACGGCCGCTGTTCCTTCAGCTGCGCCAGTACATGGAGTCGCAGTACCACGACCCACGGTGCAATGTGACCCAGATCGCCAAGCAGTTCGGATACTCGCAGGGTTATCTGTCGACGGTGTTCAGGGCTGCGAGCGGCGTGAGTCCGGGGCAGTACCTGATCCAGTACAGAATCAGCGCGGCGCGGCAAATGCTGAGAGAGGCGCCGGGCTGGCGGATCGAGTCCATTGCGGCGCAGGTCGGGTTCAGCCAGTATCGGAGTTTCGCTCGGGCGTTCTACCGGTTGGTTGGCGTATCTCCGGCTGCGTACCGTAGGAATTGTCTAGTACACCTTGGAAAATGACCTTCCATGGTGCTTGGTTTATGTCCAGTCGCACCATAGCTTGATGGTAGCACTCGTGGGGCGCTTGGCACGCGCGCATGGGTCGCAGACGGACGGGGACCTCGCCGGGGCAACAGGCACGCATTCTGTCGCTCTCCCCGTCTGACGTTCACCGGCGCGCGATCCGTGCGTGGAAGACATCCGGAAGGGAGAAAGGTGGGACGAGCATGAAACCGAAGAATGCAGGACTTGGGCTGAGCGCTGTGGCACTGCTGGCGATGCTCATGGCTGTACGCGGTGCGGCGGTCGCACAGGAGAGTTGGCAGGCTGGGCGCGACAATGCTGTACTCACGGGGCCGCCCACCCTATTCTCGACGCGCGACGGGGTGATTCTGGCGAACGGCAAGCCGTTCATGCTGAACCTGGATTTCACCTGGAGCGCGCCGACGGATGATGACTTCTACCGCTACTGGGCACGCATGGGCGGGACGGCGCATCATCTGCCGTCGGCAATGCTGCAGATGGTGGAGAAGGGTGACTTTACTGCTCTGGACGGGGCGATGGAGGCAGTGGCGAAACGCGGGCTGTACGTGGTCCTCGATCCTTCTATCGTCGGCGGGTTCGCCGCAACCTACATGCGTGACCACCAGGACGCGCGGATGCTGGACGCTAATGGTAAATCGGTGCAGCGCGACTACCCGAGCTTTGTGCACCCGGGGTATCGCGAGGCACTGGGCAAGGCGCTTGGCGCGGTGGCCGCGCACGTGGAAGACAAGCCGTACGTGCTGGGGTACTACCTGAACGATGAATTCTCTTTCCCGGGCTGGGGCGGGTACGAGCCGGTTTCCGTCGAACTGTTCCGGACGAAGATGATCGAGCAGTACGGGAGCGTCGAGAAGCTGAACGCGGCGTGGAAAACCACGTTTGCCACAAAGGACGAGATCGCGCCGCCGGCGAAGTCTGAGCCGGGCCGGCGCTGGGCCGATTGGCAGCGGTATCGGCAGTGGACCTATTTCGATTTCATGAAGTTCGCGGCCGACACGATCCGTGCGCAGGCCCCGCATCACCTGGTCATTAACTCGATGGACTTCTGGGGCTCGGATCCGAATCCCAGCAACTGGTGGGAAGCGCCGAAGTGCATCGACATCCTGATGCGGCACGGCATCGGCTACTCGATGGGGTACAACTTTCTGCTCGTCCGCGACATTGCCGAGTGGTCGGGCAAGCCGGGGCAGGCACTGTGCATGCCGCCGGGCTTTTCGGCGTCATTCATCCACTTCATGCACATGTTCGACTCGAGCCGGACCGGGCTTTCGTACGTGTGCCCGGGCGGCAGCGTGGGTGCGGCGCACTACCGCGGCGCGGCGGACAGCGACGATGGCTACCGCCGCCGCGAACCGGGCTACACGACGGCGAAGAGCATCATCCAGTTGCCGTATGTTCTCGGCGATACGTACTTGCTCTCGAAGCGGTATCCGCCGACGGTCGGGTTCCTGGTCACGGACGCGACGTTCGTGATCAACCCGACCTACGGTGGCGCCAGCAGTGTCGCCGGCATGTTCGCGCTGTTGACGGACTTGAACCTGGACTTCCGGATCATCTCGGAGCACAATGCCAAACCGCTGTCGCAGTTCAAGGCGCTCGTGGTCGGCCCGTCCGCCGCGCTGGCCTCAGACGACATGCTCGCCGAGATCCGCGCCTTCCAGCAGAACGGCGGGGTGCTGATCGCCATGCCCGGGGCCTTTGATCGGAACGAGGTGAATGAACCGATGACGTCGGACAGGTTCCCGCTCCTGAAACGGTTCGCGGCGGCGGAGCCGTGCCCGTCCATTGTGCTGGGCGAGCAACCCCTGTCGCTCGGGCCGCGCGGGAGCGTGACGCCGGTCACGGCTGAACCCGGCGACCAGACGGTGGCGTGGGTCCCGGCCAAGGACGGGCAGGCGGAGAAGCGGCCAGCCGCGGTGGTGACCGACGGCGGTCGGACCCTGCTGCTCGGCTGGGACGTCGGCAACCCGTATCTGAAGAGCTGGACTGAGACGTTCGAGGCCGGCATCGCTGCGGCGGAGGACAAGAGTACGGTGATGGAACAGGCGTACGGCGCCGACCGCAAGAAGGGCGATCTGGAGAAGGAGGACGCCGAGGCACTGCAGAACCGGCAGAACCAACTCCGATTGGCGGAGGTGGTCAAGGATTTTCTGGCCGCGCGCGGCGTCGCACCGTCGGTGACCGTGACGGGGCGCGAGCAACCGGCGTGCGTCTACACGCGTGCGTTCACGTCAGCCGGGACGGTGTTCGTGACCGTCGCGAACCGCGCCGTCAAGCCGGGCGCGAAGCGGCAGGTGTGGGACTGGGACATCGAGAAGACGGGGGAGGGCAAGTGGCCGGCGGACTACCACGTCGTTCTTTCGGAGGGGAAGATGCGAGTCACGCTGCCGCCGGACATGCCGGAACGGTTCCGTGCCTATCGCATGCCGAACACGAAACGGCAAGGCCATGGCGTCTCCGCGTTGCCCGAGGAACTGCCCGTGAGTGTCAGCACGGCGGGTGATACGCGGACAGCGGAGTTCACGCTGACGAATCTGGAGAACTGGGACGTTGTCGTGCTGGCACCGGAGTATCGCCCGCTCGTCGGTCTGGCGCTGGACAAGGCAGCGGTCTTGCCGGGCGAGACGGTCCGTGCTACGGCGCGGGTGATCAACGGTTCTGCGGCGAAGTTCCCCGTCAATGTGAGTCTGGAGGACCAGGACACGCTCGGGGTTGCGCCCGCGGCGTGGCAGACTGACGCGGCGGGCGGCGCCGTCATGACGAATGACTTCGTCGTGGCCGTACCGGCGGACGCGACGCCCGGCTACTACTGTTTCCGCGCTGTCCAGCACCTGGCGGACGGCAGCGAGGTCAAGTCCGCGAGCGTGGAACTGCGGGTGCGCAAGCCGGTCGAGACCAGCCTGCGGCCCGACGACGTCGCCTCGTTCTGGACCGACGGGACGAAGCCGATGACCGCGGAGTTGACGGTGACCCTGCCGGTCGACGGCATCACTGCGAAGTTGACGGCGGAACTGGCAGGCTGTGCGAAGTTCGCAGCGGCGCAACCGCGCCAGGAGTGGACGGCAACCGGCGAGAAGGCGCACACGTTCAGCTTCGCCGTGACGCCGCCGGCTGACTCGAACGCGGTGGAGACCGGCGAGATCCGGCTGCAGGGCGAGGTGGCGGCCGGCCAGGCGCGGATCACCGTTGCGCAGGCGTTCCCCGTGCGCTTCGTGAAAGGTGTCGTGGCGTACGACGAGAAGCGTCACGCCCGAGCCTCGAACCGGACGCAGGACGGTGAGTTGTTGAATTTCGTCTGTCTCGAGAACGAGTTCCTCATCGCGCGGTTCTACGCGGACCGCGGCGCGGTGCTGCACAACCTGACGGTGCGCGCGACCGGCCAGGAACTGCTGAGCCCGGACGACTACCCGTTCGGCCTGGTCTGGTACTCGTGGCCGGGCGGCGCCTGGACCTGCACAGACCGCGTGAACGAAGCCGACCGGGTGGGTGCGAAGTTCGCATCCGCGTCGCCCGGCGGCAAGCCGGTGAGCATGACGGTGTGGCTGAAGCGTGGCGAGAAATGGCTCGACATTGTCTACGACGCCGCGCTGAGCGAGCCGATTCCCGAGCGCGGTTGCACGTTCTACCTGATGTCCAAGATCGGGCGCGAAGGCATCTTCAAGCAGAACAACATGTGGGTGCCGCTGAAGGACGGCGTGAAGGAGCGGAAACGCGGCGGCCCGCAGATCGTGGCCGAGCCCGCGCAGTTAGGAGAGAACTGGGCGGCGGTCGCGGACGGCCTGACCGGGCACGTGCTGGCCGTTTTCTTCGACATTCCGGCGCTGAAGAAGGCGACGTTCATGGACAACGACACGTTCAACTACGAGCTGTTCACGCTTGACTCCGCGAAGAGTCCGGGCGTGATCCGGTTCCGGCTCTGCGGCGACCAGGGCGGCGTCGAGAAGGTCGAGGCGTGGAAGGCCGCCTGGACCGCGCGTGCGCCGTGACGGTCAGGTCGGCTGGCATCGTGGCCCCGAACCATTGCGTCACTGCGTCACCGAGTCACGGCGTCCCCGGAGCGTCGGGAGGGTCGCGTGTCGGTGAGTGCGTCGGCGTCGGCGGTCTGGCAGGCTGAAGTCGGCCCGTCGAAAAGGAAACGACGGGGTTGGCTTCCGAAAGCTACAGGGTTACGGCCTGGAGGCTGTACCCGAAAATGGGAGGCATGTTGCCATGGTGCGGAGAGTGGTATCCCCCTCGTTCACGCTGATCGAGTTGCTCGTCGTCATTGCGATCATCAGCATTCTGGCGAGCATGCTTCTGCCGTCGCTGCGGCAGGCCAACGACAAGGCCAAGCAGGCGGTGTGCCTGAGCAACGTGAGGCAGTGTGGGGTCGGGTTCATGTTGTACGTGGGGGACTACGACGGGGTGATGCCGGCGAATGCGAACCCGAGCACCACACCGCCCTACACGCGCTGGGACCGCTACCTGGTCGACGGCGGCTACCTGGCGGCTGCCGGCGACGTGCGCTGGTGCCCGGCCGGGCCCCCCAAGCCAGTGGCCGAGTGGTACACGTACGCGAGTCCGTACCGGGACACGTTTGCGGTGCTGGCCAAGAGCCTGCCGAACCCGGACTGCTATCCATTGGTGGCGGACAGTTCCCACACGACGTACTTCCCGTCCACCGCCGTGCCATACTATCAGTTCTGGTCCCTCAACTACTACATTCCGGGTGGCGTCCCCAATAACCACGGCTGCATTTTCGGCCGTCACTCCAGCGCGGGCAACGTTTTCTTCGGTGACGGCCGGGGCGCCGCGGTGCGGCGCAACGAGATCGAGAAAGCGCCCTACTCGTGGACCGGCGGCCGCTGCTGGATACTGCGCACATTCGCCGACCTGGGCTTGTGAGGGGGGCCATCGAAGGCCAGGGCAGGCCGGGTGCCGGGTGCCGGCCTCACCGCACCTGCCCATGTGAAGCCGCCGCCTTGCCGCGCCGGTTCGCATCCAGTGGACTGGTCGCCGTGCGCGGCCCGTGCGCCATGACGTGCGTATAGATCATCGTCGTCTCGACCGACTCGTGCCCCAGTAACTCCTGAATCTCGCGAATGTTCACCCCGCTCTGCAGCAAGTGGGTGGCAAACGAGTGCCTCAGCGTGTGCACGCTCGCCGGCCGCACCACGCCAGCCTCGCGCAATGCCACATGCATCGCCTTCTGCAACGAACTCTCGTCCACATGATGACGCCGGACCTTGCCGGACCGCGGGTCCACGCTCAACCGCGTCGCCGGGAACACGTACTGCCAGCCCCACTCGCGCGCCGCGTTCGGGTACTTCCGCCCCAGCGCGTCCGGCAGCCACACTTCCCCGTGCTCCCTCACAAACCGCGCCACCCACCGCCGGATGTACGGAACGTGCAACTCGCGCGCCAAACGATTCTCCCGTACGTACGCCTCGAACCCATCTAGATCCACCCACCCGCCGGCCACTGCGCTCGTACCACCCATGTCCAGTCCCTCCTCGACATAATGACGACCCGGCCTATGTCTCTTTCCGTATAACATAATAAGAGACTACTATCTATTAGCCGTCAAGTCAAGCCCAGGCGACACTTTTCCAAGCCCTATGCAACCCGCACCAACCCCGACCCCGTGGACCCAAACGCACTCGCGCGCGACAACATAATAAATAATAATAGAAGATTGCCAACCACACGCGAACGAGTCTTGCATTTCCAGCCCCACGCAACTATGGTGTACCGTGAGGTGAAACCCTGTGACGGCGAAAGGCACGATCGACCGTTCCGCGTCGCAGACGACCCGGAACTCGCAGGTCGCGCCTTCCAACCCCGGCCGTTCCCCGAAAACGTGGATGGAAACATAATAATTGTTGGCCCCGACAAGACGACCGAGCCAGGAATGGGCGGCGGCAGTGACGAT
>MHBL01000283.1 GCA_001803235.1 Lentisphaerae bacterium RIFOXYA12_64_32
GTACGCGCGCATGGCGCCGCCGGAGAACCCGGCCAGGTACAGCCGCTGCACGTCGTGTGGGACCTTGGCCAGGACCTCGTCCATGACCTCCTTCTCCATTGCCAAATCCTCGCGCGTGCTCTCCGTGTCGTTGCTCAGCCGGTCGCAGCCGACCAGGATCCACTGGACCTTCTCCGCGGAGCCCTTCAGCGCGTTCAGCATGCCCATGCCGTCGCCGCCCGGACTGAACGCAACGAGCAGCGGAAGATCGTTCTTGCCGGTGTACGACGTCGGGAAGTAGACGTGGTACGGAATGCCGGCCTTGCCCGCCGTGGTCCGGTCCACCACCGTCCCGGCCGCGGCGGCGCCGAACTCCGGCTGCGGCACCTCGCCGCCGGCTTCGACGGCTTTCCCGCCGCGCTCGGCCGCACGGCCCACGCACCAGGCCGCGAGAATGGCGATCAAGAGGATTCTGTGAACGAAACTTGACATGGTGACGAACCTTTTTCCGGATATCCCCAACCCCACACCCCTGCCATGCGGGGTAATCACGCCGCCGCGACCGCCTGGCCGTGAAACCGGGAGGAACCCTTACCGCACAAACAGGGCCACCACAATCGCCGTTAGGGCTATTATATCATAGCTCTTATAATACAGCTAATTGACTGCCAGTGGCTTCCACAAGTACGACCCCGCTCGACCCTAGGTAGCCGTCGACCGTGTGCAGATTGTCCTTGTCCTGGTCCGAGAGCCGGCGTCGCGCGACGGACTTCGCACTTGGCTCAATCGACTGCTGGGCGGGCTTGGCTACCACGTCGGCTGTCACGCCGGGCAGCGCCGCCTTGAGCGCCTGCAACGCCTCGGTGGCGTAGTGGCTGTACGTGGCGCATTCGGACTTCTCGAGCTTCAGCAGGACGCACTCCCGTTCCGGGCTGGTGCGGTATGGCTCGCAGGCACGGACCAGCAACTTGTCGAGCTACACGCGGTTGTCGTCGCTGCGTTCGTTCACGACGGCCGTCTGGAGGAACGCCAAGACCTCCGCACGCCGTGCCTGTCCCTCGGCGTCCGGGATCACGGTCTGTGGGTTGTCCGGCACAAACGGGTCCACGCCGACATAGAACGCCAGAGTGTCATACAAGGCCATGTCTTCGTCGACATCGAAGGACCCGCGTTTCGCGGCCATCTCCCGCGCGAAGTCGAGCAGTCCTGGCCCGCCAATCATCACGATGGCGCGAATGGCGGCGTTGCGGGGCGCGCCGCCGTACTGCTGGGCGGTGATCTTCTTCAACACTGGGAGACCACCAGGGAGCCGCAGCATCCCCAACGCGTAGATGGCTTCCGTCGCGAGGGTCCACTCGAGTTGGCTGCACGGGCGCTGCAGTGTCTGCTCCGCGATGCCGCCGAGCACGGTGCCGACCGTGTCGAGGGAGACACCGGTCCTTTCCGCGTAGCGCCTGAGCATGTCCGCGCTGCTGCGGTCGTCGCGATACTGCGCCAGGAGCAGTTCCTGTCTGACCGCGGCCACGTCCGGGGGCTCAGGCGCCGGGCCTGTCCGTGCGGCCGTACGCATCCGTACGCCGAGAGTGGCAAGCAACAACGCGATCACGGTCGCGACCAACGCGGCCAAACGAACGGTCGCCATTCTATTGCCGCTGACCCATCTCATGCTGATTCGCTTTCCCTGCGCTACTGGGTCGGGAACATCGGGACCGGACCATCTGCGTCCTGGTTGGACAATATGCGCCACCTCTGCCACGAAGTACCCAACTCCCCATGTTCCCTCGCCGCGCGGATGGTGCTCAACGCCACAAGGACGCTCAATCATGAGGCACAGGCGGCTCTTCAGGCCACAGAGTGCCCGTCCCTTGGACCTCTCTCCGCTGCAGTATTGCGCGCTCGACGGCCTCGGCCTCGTCCAGTTGTTGCCGCAACTTCTGCGCCTCCTCCGCACGCTCGGCCTTCTGCGCTTCCCGAAGCTTGCTCTGAAGTCCCAGAATCTCATCGGAAGCGTGTCTCATCTCCTCGGCCGGATCGTCTCGGCTTCGGTCGGCACCGGTACCGGCAAACCCGTCGGCAGGGCGATCCTGAGAACGGCCATCGGGCGCCGGGGCGCTGTCAAACTGTTGTTGGAGTTGGGTCTCTCCCCGGCCAGTCAGGTCCGCACGCAGGCTATGCGGCAATGTCTTACGCGCAATCGCAGCGGGGCCCGAATCTATATGCAGTCTGTCGGCATCCAACGCCTCCCCGTCGCCCAGCAGTCTCCCGTCGCCGTCCCTGTCGCTGCCGACGGTGGTCCTGAAAGCACGGTTCACGGCGGTGTTCAGAGTCACAACGGCTGGCCCCGCGCTGAAATCGCCTTGCGTCGGTCGGGCACCAACGCCGTCGACTCGCCAGCGCAGGTACTTGCTCACAGGTCTCGAGTGCGGCTTGAAGAGCGCCGTGATCCTGATCTGCGTAGGGCGGTCTGGGTAGTCGGCTACGAAGTGATCGATCCCGCCCGGATTGGCTGCCTGATTGGTCGGATGGGCGTTGTCCTCGGTAATCAGCGAAATGAGCTTCACCAGCCACACGGTCATTTTATGCGTGACCTCGCCCGGCTGCAGAGCGCCGTCACCATTCCCGTCGGCGCCGACTTTAACCTTGAACTCGCGCGTTGCGGCCGGGGTCAGCAGCACCGCAGGATCGCCTGCGCCGAAGTTTCCGTGCGGCGGACCGGCGCTGCCGTCGTTCAGTTCCCAGAGCACCTGCGCAGGCGTGCCGGCAGGCGCGGGGCCGGGCGCGAGGTCCACGTGCAGCTTGATAGTAGCGTTCGCCTGCGCCGTCTCACTGATGCACAGATCGGTATCCGAGGGGTCGCTGGCAGTCGCGCTCGGCGCCAGCGCGTCGGTCACCGTAAGTCTGGCAACCTGGGGAACGGTCACTGCAAACCGGGCCGAGATTGCCGGAAGCAGGCAGGCAAGGGCCAGGCAGAAGAGAACGGGAACACGTTTGAGGCGATTGAGCATGATCTGTCCGTCTCCGGTCATCGTGGTCCAGTCAACCCGTCACGCTGTGCTCGGAACACTTGGGGCCCGCCTCGGTACAACTGGAGTTGCCGGCGCCCACCGGGCGCCAGGGCGCCGTCTAGTCATCAGGCACAGGCGGCTCCTCCGGGGCTTCGAGCAGTTCAGCCTTAGTGACCTTAACCAACACTGCGTGTGTGTCGGTGGTCCCCCAACCCGCCAACCAGAACGTATCGCCACAGAGCACAGCCTGATGCACAGTCTCGAGAGCCAGCCCCGACTTCGGTCCCCACATACGGAACCGTCCGCTTTTGCGGTCGAAATGGAACGCCACCGCGACGCACCGGGAGCTCGCCGACTTCCCGAAGAGCCAAAGGCACTCACCATCTTCGATCAGCGTGACATACTCGAGACGCGGCCGGCCGCCGGAAGAGGACCAGCAACCACTCAGCGCTTCGTCGAGCTTGGTGAACGGCGTGTCGTTCCGGATGATTACGGGGGCCTGCGCTTCCTTGATGCCATAGACCGTGTCGCGGCCAGCAAATAGGGTCATGTACCCCTCAGTGTACAGATGCGACCACGTGGCGGTCTGGCGGTCGAGACTGTGGAGCCCGGCCCTGGATCCTACCAGCATCCTCGATTCCTGGACCAGAATGCTGATGGCGGTCATGTCAGGAGCACCATCCTGCTCGAAGGTACGCACGGCGCCGCCGGCGTCAATGTGGACCAACCCACCGGGGCCGTAGGGACAGCCGACGCCCAGGTACGCACCTTTGTCATGGGCCGTCACGCAGCACACGCGGTTGTCGGGAAGCCCCGCTTGGGTGTCCCAATGGCGCCACTCTCCGGTGGCAACGTCGCGTCGCCACACGCCGTGCTCAGTGGCAATCCAGAGATAGGTGCCGTCGCTATCGAGATCCCAGGCGCTGCAGAACCGGTTGTCGACGTCCTCCCAAGACTCGGTTTCCGGCCGAAACCGAACCAGGGGTGCGCCCCCGCCTCCTGCCACGCCTACGAGAACCCAGATGTCATCGCCAACCATGCAGAGCGCTGATCTGCCGAACAAGCGACCTTTGTAAGAGCGGCCAAGTGCGCGTGGCGGCGCGGCTGCGGTGTCGCCTTGACGGCGGAGCTGGTCGAGGCGGTCTCTAACCTGCCTGCACCCTGCAGGGAACCACTCCTTGAACTGCTGGTAAACCGCAATCGCCTTCCCGCCGTTGCCGCTGAGTACATGAAGCTCGCCCAAGGCAAGGCAGACTCCCGCGTCTGCGGCATAGGCCTTGCGCAGTCCCGGCCCGAGTGCAGTGATCAGTGAGATGCCCCGCTCCGGTTGTCCCATGTCGCCATAGCACAGTGCGGCATCTGCCCGCGCCAAATACTCGTGCCACTTGAACCAATTGTCCGTCTGTTGGACACACAGTCCCACGGCAGCGGTCAGGACTTCGGCGCCCTTGGCAGGTTCCTTGGCCTGGCGATAGAGCTGTCCGAGCCACCGCTGTCCGGTGACGCGCAGGTACGGCGATGCGGACTCCGACCACCGGCTCAGGACCGCGACGGCAGCATCGAGTCCGGCCGGGGTCTCCCGGCACAAGTCGAGCAAGGCTTGGGCCACGTACTCCATCTCGTCGGCGTGATCCCGGTGCCACCTCGGGCTCTTGTCGAGCGGGAGCGGGGCGGCGGCCACCAGACAGGCCATTGCCTTGTCCTCGTCCTTGAGTTCCAAGTATGCCCGGTGGGCCTCCCACAGGCTGCGCATGTCGCCCAGGCGGACATACGCTTCGGCAGAAAGGCGTTTGTACTCCGCATTCTGTCCCTCCTGGTGATAGGCATCGGCATAGACTTTTGGGATGAGGGAATGGGCGAACTTGCCCAACTCTGAGTCCGGAGCCGTCCCGGCGACATGCTCCAGCAACTGGATCGATCTGCCCAACCGCCACAACTCCGGCACCCGGATGGCGTAGCACGCGCCGAGCAGCGCCGTGGCCTTCAGGTCGTCGGGGCGCAGGAACAGGACACATTCCAGGCGGCTGGCAACTTTGAGCGCCTGATACAGACGTGGGGCCTTGGGATCGAGTAATGTTTCTTCTTCCGGCCACACCAAAGGTCGTCCGCCATCGGCTGCTGCAACTACTTGGACCGCGTCACTGAGATCCCACACTCGCACGGCGTCCGCATAGACCAATGTCATCAGTGCGTCCGCTTCGCTGCCGTTGCCCGGCACCGCTTCGCGGTCCGACGCGCCGCCCAACAGTCTTTGCACGACATTGACTGCGAGCCTGGCGCACAACCGATCGATCTCCGCAATCCGCCCGACTCTGTCTTGGCTGACCACCGTCTCGCCGTCGGACATCCGCGTAACCGCCAGGCGCACAGAAACCCAGAGTTCGTCGGTTCTCGGATCTTCCTTGAAGTGCCCGCTGACCAAGTAACTTGTCTCCCGCGAGGGCAGTCCTGCCGGTAGGTCGCGCGGGTCGATGAACCCGGACCTGATCCACTGAAGTTCGTCCAGGAGTCCCTGCATGTTCGTACGCTGCAGTACCCGGCAGTTGCCCTGCTGGCAGATGGCTCGGGTGAGCAGGTCACACAGTCCGCATTCGAGGGCAGCCAGCCGCGTGAACCGACTGCGGTTCTCGAACGGGGTGACGGCCAGAGTGACCGATGCCGGGCCCCCTTTGCCGGTCGCCACCTTTGCGACCTCCCTGGCCCACTCGGCGGCAAGCTCAGGCACTGCGGCGGGATCAAGCCGCCCCGTGGCAATCCCGCGCACTGTGCCGGTGAGCGATTCGACGATCCGCAACCCCACGAAAGCTGTCTTGCCAGTCGCGGTTTGGGCCGTTCCCCAGACCAGGAAATCTGCGTGAAGCATCTGCCCCAGGCGTATGCGCTGCGCGGGATCGCGCACCAGCGTCAAACTCAACTCGTGCTCGCGCAACACACGGGCGACCTCAGTCCGGTCGACGAGGGGTACTTTGCCCATTTCCAGAAGACACATCTCCGTCATCCGCAGGAGCGTGTCCGCGGTTTGTTGTTCGTCAGATGGGACAGCGCCGTAGTCCACCATTCCCAGCACTGCCACACGAGGAACGTGAACGTCCGAGTCGGGCCTCGGCTGGCCCTTCTCGACGCGCTGGCGCGAGGGCAACGCGACAGGGGTGGATGTCCTTGGCGTACTGCTCCGGTCCCCGCGGTACTGCGCCCGCAGCAGGAGAACGTCCCTCGCCGCAGCCACGTTCGCGGGCTCGGGTGCCGGTTGCGCCTGGGCCTCGTGGAACCGGAGAAGCGTCCCGCCCCTGATGGCTGCGGCCAAGGCGAAAGCGCCGCAGAGCAACCAGACTCGCACGGTGTGACGTTTGACGTCCGTTGTCACGGCTTGTCCTTCGCGGCTTGGCCCTGAGCCGCCAACGAGTCACGGCACGCGCGACGGAGCCAATCCAGGAGTTGCGCTTCGGGGCCCTTGGCGACATCTTCGGGGAGTTTGGCGGCGTAGTACCTGCGCAGGCAGGACAGGGTGTTGGCCTGGACTCGCGGGTTGGGATGGTCCAGGAGTTCGAGGAGTGTTGGCATGGTTTTCGGAGTGACGTCTGGGAATCGATCGATGTACCGAGAGATGTCCTCTACCCCTTGCTGTTTCGCGGCGGCCAGGAGCAGTGCGGGCAAGGCGTCGTGCGCCATGCCCCGGTTGCGGGTGAGGAATGCCGCGGTTACGAGGGGCCCATGGGGCAGTGTCAGCACGGGGAAGAACGGGGCCACGTCGAGGGTGTCCCGAACGGGCAGGACAGACAGGGCGCCGACCATCTGCCATCCAGAGAAGTCGCGCCAGATGCTCTCTCCTGCGCGAGGGAACGTTGGATCGCAGCAGCACACGCGGTAGGCGTACGGCAGGAGTTCCTCGCCGATGGCCTTCAGTGCCGTTGCGTTCGCCGTCATCCAGGGCTGTTCCCACACGCGCGACAGGTACACCGGTACGGCTATACGTCGGGGGAAAGGCAGATCCGGCAGCACGACGGTGCGGAAGTAGCGCATCGCGCTCTGCGCCGCGCCGT
The DNA here is from genome assembly GCA_001803235.1 of Lentisphaerae bacterium RIFOXYA12_64_32. Taxonomy (GTDB): domain Bacteria; phylum Verrucomicrobiota; class Lentisphaeria; order Oligosphaerales; family YB12-FULL-65-16; genus YB12-FULL-65-16. The sequence goes on from MHBL01000283.1 coordinate 7,025, forward strand.
ACGTGCGGAACTGCTCCAGGCGGTGCAGGGCAAGCGCATGCAGGTTCCAGATGCCCGGTTGGACGCAACCCGGGTACGCGGTGTCCTTGTCTGTCGTCGCGACGATGACGTCCTTGATCAGGTCCGTTGCGGGAAGGATGTCGCCTTCCAGGAACATGGCCTTGGATGCCTCGAACTTCAGGGCGAGCTCGCAGGCGGGAGTGACGGGGACTGCACTCTTCGCCGCGGGGTTGTCGCTGAAGCTCCGGTAAAGGTGCAGGGCTTCGGCCGGCTGATCCACCTCCAGCAGATGCCTGACGGTCGTCAGTACGAGCCGCGGGTAGAGCTCGGCGGCGTGGTGGCGGCGGAGGACATTCTCCGGCCCCGTGGCGCCGGGGAGCCTTGTCCAGGCGTCGTCAGCCATCAATTGCGTGAAGGGCTGCAGGCTGTCGCGCAGGAACGGCGCGATCCGGCTCTGGCGCCCGGTGAAGTAGAGGACTTCGCACGTGCGCATGATGGCGTCGAACCGCTCCCAGGGCAAGTGCGATTGGCCTTGCTCCTTGAGCAACGGCTCCGCGTCGGCGAAGCGCCCGCAGTGCATGAGCAGGTTGCAGCGTTCGTCCGGCTGGAGCGGCAGCGCCAGCAGAGCGGTCTCGAGCCGCTCGAAGCGTGCCACGGCGGCCTGATCCGGCAGGCGCGGATAGAGCCAGGCCAACTGGCGATTCACCCGGTCCGGGAGGGGGGCGTTGGGCCGGAACTCGCGGGAGAATTGCTCCAGCGACTGGAAATGGTGCCCGACCGCGGCAGGGCCGTCGGCCGCGAGCGCTCGCTCATACAGGTTCTGCGAGTCACCATTCGGCGCCGTGACACGCCCGGAACGCCGGTCGAGGATGTCGCGGTGCAATTGATCGAGGACCGGGCAGATATCGTTGACGCCCTGCAGCGACCTGCCACCCCCGACGTCCGGGTATGCCGGCATGTAGATGCATGAGAATGCGCTCTGGCGGTCGCCATAGAAGGGCCACACCATCTGCGTCGGCGGTACGGGGCTTGCCGCGGGATAGCGCTTCTCCACCCAAGGCTGGGCGGCAAGGACGGCTTTCTCGGCGTCCTCGACGCGCCCTATCTGGACAAGTTCTCTGGCCCGGAAACAGTGCAGGTTGATCCAGAACCGGTCCCGCGGGTACGCCCCGTACCACTGGTCGGTCGGCATTTCGTCCGCGATCCGGCCGAACAGTGCGGCGGCCTCGGCGTGCTTCCCTTCATCCGCGCGTTTGTGGGCCAGCATGTAGCGAACCAGGTGCGCCGGGAAGCTGCGGGGATACCGCTCCAGCAACTCGCCGAAGGCCGTCTCCATGGGTTCCTTCCCTGACGTCGTGACGGCGATGCGGTGTATCGTGCGCAGTTGGACCAGGATACTCATCAGCCAGAGCGGCGCATCGTCCCTCTCGGGTTTCAGCCGGACCACGCGAAGCGCGCGCTGCAGGAGCTGTTCGGTAACTGCGAGATCTATGTGGACGCTGCGGCTGTAGTCGGCCTGGAGCGGAAGAATGGCTTCAAGCCGGTCGGGAGTGACCAGGAACCGGTCAAACCGCAACGCGAACCGATCCGCATCCGTGCCGGTTTCGAGGCTGACCTCGGACGAAGTCATCGCTTCCGTGACGGGCGCGGTTGGTTTCGGCGCGTGGTCTGCGTCATTCCGGTTCAGTGCTTCGACGAGGAGCCGGGCGGCGGCGCGGCCACTGGCGCCAGCGAAATCCACGGGCGGGACGACTTGGCGACCATTGATCGCGTCCGCCAGATGAATGCGTCCTCCCGTTGCGGTTGCCGTCAGAACCACGGCATGATCAGGCAAGGCTTGTCGCCAGAACCCGGGGGGCAGGGCGTGGAATTCCCGCGTCAGGTCGAGGTCCTGTTCGCGCGCCACGGAGTCGAGGCTGTCCGGCCGGAAGACCGAGACGCCGATAGCCGACGCCAGTTCTGTCCGGAACTCGTCGAGGAACTCAGCGTGAACGTCACCGGTGGTGTAGACCAGCCACGTTCGCCCCGTCCGCGGGACTTCCGTGCCGGACAGGGCCGCGAGGAACTTCGCGGCCGTTGGGTTTCTGCCCACCTTACCGTCGAGCGACATGTCCCGCACTGCCACGGCCAGCTCGGGCAGTCCGAGTCGCTCATAGAGCCGTTGTTGCCACACCACGGCCGCCAGGCACTGCTCGTCATTGGTCGCGGCCCGGCGCAGGTAGAACAGCGCGTACCCTGGCCGGCCTTGATGAAGGTGCTCCAGGCCGCGGTAGTAGTGCGCCATGACCTCGGGGCTGAGACTGACCCCGGCGGTTGCGGCCGTGACCTGCGCTGCCGCGCCGGGGCCCGCGCCTGCCGCGAGCTTTGCGGTCAGGAGTGCGGCAAGTTGTTTGACACAATCGGCCCACTCGTCGGGATAGCGTCCGGAAACGCTGACTCGCGCCGTTTCCAGGGCGTTTGGCGCTTCGACAAGTGCCGCTTCGCACTGGAATCGTTTCTCCGCGGTCTTGGTAACCTGGCCCTCGACGAGGAACCGGACGTGCGGCAGCGTCCGCAATCGCAACTCACCCGGTCCCAGGAGTCCTTGCCGGGTGAGTCGGCGTTCGCCGAGCAGCAAGCGAATGTGCCGCCGTTCGACGACGGGCACGCCATTCGCGGCCAGCTCGACCTCGAGCAGTTCGGCCATGCCCGAGGCCCAACTGTCGGGCGACGTGGTCCCGGCCATGGTGAAATCCATGACGGCGACGGGGGCCGTGTCGCCGCACAGGGGCGATGCACAGGCCCACAGGGCGGCGCAGAGTGCGAGGCGCACGTCCCCCAACCATCCCGACCTTTTTGCTCGAATGACCATCGCCGGGGTCCCCTCCGTCGTCTACTGTCGGTCGCCGCGTTGTTCGACTACCTGCTCGCCAGCCCACCATGAAGGTCGGAAGTCAGGCAGGCCTGAGGCCATGCGCATGTGTCCGCCCTCCGGTCGTTGCCCCGCGATGCCAGCCAGACACTCTTGGCGGCGACGCGGTATGGAGTGCGGTGGCGAGTCCGCCGCGGGCGGCGCGACACCGCTTTGGCGGAGGCGCTTTGCCCGCGCGACGCACTCCAGCCAAAGCGGCGTCGACGGGCGCTTACTCGCCCTCTGCCGCCGCACTCCACAGGCCGTTGCCGATGGCCACGATCTGCCGCGATGCCGGTGCGTTCGCCGACCGCGACGGACACGCAGGACAGGGAGACCGTAGTCGCATTGCGTTGCCCCCTGAGTCTCCTTCCCCGGTTTCCATCCTTCAAGTCCTTCAGTCTCTTCATGGTGGCAGCGTAGGCCGCCTCACTTGGGAGTAACCAGCTTGGGCAGGAGGCGGTCGGCGATCTGGGCGGCGGCCTGCTGCAGCGCGGCCTTGCCCGCAACCTGTTCGCTGAGGTCGACCACCACTGCAGTCTGACGGTCGGTGGCGATGATCTTGTCCGTCTTCGGGTCCACCGCCTTCACCTCGAGCCTTGCCTTAACGCTGACCAGGTTGCCGCGGCGAATGGCGAACTCGCTGAAACCCTGACCTTCCAGGATGACATCGGCCTTGCTTCGGACGCCGTCGTCCGGATCGATGACCTCGAAGCCGGTCTCTTTGCAGAACAGGGTCAGCTCCGTCTGGGCCGCAGGGTCGGGCGTGCCCTGGCCGACATGGTGTTCGGTGACGTGGATGAACACGACCGGACGCTTGTTGTCACCCAGTTTGGCTTTGAGCGCCGCGATCAGGTCTTCCTGCTTCGCCGGTCTCGCAACGAGTTGGTCCGCCTTTTCCAGAATGGTCTTTGCTACGTCCTCAGCCAGCTTCCCCACTTCGTTATCGAGCTCGGCGCCGGCTTCGCCTTTGGTGGATGCCCCGAGTACGCGACTGGTCTCCGTGCCGATGATCTTGGCCACCAGGTACAGCTTCTTGCCTACCAACATGACCGAGCCGGTAACGAGGATCTTGGCACCCGTCAACTGCCCGACTTGCGTAGCCTGGCCCGGGGTGACCATGCCTGACAGGTTGATCTCCGCTTCTTCCAGGGTTTTCTGGAGGTCGTTGCGATCGACCAGATAGATGTCAGGGTTGGCCACGAGCTTGGCGAACAGGATGTCGCTCACCTGGGGGCCGAGCCCCTTCACCTCCTGGCCCTGTTCCTGGAACGGGAAGATGGCCGTTGGGTACATGACCTTTGGTGCTTGCTCCAGAGCGTGGCCCACCGCACCGCTCACGGCCCAGATCGCTGCTGCTACCGCACAGAACATTGCCCGTCTCATTGTCGTTCCTCCTTCTTCTGCGATTCGTGCAACCACTCGATCATTCGTGCGAACAGGAACCGTGGCACCGGTCCGGCGGCCCACCCGTCGACCAGGTCGAAGCCGCACAGTACCAATCGGCCGCCGGTTGCGAACTCCGCACAGAACCACGGCCAGGCTGTGTCGCCGGGGCAAACCTGCAAGACGGTCGTCTCGCCGGTGCCCGAGAGTTCAAACGATACTCCCACCAGCTTCCCGTCCGGCGGCCAGCCCGACGCGTCCAGCCGCTTGTCGAGTTGAGTGATGATGTCGGTGCGTTGGAGGTGGAGCCCCATCGGCGCCGGGAGTTGGCTGTTCGCTGCACCCGGGACATTGAGGCGCCCTTCGCCCGGGCACAGCCACAGGACAGGGCGGCCGGCGGCGGCCAGGCCGGCCAGTACAGACCACAGTCCCCGGTTGTCTTCCGGGGCTACGCCGGGCCCAATCACGATGGTTCCGGCCTGCACGCCTTCCAGTGCCCCGCTGCTTTGAATGGTCTCGAACGGGACTTCGGCCTCCTCCAGAATCGGTACCAGCTTCCTCTCCGGATCGAAAACCTGGAGCTTCAGTTCGCGCAGCCTTTCGTGTCGGGCGTGGGACGCGTCTTCCGGGAAGATCCAGAGCGGTCGCGTCAGTTGCGCCACTGGCTCGGAAACGCCGTCTTCCATGAGAACGACGGACAGCGACGCGGCGACGACCACCCCTGGCTTCACAGGCGGGAGCTGGGTCCGCAGGTCCACCTCCGCGGGCTTGTCGGGTGTACTGGTCACGGCCTGCTCACGACGGAAGACGGTGCGGCCGGCAACGGCCAGGCTCCAGCCCATCCGCCCGGACAGCGGGCGTGCCGCGGTGACGGTGACGCTGAACGCCAGATCGTGATCGGCAAAGACACACGACCACGGCTGCGAAACGCGAAGGCTGGGCAGCGCTTCTTCGGCGCCGGCCGCCAGCGAGGCAAGAGCCATGGCACTCGCGAGGACCGAGCGCTGCAGGAGGGCTCGGTTCCTGCGCCATGCAGCCCTCAGCCGCTCGTTCATCCCGGTCTTCAGTGAACTCATGACGACTTGCTCCGATGTCCCAGCGGCAGCCACGACGCGACTTGGACAACCGCGTATTCGGCCGTGTCCGTCTGCAGGGCCAGGACCCGCATCGGCTTCCCCGGGACCATGACCGCACTGGTCGCCGCGGCCAGGCAGGTCGGTTGGTCGAGGTGCAGTTCGGAATCCATCGCGATATTGCCATCGGGGAGTGGGTAGACCCACAACCGCAGTCTCCCCCCTACGCCGTCATCGGTGTTGAGGGTCACGCTTTCCTCGCTGCGCGTCGAGACGGTCGTATCCCACACTGCCTTCCAGTCTCCCCCCGCGCGCCCGCGCCGCAGGACTGACACGCGCACCAGCACGACGCGGCCGGGCTCCGCACTGGTGTGGTCGGTTGCCAGTCCCATCCGGACGTCGTTGTCGGTCTCGGCGATCCAGCGCACGCCGCCGCCGAAAACGTCGCTGTACTGACCGAACAGGGTAGCTTTCTCCAGCAGGATCGGTTCTGTCACGCTAGCCTTGCTCGCGGCCGCCCAACTGACGTCGGCAGTCCGTTCGAAGGCCGAGCGCATCAACGGAACGGCCAGGAGGATCCCGGCCGCAATGCCGGCGGCCAGATACGCCAGGCGGGGGACCCTGTGCCAACCGAACGCCGGGGACGGCGTTGACGGGACACGCAGGAACCGGTCGTCGCGCACTTTCTGTGCAACGCGGTCGGCCAACTCAGCCAGATGCTCTTCGGGCGGCTGACGGGACGCCGCCCACTCCCGCACATGTTTGTCAACTGGGTGTTGTGACATGGTTCTCTCTCCTCGGCCTGGACTGGCGGTGTTACCCGCCCGTTCGTAGCTCCGCAGCGGCGCCCGGCCTGGGGGCGGATGCAGACGTCAAGTCTCCAAGTAGGCCGCGAGCGACCGGCCCAGCTCCTTGCGGGCCTGGTACACTCGCCAATACATGGTGGCGGTGGAACAGCCTTCGATGCCGGCCGCTTCGGGCGCGGGCATATCCTGCAGGACAACCAGCGTCAGCGCCGCCCGCAACTTGGGTGACAGTTGTCCCATGGCTGCCTCGATCCGTTCCCATTTCTCGGTGTCAAGGGCCCGGGCGTCCGGCCGTCGATGCGCTGCGTCGGGCGGGTCAGCGGCTGTCTCGTTTTCGACGGGCGATCGGCGACCACGCGCGGCGAGGAACGAGCGCGTGGTGTTCAGGACGATCCGATACAACCAGGTCGTGAATGTCGCACTGCCTCTGAACGTGCCCAGCCCGCGATAGGCGCGAACGAAAATCTCCTGGACCAGGTCATCGGCATCCGCATCGTTCAGGACCATCTGGAACACCACGGCGCGGGTCCTAGGCATATGACGGCGCGTCAGTTCATCGAGACGGCCGACGTCCCCGTCCCTCTGAAACAGCATCACGAGCCGTTCGTCAGTATCCAAGGTTCGCCTCCGCCTTCAACGCACCTCACTTGTGACATTAGACTGCCGTTGCAGGCATTTCTTGGATCGGAGTCGATAAAAGAGAGGCGGCCTGTGCGGGTGAATCCGGCCTTTCGGGCAGAGAGCCTCTCGCGGACAGGCATCGGAAACGGCCCCGCTCGTAGTGGTGTCGCAGTCCCGGCGGTAGTCCGCCGGGCAAGACACCATCCGCGCGCCACGTCGTCACAACACGCCCGGCTTCGTTCAGAAACTTCGCCGTGACACGCCAGATGGGCTCTTGGCGCTCCACTTCGTTCCGCGCGCTGCGAGCCCACTACGAACGAGCGTGTCCTGCCGTCTACGGTGGGGCCTTTTCTCTCACAGGATTCACGCGCCCCGGTCGAAAAGGGGCGATGGCGTCAAACCCCGCCGCTCTCCCGCAACCTCGCGCCGTGTCCGGGAATATCGCATTGGCCCGAAGGGTGTCAACCGGATTGGGTGCGCGGGGGCGGTGGGGAGCGTCCATGGTACGGATTGCACCGGCTCAGAGACGCGGTATGCTTCGGTGGTTGGTTGCCGCGAGTTGGTGCGGCGCCAAGCGGAACACCGTTACACTGGAGAACCAAGCCGATGAATATCCTGATCACGGGTGCGTTTGGCATGGTAGGGCGCGAACTGGTCCGGGAGCTTGAGGGCGCGCACAGCCTGCGCTTGCTGGACCGCGACAAGCCGGAGAACGCGACGGTGTTCGCGCCGGGCACGCCGACCGGGCGCAAGCCGGCGCCGTTCGCGACGTCCTGGCCGTGCATCCAAGGCGAGATCACGGACCGTGCGGCCGTGGGCAAGGCGGTGGCAGGCATGGACGCGGTGGTGCACCTGGCCGCGGTGGTGACCGGGTTTCCGCAGAACGGCCCGGAGACGATGCACGTGAACGTGTGCGGCACGTTCAACCTGCTGGATGCGGCGTGCCGCGAGGCGAAGGCGAAGCGGTTCGTGTGCGCGTCGAGCATCAATGCGTTCGGCACGTTCTACTGGCGGTTGAGCGGCAAGCCGGTGTCGTACGACAGGCTGCCGCTCGACGAGGATTTCCCGTCGGTGGCCGAGGACCCGTACAGCCTGAGCAAGCTGTTCAACGAGCAGACCTGCGCCGGGTTCACGCGCGCCTACGGCATCACCACGGCGGCGTTCCGGTTCGCCGGCGTCTGGCCGGAGGAGACGTACCGGCAGCGCCGCGCGGAGGGGCTCAAGCCGACCGCGGGCTGGTCGGACGACCTGTACCAGTGGGTGCACGTGAAGGACGTGGTGCGCGGCATTCGTCAGGCGTTGGAGAAGCCGGACCTGCCGGCGCACGGAGTCTACACGCTCTGCGCGGCGGACACGCGTTGCCCCGAGCCGAGCATGGACATCCTGCAGAAGTTCCGGCCCGACCTGGCGGCGAAGGTAACTGTGCCCATTCCGGGGCGCGGCAGTCTACTCTCGATCCAGCGCGCACATGACGCGTTCGGCTTTGCGCCGCAGTATCGGCTGGACTGAGCGGGCGCGGCGCGTTGCCAAAGCGCTTCGAAGACCGCCTGAAACCGGGACCGTGAACCTGGGAGGCGCGAGGCTTGTAGTCCCGCGTTTACGCGGTCCGGGTTGCGTGTGCTGGCACGGGCGACGTTGGACCCCCGCATCTGCCGTAGACTGCCGGGCGAACGCACTTGCGGGACGAACCGGAGTGCTTCGAAGACCGCCTGAAGGCGTCACTACGAACCTGGGCCCGTCCCATTTCTCGCCGGTGCGGACTCAGCGTTCTCGCTCGAGGACCAGCACCCAGTCCTGGTAGATGGGGAAGCGCGGCAGGGCGGGGCGCCAGTCGCCGTTGGCGTCGGCGCGGCACTCGCCGGCCGGGTACTCGTCGCCGTTCACCGGGTTCCAGAGGAAGGCGCGGTAGGCGATGCCCGGTTCGAGCGCCTTGACGGTGGGCAGGTTCCACATCAGCGGCAGATAGGCGATGCGGAGTTCGCCGGGAATGCCGGCGGCGAACGGCTGCAGCGGGTTCTGGGGTGTCCAGTGCGGTTCGATCCACTCGGGGTGCGGTTCCATACGCCACCACTCGAAACGGGCCAGGAGCGCCTTGGCCAGGCCGAGTTGCGCCGAACCCGGGAGTTGCGACGCCTCATCCCACGGGGTATTGCCCCACGACATGCCGTGCGGCGACGGGCCGTAGGGCTGCTCGCGACGGTTGACCTGCCAGATGCCGTTGGCGCCGTACGTGTGACCGCAGGCGCCGGACAGCACACTGGCCCAGAACATGAGGCGCTGGACCTCCTGCCGGCACGCCTCGCCGATCCCTTCGTAGCAGACCTCGCTGTTGATCACCGGCAGGCGCGGTTCGCGTCCGTACGCCTCGGTCACCAGTCGCAGCGTGTTGCCGAGGCTGGCCCGGTCGCCGTGCCCGGTCTGGAGCATGTCGAGGTCGAGCACGGCTGTATCGTTGACGTTGTTGCGCGCCGCGTCGGTCGGGTGGATCGTGACCGGATGGTGGTACGGATCGATGTCGCGCACATGGTGGCCCAGTTCGGTCCAGCCGTCCTTCTGGAACGCGATGTCTTTCGGCTTATCGGTGGATAAGTAGTAGGGCATACTGCCTTCGCCGGCGAGGCACCAGACGACGGGGTACGCGCCGTAGCGTGCGACCAGGTTGCGCCAGTGCTTCTTCATGCGTTCGATGCCGAGCCAGGGCAGGTGATAGCCCCAGCAGCCGACGACGCAGGGCACGAGGCCGCGTGACACGAGCCAGTCGATACGCAGGTCGGCCATGTCGAAGTAGGCGGGGCGGATGCGTGCGTAGTCCGGTTCCCAGGGGAAGCCGGCTTCGTTGGCGCCGCGTTCGTCGAAGGCCGGCATATCCGGGTACAGTCCGGCGACGATCTGCACGACGGTGAAGCCCTTGGTGACGCGGTCGGCGGCGAGGCGCTGGAATTCGCCCGGCCAGGCCAGGCGCCGGCAGAGGCCCATCCACCATGTGTCGGCCAGCCAGAAGAACGGCGTGCCGTCGGCGTGTTCGAAGTGCCGCCGGTCGGTTGCCGCGCGCAGTGGCCCATGGCGCAGGAGCGGGTTGGCACCCTCATACTCGGCAACGCTGAGTTCACCCGTTTTCCCGTGCAGCTCCGGGTTGGCGGTGTCAGAGCATTCGCTGCGATAGCGGTAGATGCCGGTTTGTGTTGGTGCAAAGCGGACGCGCCAGGTGTTCTCGCCGGCCCAGAACGCCGGGACGCGTTGCGACGTTCCGTCCGGCGCGTGGAACACCACGTCCAGCTCGACGTCGTTGAACGGGTCGGGGCAGGGGCGAGCAGAGTGGAACGTCCATTCGGTGACGCAGTTGCGGACCGCGTGCTTCATGGTTGACCTCCCCCGTCCCACAATCGCTTCTCGCGATCCTCGTCGCCATCGTTTCTCGATGACTGCCACCTCGCGAAGTCCAGATCGAGGAGCGATTGCGAAGACGATTGCGACGGCGATTACTTGTTTATCACTCCTCGTTCATGCCGAGTTTGGCACGACCACAGTCGAACACCTGCCGGGGCTGCCGTCGCCGTCGCGACCGCTCGTTAGCCACGCCGCAGCTTCCACCTGCCGAAGAACTGCGGCAGCAGGTCTTTGGATGCGGTGAGCAGTTCGTCGAGCATGGCGGCTGCCTTGTCGGGCAGGATGGCCATCTCGTCGAGCATGAGCGCCTGCAACGCCAGGTTGCGGTCGCCCTTGACCGCGGCGTCGGCGACGAACTCGTGCCAGGCGAAGCGCTTTTCGAGAATGCCCTTCAGGTGCAGCGGCGCCTCGCCCATCTGCAGGCCGCGGACTCCGCACGAGTCGGTGACCGCCTCGACTTCGACTTCCGCGGTGGCGGGCAGGTTGGGAACGCAGCCGTGGTTGGCGATGTTCGCAACGCAGAGCTGGCGGCGGCCGGTGGCGATGGCGCCGATGATGTTGGCAATGCCTTCGCCGGTGAGCGTGTCGGAGATCTCGGTGCGTGAGCGGGTATCGTCGAGAATCTTCTGATACTCGCGGAAGAAGGCGGCGCGCACGCTGGCCGAGGGGCGTTCCGGGCCGGTCAGGCGGACCTTCTTCGACGGGAACCGTACGCGAGCTTCCTTGGCGAGGTGTTCGGGCAAGTCCTGGATGCCGCGTTTCATCTGCGCCAGGAACGGGTAGAACTCGATAATGTGGTCGTCGGGTGTGTAGAGGATGCGGTGACCGTAGATCTCCGAGAGCTTGGCACTGATGTGAGTCGACTCGGGGATCGGGCGGACCGCGAGTTGCCGCCAGAGCTCCGGGTGGATGTCCTTGCCGAGGTGCGCCAGGCGCGTGACCCAGTAATAATGGTTCGTGCCGATCCAGACGCAGTCCAGTTCGCGGGGCGGCAGACCGAGGATCCGCGCCAGTTCGATGATCCCGCCCTGGACGCCGTGGCAGACGCCGATCACTTGGGTGCTGCTGTACTTGTGCATGGCGCGGCCGAGGATGGCCATGGGGTTGGAGTGGTTGAACAGGATCGCGTTCGGGGCGCGCTTTTCCATTTCCAGGCAGATGTCGAGGTACGCCGGGATCGAGCGGAACGCCATCATCATGGCGCCCGGGCCGCCGGTGTCCGCAATGATCTGCTGGATGCCGTACTTGGCGCCGATCTGTACGTCCGCGTTGTGGTGGTACGACGAGTAGACGTTTCGCGTGATGCCGGCGCCGCTGCCGCCGATCGACGCGACCGCGAAGTCCGCCCCGTCCACAGCGTCGGCCAGTCGGGTCGTGGCGCGAACCGTGAACCCGGTGCCCGTTTCGGCGGCCAGGCGCCGACCCATGGCCGCCATGCGCTTGGCCTTATCTGCCACCAGATCGTAGAGAACGAGTTCCGAGCCGGCCAGTTCACGGCTGGCGACCAGGTCGGCGATCGCGCGCGGAAAGTAGAGGCTGCCCGCGCCGAGACAGGCGATCTTCTTGGTGTTCATGAGGGTCCCCTGTTCCTGTTTGAGGGCTACGACACGGGTGTGTCCTCTAGATCTGACCACGTCCCCGGGTGCGCGGAGTTCAGGCGCCGCCGATCGCGATCCACCCAAGCCGGCGGCCTGACGAACAATAGATGCGCGGGTGAACGATGCAAGACGGGGGGCGGAGCGACAGCCATGCATCATCCCTTGTTGGCCGGGCGCGGGTGCATTGGCCGGGCAGGACCAGTACATTACCGGATACGACAACGCTTGTGGCTTCGCAACCCCGGGATAGGGGATGGCGGTGGGCGTGGGCTGGTTCGATCGCGTCTGTCGTGGGCCCGATCTCGTTGGGGCCGCGGGGTGGGTTTTTGCGTGGAACGATTTCGTCGGTGGGTTTCGCGCGGCGGTCGCCGTGCATGAAAGGCAAGGGCTTGGCGGTGGTGCAGAGCGGGTCACGTATAGGTCCGTACGTCCTGGGTGAGCGGATTGGCCAGGGCGGTATGGGCAGTGTGTACAAGGCAACGGCGTCGGACGGCAGCGTTGTGGCCGTGAAACTGCTGCACATGCATCTGACTTCCGTCGAGGAGTACGTGCAGCGATTCCAGCGCGAGGTGAAACTCGCCGAACGGTTGGCGCACCCGAACGTGGTTCGGGTGCTCGGTTCCGGGGTCGAGGGCGGCCAGTACTTCATGGTGATGGAGTTCATCGAGGGCGAATCGTTGGTCGAGCAGTTGCTGGCGAAGTCTGGCCTGCCGGTTCGGATCCCCACGATTGGGCTCGAAGAGGACGTTCCCACACAGCGGATGCGTGTTGTCGGGCGCGATGTGACGGTGCCGTGTGCGGCGGCGCCGGACACCAAGTCGGGTCAGGTTGCGGGCAAGGCCACGGCGCCCGGAAAGGCAGGTTCCAGCCCTGACGTCGTGGACGGGGAAGTGCCGCGGACCGCGCTTCCTCCGGTGTGCAACCTGCCCGTTCCGGATGTCATCCGGATGCTGCGGCAAATTGCCGGAGTGTTGCAGGCCGCTGCAGACATTGGCTTGATCCACCGGGATTTGAAGCCGCACAACATTCTGCTGGATCGCCAGCGCAACGTCAAGATCCTGGATTTCGGCGTTGCCAAGGACACGCGTGCGCTGGCCAGTTCGTTGTCACTTACGGGTGCGGGGGTCGGAACTCCGCCGTACATGTCTCCGGAGCAGTGCCAAGGCGCGGCGGAGGTTGACATCCGGTCTGACCTGTACTCGTTGGGCGCTACCGCCTACTGCATGCTGACCGGCCGACCGCCGTTCCTCTGTTCCACCATTGCCGCCTACGCGATGCAGCATACCCGTGGTGTGCCTGTCCCGGTCTGCAAGGTGAATCCGGTAGTGCCACGGAACCTCTCGCAGGTCGTCGACCGGTTGCTGGCGAAGAAGCCGGAGGAACGGCACCAGACCCCAGCCGAGCTGATCGAAGATCTGAACCGGGTCGAGCGGGGTGAGCCGCCGCTGAAGATCCACAAGTTCCGGCCTTCGTCCGGCCGTCGTCATCTGTGGGTGGCGGCTGGCATTGTCGCCGGGGTGCTGTTGGGTGGCGTCGGGGTTGCGGTTTGGCGGGGGCCGTCGCACGCAGGGGATGGCGGGGCGGTTGCCGAATTCGTACGCGAGCAGACGCTCCAGCCGGACGGGGCCGCTCCGACGCAGCCGTTGCGCCGCGAAACTGAGGCCGATCAGGTAAGAGGGACCGAGGGTGAGCCGCGCCGCAATCTGGCGATCGAAGTCGCGGAACCAGAGCGCACCGTTGAGGGCGGCGAACTGGTGCTGACGAGTTTTCTGGAGGGTGTGCTCTCCGTCGACGGGGTGCAGGTCACCGACGTCAAGGCGGGGTACCGCTACCCGCTGCGGAAGGTTGGGGTCGGGAAGCATGAGCTCCGTGTTGTCGGCACGGACGGAGCGGAATGGCGGCGAGCCGTGACCGTGGAAGCTGGCCAGGCGATTGAGATCGACGCCCGGGCCCCCGGCACACCCGCGCAACCGGCAATGACGGAACCGGTTGCGGCTGTCGCCATCCCGGCCAAGGCCGGTGAAGCGGCGACGTCTGCGGTCCCGGCTGTCGTGGCGACACCAGAAGGGGTAGCCGATGGCGCCAAGGGGCCGGCCGCTGGTCAACCGTTTGTGGTGCCAGATCTCGGATCCGAACTGGTCCCGATCAATGCGGGCGTGTTCCGCATGGGCGGCGAGGCCGCTGGGCCGGATGAGAAACCGGTGCACCAAGTGACGATCTCGCGGCCTTTCTGGCTGGGGAAGTGCGAAGTGACGAACGCCGAGTACCGGCGGTTTCTCGACGCGGCCGGCTATGACGGGCAGAGCGACTGTGGCCCGGGCTACCTCAAGCATTTCCGTGGCGAATCGAACATGCCGACGGGTGACCGTCACCCCGTTGTCTGGGTGAGTTGGAACAACGCCATGGCCCTTTGCCGCTGGCTCACGGAGCGGGAGAAGTCGGCTGGACGGCTTCCCGCCGGGTACGAGTACCGGTTGCCGACGGAGGCGGAGTGGGAGTATGCTTGCCGGGCGGGTACGGAGGGCGACCATGCCGGGACTCTGGAGGACATGGCGTGGTTCGATCAGAACAGCAACGGCACCACTCACGAGGTCGGCACGAAGCAGCCCAACGCCTGGGGGTTACACGACATGCACGGCAGCGTGTGGGAGTGGTGCCTGGACGCCTGCGAGGGGAAGAGCAGCGTCAAGACCGACACGTACCGGGACGGCCTGACGGACCCGCTGTGCCGGGCGGGCCACAACCGCATCAACCGCGGCGGCAGTTGGGGCATGGGTGCCAGGTACTGTCGCGCCGCGGCTCGAACCGGCGGTGGGGTGGTCGACTCGGGGATTAGCCTCGGATTCCGTATTGCCCTGGCCCCCGTCATCGGTAACCCGTGAGCGCGCAGACCTCTGCCTGCCGCCCGGACGCGCTTCGGTTCGACGTACCGGGGCGCGGCACGCGTCGCAGCCCGGCGGCTCGGGCAAGGGCAAGGGCAGGGAACATGAGGAGAGCGACGCGTGAACCTTTACTGCCTGCCGGAGAAGATCAGGAGCCAGATGGAATTGTCGCGGCCTGGATTGACACCCTTGACGGTGTTGCGGACCAGCGGCAATCTGGAGGGACGCTCCGGCGAAGGCTACATTGTTGCCTTCGACGACGGGGCCTGCGTCTATTCGCGGGAGACTGGGCAGAGCGAGTATCAGGCTCTCCCGTTCTCCTATGCCGCCGACCTGCAGAGCGTCACGGTGCGCCGGTGAGGTACCAGGCCTGTCTGTAGCGCTCGGTGGTGCTGCCGTCGGGCGCTTCGGCCAAGGCCACCGGGTTAACGGGCCGGGACGGCCCCGAGCACCCTGCTGCGGTCCCGGAGGTTCCGCGCCACTGCCCGCCGCTGCGCACAACCGCGAACGGGCGTATCCTGGCGCCCATTGCACAGCCTTCTCTCTCTGTAGATTTACCCGCGCAGGTCGCTAGAAACGCGGTTGAGCCGTAACCCGTGCGGACCCCGCACGGGCCCGTTTGCGGCCTTGGTGTCGCAGTGTGGTCCGGTTGCATGGCTGTGGTGCTCTCCTGTTGCGCGGATCAGGGCGTTGCGGTCGACGTGTTCTGCCCCTGGTCCAGAGACTCCCTCGGACACGTCTGAACCTGCCACGGAACCCGCCGCTTGTCAAGCGCGCGTCGGGTGGCGCCGCGGTGCGAGATGCAACCACAGTGTGGCTCAGTTGGCGGCCAGGTGTTGCCACCGCCGGTCCGTGCCGTATACTGTACGGGTATGGTATAGCGGAGGACTCAGTACGATGCGAATTGGACGAATCGACATCAACCCGGCACGGAACCCTGCGGTTCTGGACACCGGACTGTGGGATGAGAACGCAGCGGTCGGAATCGTGGCCGCGGCGGACGCGGCGTATTGGCGGGCGCTTGGCGGCGCGTTGCGGGCTGGGCAGCCGTTGCCGCGTTGTCCGCAACTCGTGGCGCACGGCGGGTCGGCAGCGCAGAGCCGCGGTGCGTGGTACGTGTTGGCGTCGTTGTCCGACGACCAGTACGTCTTGCTGGAGATCGGCGCCCCAGGAGGCGCCTCAGTCTTGGGTGCACCGGTTGCGGAGTTCGAGACGGCCGCGGGGCGCGTGGCAGCGTACCGGACCGACGCTGCCACGCTAGACCGCTACGGGCAGTGTATCAACCCGACCAAGGTCCCAAAGGCACTCGGCGCGACGCCCCGGCTCGGGATCGGTGTGCGCATGACCACGGCCGTTTGGCCGGCGGTGTACGAGGCCATGGGGCGGAGCCGGTTTGCGGCGAACTCGATCCAGAACTCGGTGCGCGAGCTGGAATTGCTGGACAACATCCTGGCTGGGCGCGCGCCGGAGGCGATCTACTACCCCGGGTTCGGCACGGTCCAGGCCGGGCACACCGGCAGCACGTTCGAGGGGCTTTGGGTGTACGGCGTGCTGGAAGCGCTGAAGAGCGACCGAACGTTCAGCTATGGCGCGGACGCGGACCACATCAAGGTCGCTTCCGGCGCGGAGGGCATGGCCCGCGCCAAGCAGGTGCTGGACGCGGCCCGTTACTACACCTTCTATACTCTGGACGTGTCGGGCGTTCTGGACTACCACGCGTTGCGGGCGGACTCAGCGTCTGCCGCCGAGACCTTGTTGTCGGCCCGGATCGCCGCTCCGCGTGATCGTGCCGATGTGCTCGCCTGGCACATGGAGAAGCGGCAGATTGCGGGGTTCGCATATGCGCCGGACGCTGCCACAGTGGGGCGCCTGGTGGGCAAGTACTGGGCGTCGTTTGACGCGGCGCAGGCCATGACGGACCACATTCGTCGGCTCAAGAACGGGCGTGCGTTCGACCTGGAGTTCGCGATCGATGAGCGCACGGCGGAGATCGCAACCGGCGACTGCATTACGACCAGCGATGAGGTCGTCTTCGTCCTGCTCGAACTGCAACGGCGTGGCGTGCCGGTGACGCACTTGGCGCCAAACTTCGGCGTCGAAAAGTCCGTCGATTACCGGATCGCGGACGGCTTGGCGGGACTGGAAGCGCGGGTGCGGCAGCAGCACCGCATCGCCGAGAGTTTCGGCGTGATGCTGGATTTCCATTCGGGCGACGACCTCTCGGCCACGACGCGGCGCGTCATTGGGCGCGCCACTGACGGGCGCAATCACTTCAAGATCTCGCCCATGCCGCAGATCCTGTTTGCGGAAACCTTGCGAGACCTGGAGCCGGAGCTGTTCCGGCGCTGGTGGGACGAGACGATGGCGTACGCGCGGCGTGAGGCTGCGGGCGGTTCGGCGTTCGCCGCCGAGTGCGTCAGGGAGTTTGAAGCCGTCGCGACCCAGCCGTCGCCGAGCGACATCATTTTTCACAACTTCGGGTTCGCCTTTGTCGGGCAGCGCGACGCCGCTGGGCAGTATGTGAACCGGGAAGCGCTTTACAGCCTGCCTCAGAGGCTGTACGATGAGTACCGAAAACGCATCACATCGTATCTGTGCGGATTGGCCCAGGACTTGTTCGGTGCGGCCGGGGCGAAGTAGTTTGGCGGGTTTCGGTGTTCCGGAGAAACGGTGCGCCTGGGAGCGCCCGCTTCTTGGGGGCAAACCGTTACCAGGCGTGTCGGTGCGTGCGACGGTGATCAGTGTTCAGCGGTCCTCGGGTGGCGCCGGGCTTGCGGTCCCGCGTTTAGGGCGTGTCGATTTAGTGCGGCAGCAGAGCTTCCGGAGTGGCGGGAGCGGCTCGCTCCCGCATGCCGGACCGAGCCGGTCCGGCCACGTTGGGCGTGGTTGCGCATTTGAGGTGGTTAAATCGATAGGCCCGTTACGCGGTCCGGGTGACATGTCGCCCCCGAGGCCCGAGACGGAGCGAGGATGTTTTGAATGACCAAGACCGGAGGACAAACGTGAGTGCTGTGAATCCTATCGCGCGACTGCAGGCGACGAATCCGGAGATGGAAATCTGGTTTGATTCGTCGCCGCTGGTTTTCGAAGACTGGCTGAAGGCGACGTTGCCGACGATTCCGTCGGCCGCGGAGTTGTTCAAGCTCGAACCGGCGCCGACGGGCGGGGTCCGGTTCGCCGTCGGGAGCCTGTTGCAGGGCGTGACGACGAATCAACCGCTGACCTGGCAGGTCCTCGAGAAGCATCCGGCGCCGTGGCGGGCCTGGCTCGAGGCCGAGGCGCGCAAGACGCCCGGGTTGCCGGTTCAGGAGGCGATGTGGCGTCTGTTCATCGAGATTGCCGCGCGCGGGGCCGCCATGGTCTGGCCGCTGGCGGACGCGAACCGGTTCCGGTGCGGGCAGATCTGCTGCCAGGTCGACCCGCGCGACATGACGAATCTGGACGCGATGCTCGTGCAGGCGCGGCGGATCCACGCGGCGGCCCCGAACATCATGGTCAAGCTGCCGGGCACCAAAGAGGGTGTCGACGCGGTGCGGATACTGGCCGCGGAGGGGGTGCCGACGAACGTCACGCTGGGTTTCACCGTGCCGCAATTGGTGGCGGTCGGTGAAGCGGCCAAGGCCGGGCTGGTCGAGGCGCATCGGCGCGGCACGAACCTGCGGTACTGGCGGTCCTGCGCGGTGATGATGCTGGGGCGGTACGAAGACCACCCGCTGCTGCAGGCGCAGGCCAAGGAACGCGGCATCACGCTCAGCGTCGCCGACCTGCGCTGGGCCGGCATCGCCATCTTCCGCAAGGCGCACCAGCTCTACCGCGAGCGCGGCTACCCGACCAAACTGATGGCCGCTTCCATGCGAGTGGGGCCCACGGTCGACGGGGTCATGCGCGTGTGGCACCTGGAGAAACTGGCCGGCGCCAACGCCGTACTGACGGTGTTCCCGAACATCCTCGAGGGATTCCTGATGACCTACGGCACGGCGCCGCTGCCGTCGCAGATCGACGCGCCGATCCCGGCCGACGTCATGGAGCGGCTCATGCGCATCCCATACTTCTCCGAGGCGTACGACGAGGGCGGTATGACGCCAGAGCAGTTCGTGGCACACCCGGCGTTGCAGGTCACGGCCGCGAGCTTCGCCGAGTCGATGGTCAAGATCGAGGCGTTCGCAGCCGATGTGCTGAAAGGAACGAAGGTGTGAGGCGGGGGGAGAAGGGGATGACCGAGGGATGTTTGTGTGTGTGTGGTTGTGGAGCAGAGGTGCTCCCGCCTACTCGACAGTCGACACCCGCACGTCTCGGCGATCGTGACCTGACAACAGCGGGACCCTCGATAGAGTGGGACGACGGGGCATAGCAGGATACGGAAGGAGTAACAGGCGATGGCGGACTTTGCACGGGCACGGGCGTTGCTGCAGCAGTTCAAGAAGGGCACCTATCTGCACGGGCTGGGCGTGATGCCGCGCGTTGGTGCGGCGGTGGCGAAGCACGGGAAGCGCGCCTTGCTGTTGCGGCCGAAGTTCGAGGCGTCGGAAGCGTTCGTGAAACAGATTCGGGATTCGATGGACGCGGCCGGGGTGACACGCATCGGCGAGATCCCGGGCGCGCGCCCGAATGCGCCCTATGAGGACGTGGCGCGGATCACGGCCGAACTGAAGAAGCTGAATCCGGACGTGATCGTCAGTTTCGGCGGCGGCAGCACCATTGATGCGGTCAAGGCCGCCGAGGTCATGCGGACGCTCGGTGGTGCGTACGAGAATTACTACGGCATGGGCCTGGTCGGCAAGGCCCTGGCGCAGGCTGGCCGTACCCTGACGCCGCACGTGGCGATCCAGACGGCGGCCAGTTCCGCGGCGCACCTGACCAAATACTCGAACATCACCGACATGGCGACGGGGCAGAAGAAACTGATCATTGACGAGAGCATTGTCCCGATCCAGCCGGTATTTGACTACAATGTGACGTTCGGCGCGCCGGCGGAACTGACCGCTGATGGCGCGTTGGACGGTTGCTCGCATTGTCTCGAAGTCCTGTACGGTGCAGTCGGAAAACCGCACTACGGATTGGTCGAGGAGATCGCGCGCGAGGCGATTCAGGCGGTGGTCAAGTTTCTGCCCCAAGCCATGGCTGCGCCGCGCGATGCCGAGGCGCGCGAAGCACTCGGGTTGGCGACTGACCTGGGCGGGTATGCGATCATGGTCGGCGGCACGAACGGGGGGCACCTCACGAGTTTTTCGTTGGTCGACGTCGTCGCGCATGGCCGCGCCTGCGCCATCCTGAACCCGTACTACACCGTGTTTTTCGCGCCGGCGATCCAGGCGCCGTTGCGTGTCGTGGGCGGGATCTACGAGGCGGCCGGGTATGCGCCGCACGGCATAGCGAATCTGAGCGGACGCGAACTTGGCGTGGCCGTGGCCCGTGCGATGATCGCATTCCAGCAGAAAATCGGGTTCCCGACCCGCCTGGGCGACGTGCCGGCGTTTACACCGGCGCACATCACGCGCGCCCTGACGGCAGCGAAAAACCCGCAACTCAAGAGCAAACTGGAGAACATGCCCGTGGCTCTGACGGCTGACCTGGTCGACGAGTACATGGGGTTGGTGCTTGAAGCAGCCAAGACCGGCGACTTGGGGTTGATCCGGAATCTGGCGTGAGAGCCGGGCGGTGCCGCCCAAGCAGGGAGAATCGGTATGGACCAACGCTTCACCGGCAAGGTTGCGGTGGTGACTGGGGCGGGGCAGGGGATCGGGAAGGGGATTGCCCTGCGACTGGCCCGGGACGGCGCCGACGTTGTTGTGGCTGACTACAACGCGCAGACCGCCGCAGCAGCGGCGGCTGAGATCGCGGCGCTGGGGCGCCAGGCGGTGGCGCTGCAGGTCGACATTTCGCGTGCGGAGTCGGTGCAGAGCCTGGTCGATGGCGTGGTGGCGCGGTTGGGCCGGATCGATATGCTGGTCAATAACGCGGGCGTTGTACAGACCAAGCCGCTGCTGGAGTTGACCGAGGCGGACTGGGATCGGGTCATCAACACGAACCAGCGCGGGACGTTCTTCATGGTTCAGGCGGTGGCGCGCCAGATGCTCCGGCAACTGCCCGAGGCACTGCGCGCCGGCGGCGCGCCGGCCGATCTGCTGGCGGTCGGAAAGGCGCGCCCAACGGCGGGTGCGACGGCGGACGACGGGTTGCTGGGCAGCTACGGCAAGATCGTCAATCTTTCGTCTGTGGCCGGTCGGCGCGGACGCTCGCTGCAGGCGCATTACGCCGCCAGCAAGGCGGCCATCATCAGCCTGACGCAGTCGGCGGCGCTGAACCTGGCGCCTTACAGGATCAACGTCAACGCCGTGTGCCCGGGCATCGTGCCTACGCCCATGTGGGAGCAGATCGACAAGGACCGTGCGCAACTGATGGGCGCCAAGCCGGGCGAGGCCATGGCCGCATTCATCGCCACCGTGCCGCTGAAGCGCGCCGCCACGGCGGAGGACATTGCCGGCGCCGTCGCTTTCTTCTGCTCCGCCGACGCCGACTGCATCACCGGCCAGTCGCTGAACGTCGACGGCGGGTTCGAGATGGATTGATCCCAAGACCGTGTCGTTTCACGCAACGAAACTAGACTTTCCTCGGTCATTCGTGTATTGTATCATGCATGGCGACGAAGACCATTACACTCGAACTGGACGCGTACGAGAAACTCAGGCGTGCCAAGCGCTCCGAACGGGAGTCCTTCTCGCAGGTGGTGCGGCGTGCCGAGTTTTCTCCCGGCCCACACACGGGCGCGGCTATTCTTGCCGCTTTGGGGAATTGGTCGGTCGGTCGGGATCAAGCCATGGGGGATGTCTTGGAGTATCTTGATCGCGCGCACAGCGAGGATTCCGTGCGTCCCCGTGTTTCTCCATCGGCGTGGGGAGAGGCGAAAAGTGGTGGAGAAGCCTGATGCATCTGGACACGTGCTTCCTGATCGACCTCTTCCGCGAGACACTGCGACATCAACCGTCTCACGCCCAGACCTTCATCGAGCAGCATGCGGGGGCGGCGTTCTCGATCTCGGTCATCGCGGCTCTGGAATTCGAAGAGGGCTTCGGGGATGACCGGCTTGACGAGGCCAGGTCGTTTCTGGCGCCGTTCGAAGTTTTGCCCGTGGACCGGTTGGTGGCGTCTCGGGGCGCCCGCGTCCGCCGCGCTCTGCGCCAGAGCGGTCTTATCTTGGGCGACCACGACACGTTGATTGCCGCAACCGCACTGCACTGCGACGAACCCCTGGTCACGGACAACCTGATCCATTTCGGGCGCGTGCCGGGGTTGCGCGTCATCCGGTACAAGTCATGACCTTTGCCGATCTCATTCAGGCGCGGTTGCGTTCCATGGGCGCAATGGCGCACGGATTCTCAATTGAGCCCCTGGCGCACTTGGATTACGCGCAGGAGTTGGCGCTCAAGAACGAGGCGCTCCGGGAGTTCTGGACAGCGTGCCGATTACCCGGAACGCCGGCGCCCGTTGTGGCCGCGCCGCGGCCGCGGCAGTACCGCACGACCACGCGGCGGCATGCCCGTTACGGCAGGGACGGATTTCGACTGGCCGTGTCGGAGGATGATGGCGCGCGTCCCGGACCGGTGGGCGAGCGTTCGGTGCTTGAGCCGGTCGAGCACGGCGCGCTGTACTCGTTCATGGAGGGGAAGCTGAGCGAGTCGCACTTCCGCGTCCTGGCTGAGGCGCTGAACCATGTGATCATCCGCGGCAGTTACGCCGAACGGTGCGTGATCTTCAACGTTTCCGGTCTGGACGGGAAGGTCGTACGGAAATTGAAGATTCTGGGTGCGGCGCTGCCGGAGTTCGACCGCGAGGTGGTCTCGGCGTTCGTTTTCGTCGACCCGACACAGTCGCGGTACTACCTCGACTCGGGGCAGGTCCCTGGCAGTGTCAAGACGAAGAAACTGTTTGGACCCGGGGTGCTGGTGGTCGAGTTCTGTGGCCACCGGTACCTGTACTACCCGACCGCGTTCACGCAGGTGAATGAAGCGATGGTGCCGGTGATGCTCGCCACCGCCAGGGAACTGCTGGCGCCCGCTCGCGACCAGCACCTCGTGGACCTCTACTGCGGCTACGGGTTGTTCACACACTTCCTCGCCGACTCCTACGCGCACGCCTGGGGCGTGGATTCGTCGCCCCAGGGCATCGAAGCGGCGGAGAAAAACGCCCGCTTCTTCCCGCCGGGAAACAAGGTTGCGTTCCGGGTCGGACAGATCAGCGGTGAGTCCTTCATGCGCTTTCTGCCGCGTCCGGACGGGCACGCGGAGGTGCTGCTGGCCGACCCGCCGCGTCAGGGCATGCCGGCGGAGGTGATCTCGGCGCTGGCCTCAAGGACGCCGGGGAAGGTGCTGCAGGCATGTTGCGGCACGGACGAGATGCCGCGGCAGGTGGCCTGCTGGCAGGCCAGCGGCTACCAGGTCACGAAGGTAGTGCCCCTGGACATGTTTGCCGGAACGCCGCACCTGGAGACGTTGCTGCTGCTCGAGCCGGTCCGGGGATGAGGCGCGCTTGATGGCGGCGTGCGGCGGGATCCATCCGAATGTCCCCCAGCGCGATTCTGATGTCGGCCGTTGGAGGGATGAGGGCTGAAAGCTTTGGAGGGATGAGGGCTGAAAGCTTTGGAGGGATGAGGGCTGAAAGCTGAAAGCTGAGGTGCAGAGTCCGGCGAGGAAAACGGATCTCCTGCATTCGCCTCAGGTTTCAGGTTTCATCCCTCCCTGCGGGTGTGGCGGACCCTAAGTTGGGTGTCATTGGGATCCGTCCCCCGTTTTCCCTTCCGCTACGCTCCCAGGCAGTCGAGTGTCCCGGCGGCGGTTGCCGCGACGACGCGACCATCGGGGAACCCAAACAGGCGTGCGGCCGGTGTCGGGAGATCGACGTACTCGACCACTTTCCCGTTCTCGTCGAGCCAGGCCACGCGGCCGGACTCGGTTGCCGCGCACACGCCCTTGCCGCTCGCGGTCAGTGCGGTGCAGGGGCTGCCGAGACGCGCGCGCCAGCGCAAGCCCCCGCTGCCGTCGATGCCGTGCACGTCACCGGTCCGCGACGCGGCCACAATCCCGCCAGTGGTCAGTACCAGCCCTGCCGGTTCGTCGCCGATACTGCGTGTCCACTTCTTCTCGCCCACGTGGCTGATGCAGTGCACCAGTGTATCGCTGCCGGCCGTAAGGACTTCGGGGTGTCCGTCGCCGTCGACGTCACGGATCGTGACCCAGGGGAACGTTGGACCAGCCTGCCAGTAGTCGTTGTAGTCTTCGTCCTGCCAGAGGCGTTGTCCATCAGCGGTGGCGGCGGGCACGCAGAAGTAGATGGTGCCGACGGCGATTTCGTCGCGGCCGTCGCCGTTCAGGTCGCCGCTGTCGAGGCACAGGACGGAGTGCGCGACAGTGTCGAACGTCCAGCGGAACGTACCGTCACACTTCAGGGCGTGCACGCGCCAGCCGGCCGTGCCGACGATGGGCCAGGCTCGTCCATTGCCGTCGAGGTTGGCGAGGCACAGGGCGCGGCCCCATCCGGGCATGTTCGCGTGGGTTGGAAGCTGCACCTCGAGTCGTGTCTCTCCGTCTGGCTTCAGCAACCGCAGTACGGAATCCCGTCCGGTGGCCAGCAGCGTGATGTCCGGCTCACCCCAGAGTCGGCCGGCGAGCACCGCTTCAATGGGTTGCGGACTCCGCAGTAGTTCGCGCGCCCGTCCCGCGGCGGTCACGGCAACGACCGCACCGTTCGCGCAGCCGGCGAGGCAGCCGCCGTCCGGGATCGGCGCAAGGCAGGTGGCGGGGGCCGGCAGTGCGGCGCACCAGGCAACCGGGACGCGGCGGGCGCCGCGCGGCAGTGCGGGTGTGGCCGAGGCGACAGGCTGCGGGGCGGTGAGGAACGTCAGGCGGTTCGCGTCCGTCAGGGGGTGGTCAACTTTAGTCTCAACGGTGATCCGGTCGGGGGTGACCGCCAGGGTCGGGCCGTCGCCGGCGACCTGGACGCAGCCGGGCGCGGTCCAGGTCAGAGACCGACGTGGCGACGCGTGGGTGTCGTTCGGCAGCAGCAGGTTGATGAAACCGATTTCGTCGCCGCGTTTCAGGCGCACCTTGCGGAGTTCGCAGAGCACCTTCGGCGCCGAGTCGCCGAACTTGTACTCCGGGTACTCGGGTGTATTCAACGGCTCGGGCTCAACGTCGAGCCGGCGTTCGGAGTCGCCGAGTTCGGCGACAATGAACCGCTCGCCGGTGTGGTTCGCATGCAGGCCGGTGTCCGTAAGCCGCGCGTCGCCGAGCGTGCGCCAGTAGCAGCGCAGTTCGTAGTCGCCCGCCTTCAGGGCACGCAGCGAGTCGAGCGCCAGGATGCAGTCGCGGTTCAGCCAGATCAGCGTTCGTGTCCAGTCGCAGCCGTTGTAGTCGTGGAGCGTGGTCTGGGTGATGGCGCCGCCGGCGAACGGCACGGTCAGGTCGAGGCGCGTGATGACCGGGATCGGGCCGTGCTCGCCGTTGCGGATGACCATGACCATGTTGTGCTGCTTCGGCATGCGGCGGATGTAATCATTGTCGACCAGGAACAGCCGGCCGCGCGCCTGGTACTGGCTGATCGAGTTCGCGTCCGGGTGCCCGTGCTGACCGGAGCCGAAGCCCTGCAGCAGCAGGTAATCATCGTCCGGGCTCCAGCCGCCGCGCAGCGAGATCTTGTCGAACGACCGCGTGGCCGGGACGTTGCGTTTGTCGGGCGGCGCCGGGTAGCCGGGGAAGCGTGGCAGGCCGGTCCAGCGCCAGATGGTCGAGTCGAGCGGGAACACGAACATCCCGACGTGTTGAGCGGGCGGCTCGCCGTGGATGTGGCGCGTGAGCACGTCGGCGGCGCTGGCATCGGGCGTGCACTTGTCGGCGACCCACTTGTAGCCAGGGTCGTTGTGCCACTCGGCAGCGCGCAGCAGGATGTGCGCCGCATTGCCCGGGTGTGCGTGGTACGCGCCGCAGTCGCCGTACGGTATCGCCTCGAAGTGGTTGTTCATGGTGCACACGGCCATGTCGGCGTAGTGCGTCATCTTGGCGCTGCGCACGTAGCGCGTGTCGCCGGTGGCCAGGTGCACGTCGATCAGGTCGTGTCCGACCAGCCAACTGTAGCCGCCGCCGCCTTCGTCGAACGACCGGCCCGCCTTGGATGCCCGAGCAAATACGCGCATCGCCTTGTCGATCCACGCGTCGGTGTCGACGACGGCGTAGCCGTGCCGGCGCAGGTACGTGCAGCCGAAGAACAGCCCACGCGCCGGGAACGTCGAGTGGTTGAAGATCTGGTGTTCCGCCTCGGTGATGCGCCACTTCTGGTAGGTGATTGAGTCGTGGCAGTACTCGGTGCAGGAGGCGACGAAGTTGGCCATGAGCCGGCGCTCCGCGTCCGTGAAGAACGGCAGTTCCTCGACCGCGTCCCAGCCGGTCACGAGGATGTCGGTCCAGAAATCGACTGCCGACATGAGCCAGAAGGAGAGGGGGCTCTGGCCGGTGGCATACGGCGTGGCCAGCGTCATGAACGCGCGCGCCCACCGCTCTTCGCCGCCAGCGACCAGGTGCCGCAGCGCGGTCATCATGGCGCCCGGTCGGCCGGTCCAGTAGGCGGAGCCCTGCTGGCCGAAGCTCTCCTTGATCAGTTGCGCCGGGTCCGGCGTGACCGGCAGCGGGTCGACGTGGAACAGCCGGCCCGGGACGACCCAACGCCTGGCCTGATCGACGACCTGCTCCGGCAGCGCGGCGGCGCCGCGCTCGAGCACCTCGGCAGTCGCGCCGAGCACACCGATCACGTTGTGGCTGTCGCCGAACGGGTTGTGGACCGAGGTCAGCCGCAAACCTGTGTTCGGGTAGTCGGCGTCCGCGAGGAAGCGCAGGTAGTGCAGACGCCGCAGCAGGCGGTTGTTCCCGGCGTGCCCGACCGCGATCAGGTGTCCCGGCAGTTCTTGCGCGCGAGCGAACGCCGCGTCGCTCAGGACCGGCAGTTTCCGGCCGACCCGGCGCCGCAGCGCCTCACGGAGCTGGTCCACGACCGGCCGCAGCGCCGCGTCGGTCGGCGCGACAATCGCCGCGCCGTCCGCGAGCCCGGCAATGGCGGTTTCCGCATGCAACGGCGCCAGCGTGCGAATGCGGTCGGTGTCGATCCGCAGCGAGATCATGATGCCTTTATCGGACATGGTGGCGGCCCTTTCACCAGGGGGCAGAGAGAGGTTTCAGGTTTCAGTGTTCAGGTGTCAGGGGACAGAACAGGACAGGCTGAGCGTCTCCTTTGCGCCGTAACCATACCACCGCCGGTGCAGGATGAAAGCGGCAGCGTGTTGCGATCAGGGCTGTTTCAAGATTCGTGACCGTCGCGTGCAGCGAGTACCCCCGGCGTGTCCCCACGCCGGGGGGGGGCGGCCTGAGGACAGGCCGCCCCTACCGGGTGTGCGCGGAGGTGTGGCCTTCCGAGACGCGGCGCCAGATCTTGAAACAGCCCTGTGTTGCGATCGGCAGACGCATGTGGAGTGCGGCGGCAGAGTCATGCGGAATCGCAGGACGGCGACGCCGCTTTGGCTCCCGGCGGAGCCGGGTGGCGCGTGGCCTGCGCGGCTGGCGTCGGCGTGTCGGCCAATGGTTGTTCCCGTGGGCGGCGGGGCGCTCCGCGCCGAGCCAAAGCGGGGTCGCCGGCCGCTGTTGGCGGCCTCTGCCCCCGCACTCCACATGGCTGGTCCGCAAGTCATGGGCGTGTGACGGACCCGTCGAAGGGGTGAGGCAGGGGAGGGTGACCGGAATTGGGGCAGGCGGAACTCGAGTGACTTTGCGGCGCGTGCATCAGCGTTTGCTTCGACGGCTCTTGCTGCGCCGGCCCATCGCATTGCGGCTGAGGGTTTCGACGGACACGCCCGGCCACAACTGCCGCTGCCATTTCGTGTAGTCGAACGGTTCACGCTGGATCAACGCGATGAACTTCTCCGCCTGCACATCGCCCAGTGCCTTGGACAGGGCTCGGTATCCTGCCAGTCGGATCTCGGTGTCAGTGATCATGGACTGGTCTCCCGGATGAAATCCAACGGGCTCACGACGCGAATACCCCGCAACCCTCGGGCCTTGCGCACAAGCGCATCGTCGGTCGTCAGGACGTACTGACACCCCGCCGCAATGGCGCATGCCACGTGCAGCGCGTCCTTGGGGCGGATGCCTTTCTCCGTCATGTCGTGTGCTCGCGCGAGGATCTCAGGAGTCTCGTCGATGTCGGCAACTGCACGATGGCGCCAGGCCGCTACGGCCTCCCGGCGCTCCTCGAAAGGATTCGCGTCGTTTTCGTGATCGAGGATGTAGGACCAGGCCAACTCGACCTCTTCCCGGCAGATGCGGTCTTGAATGTCCAGTTTGGCCTCCGCCTCCAATCGGACCCGGACCTGGCCCTGGTCGTCAAAGGGCCGGTTGAAGCAACATAGGTCCAAGTAGATACGCACAGGATGACACCTCGCACGGGACGGCTTGGTCGCCATTCACTGACACCTAAAATACCTTGCGAACGCGTTGTCGCCAACAGGCTGGAGCGACCGCGAGTGGATGATCCTGTTCCTCGGGCGTGTGACGGACCCGTCGAAGGGGTGAGGCGCGCGGGCAGGCCGGCAGGGGAGGGTGAGGGCGCGGGTGCGATGCGGTGACGCTTTTGTCTGGCTCGCGGGGTCCCGCACGCCACCGAAGGCAGCCGTCGAGACGACGGCGCTCCAGGGAATGATCTCGGTTCGAATCGTGTCAAGGGGTGGGGTATTGCTATACACAGTTAGAAGAGTACGTATTGCAATAATGCGCCTTTGAGACTATACTGATATTTAAGGCGTGCGTCCGGGAAGTAGTTGGACGCAGTGGCCGACACGGGGCGGCACGCGATTCCTGAGACTGCGGGGAGACCTGGCGATGGGCGAGGCCCGGGGCAACGACAAGCGCGCGGACGTCATCCGGCACATTGTGTCGGGGATCCGTGACGGTCGTCTCGGCGCCGGCGAGAGGCTGGCGCCTGAGCGGCAACTTGCCACGGAACTGGGGACCACATCGTTGACCGTAGGTCGCGCCATGCGGGAGTTGGCGTTGGCGGGGTTGATTGAGCGGCGGGTCGGGTCGGGCAGTTTCATCACTGAGCGTGGTGCGCGTCTGCTGCAGCGCACCACGGTGAACGTGTTCAGCCCGCCGGGCGACGTCGAGCCGCTGCGGGAATTCCGCGAGCTGAGTGCGGCATTGATCCGCGAGTGTGGCTGGGAGCCGAATCCGGTAGAGGTCCATGCCGCGACGGTGGGTGTTGCTGCCGCGTGTGTGCGTCTGTTCCCGTGGAGTCTTGCAATCAACGGCCAGTTCGTGGCGGCACCGCCGTTCCGTCGTGCGGTCACACGCTTTAGCAGGCTCTCGATACTGGTCGGTGCGCTGGACAGTTCGGTGTTTGATGTCGTGATCCGAGCGGACGATTCGGTGGCGGTGCGGGCGGCCGTGGCGCACTTGCGGGCGCTGGGTTGCGCCTCGATCGGGCTGATTGCCGAGCCGCCGGACAACAGCATCCATGAACTGCTGATCGCGCTGTGGCGTTCGACGCAGCCGTTGTCGGAGGTCTTCTCGGACGCGCGGCTCATCACGATTCCGCCGAACGCACCGGTCAGTCAGTGCGTTGCGCGGCGCTTGCGCTCGGCGTCGTTCCCGGTTGACGGTTTGGTCTGCCCGCTGAAATGGTTCGCCGAGGTGCGGCGCGCCTATGACCGCCGGAAGGTGCGCCTGGTTCCCAGTGTTGCGCTGGCCCGGGCCGGCAATGTCCCCGGCGCGGCGGATGCCGCATGCCTGAGCGGTGTGGTGGCGAATGATTTGGAGCGGCACGTGCGCACGGCCGTGGAACTGTTCCGACGGTATGAGGAGACGGAACAACTTCCGAGGCCTGGACAGCGTATGCACTTGGTGCCGCCACGGTTCCAGGCGTATCCGGGCCGCGCGGTTGGCTAAGTGGAAGGAGAGGTCGGGATGCGGGATGCGGGCGGGGGGCCGCCCGCGGTACTGGGGGACGGGGCGTCGGTCCGTTGGGTCTGTTGGGTCCGTCGCGTAGACGACCGGGCAATCCTACACAGGCGAGAGGAGACGAAGCATGCGGTCACTGCAGGGTCGCGTCGGGATCGCGGTTGTAACCTGTCTGGCGCTTTCCGGTTGCAGGACGCCACGCCAGGACCCGGGAGTGCGTCTGGCGTGGTGCGACGCGCAGGCGGAACAGCGGCAGGTCGTCGAGGTCACGGCGAAGTCTGCACGCCAGGATTGCGCCGTAGGACTTCCCCTGACGGGGCCGGCTGGCGTGCCGTTCCGCATTGCGATGGAGGAACAGCCCGACGTGCCGCTGCCCGTGTTCCGCGACGCCGACGGGACGGTCTGCGTGCGGGTGCCGGGTGCCATGGCCGCGGGCCAGACGCGCCGCGTGCTCGCGTCCTGGTCCAAAGCGCCGGGCTGGGCGGCTTCACCCGTCGTTGGCGTCCGGCCCGAAGACGGCGACGAGTATGCGTTCGTGACCTTCAACGATGCCTGGGACTTCGACGAGGGTGACCAGGAGGGCATTGCCCGGTGGGGGGACAACCCCACCATGTACGGGAAGATCAGTGTGGAGAACGGGATGCTCATCGTTCCGGTCACGGGCAATGATCCCTACCTGATCTGGGGGAACATGTTCGGCCCGAGCGAACCGGGTGAGGGCCTGCACATTGATTCCAAGTTATATACGACGCTCAGTCTGCGCGTCAAGCAGAGCTGCGCCCGGGCTAAGTGGACCCTCTATCTGACCGACGGCAACGGAGTCTACAAGGGTTGCGACGTCGACGTGGCCGGCACGGAGTTCCAGGTCCTCCGGTTCGACCTGGCAGCACTTTTCCCCGGGTTCTGGGATGGTCGCGAGTTCCGCGCGGTGCGGATCGACACGACGAACAATCAGCCCGGTGCGACCGTCGAGATCGACTGGGTCCGCCTCAACAGAGCGCCGGTGCACGTAACGGCCGGCCCAGTGTTCACCGCGGCTCAGGTCGAAGCTCGGGAGAGAGTGACGGCCATTCGTGCGCGGTTGCCGCGCTTTGTCCAGGCCGGGGAGAAGGTCCCGTGCCAGGCTGCCGGGCTGAACGGCGGTGGCAAGGCGGAGGACGGTGCCCCGATTGCGGCGCGGCTTGTGGACGGCGCGAACGTCGTGGCCTGCGGCATGGCCGGCGGCGGGGCATCTGCTCCGGCCGTGCTCGACGTCGGCGGGCAGATCGGCGAGCGTACGTGGTTGGTCGGGGTTTGCGACGATCTGGGCCGGCCCGCGCAGCCGATGCTGCGTCTGCCGGTGACGGTGACGCCAGCCGCGCTCGATCACTACGAATTGATTCCGGCGCGGACGGCCGTGCCCGTGACTCGGCGCGAGGTGTCGGTCCTGGTGTGGGCGGCGGACCGGTTCGGGAACCATCTCCCGGTCGATGTGCGGACGCCGCAATGGTCCCTGACCGGGGGCGTGGTCGTGACGAGCGGTGAATTGCGCGGCGCGCCGGCGACCGTGGCCGTTACGTGCGCGGAGACGCCGCGCACCCGGCACGAGATCGTGCTCCGCGATGCGGCAGGGCACGAAGGCAGGACGGTCGTCACCACGCTGGCGTACCGCAAGGATGGCGTCACGTTGAATGCACGCGGCTGGTTCGTCGACACCAAGGGTGAACTCTATCTGCCGCTCGGCGGGTTCTACGCGAACTGGCCGTCAGGGTTGCCCGGCCCGGACGGGGCGCTCAATCGTTCAACGGACCTGTTCCCGTGCGGTCCCAGTCCGTACACGCACGGGTTCCCGTGGCCGCCGGAGGTCGAGAAACAGGTGCAGGATTACCTCGGTCTCTGTCACCGTCACGGCGTCACCGGCTTGCGCCTGATGCTGCGCAACATGGACATCGTCGGGCGCGTGGATCCCGTGCAAC
Organism: Lentisphaerae bacterium RIFOXYA12_64_32; assembly: GCA_001803235.1. Classification (GTDB taxonomy): domain Bacteria; phylum Verrucomicrobiota; class Lentisphaeria; order Oligosphaerales; family YB12-FULL-65-16; genus YB12-FULL-65-16. Next base: position 38,613 of record MHBL01000283.1, read on the forward strand.
TGAAGGCGGTCCTGCACCTGTTCGATCTCGCCCGGCCGCTGGGCATCCGGTTCGACGTTGCGCTGTTCGAGGACTACACCAAGCCGCCCTATGTCAGCACCGAGATTGTCGAGAAGATCGTGTTACCCCAGTATACGGCGGACGAACTGCGGCAACTGCCGCCGCACCGGGCGCGTTTCCTCGTGCGCAAGGACATCCTGCCCAGGGCGGAACTCCGCTACACGGACGCGGACGCGATTCGGTGCCAGAAGGATTACCTCGACGAACTGCTGCCATACCTTGCGGAACGCGAGGAGGTGCTGTGTTACGAGTTTGAGAACGAAATGGTCTTTCCCCCGATGAGTTGGGTGAACGAGATCACGGCGTACATCCGCGCGATCGACCCGCACACGCCGATCCTGGGCAACCCCGGCCCGCACGACTGGCCCGAGCCGTGGCGCTGGCGCGACGCCAAGATGGACCTGTTCAGTTACCACCCTTACAACGACGGTTGCCCCGGAGCGGACCACGGCGCGGTCATGTTCATGCGCAGCAAGTGGGCGGCGGCGGCGGGGTTCCCGATGTTCACCGGCGAGGGTGGCATCAACCAGAACCGGTGGCAGAAGGACGTGAAGAAGGTTTCGCCCGAGTGCGCCATGCGCGGCATTCGCGACCAGATCTGGCTGTCCATGTGCGCCGGGGCCAACGGTGCGTTCATGTGGACGGCCGATCATGAGTGGCAAATGGCGGAGTTCGGCAAGGTCACGACGGCGGTGCAGGCGCTGGGCGTGGATCTGCGCACCCTGACGCGACGCCAGCCCCGGACAGTCCTGGTGATGCCGGCCGACAAGTCCGCCAACGCCAATGCCTATGCGCTGGGGTATGCGCTGCTGAGCCGTGGCGTGGACTTTGACACGCGTCCGGCCGAGGCTGCCGGGGGCTACGCGAGTGCGGTTGATGCCGTCAAGGCAGACCCGGCAACCCTGAGCGTTGCCCCGGAGTTGTTCGAACCTGCGACGGGGTACCAGGTGTGTTACCTCGCCACCGCGGATCTCGACCAAGTGGTCATCTACCTGCGGAACATCGCAGGCGGGATCGTTGACCAGGGTGGTGGGGCTCGGCCTTGCTACGTGCGTGAGCCCAAGCCCGCGCTGGCGGCGGTGCGCCTGCTCAACAGTCGCACCTGGCCGACGGTCACCGCATTCGATCTGGACGATGCTAAGGTCGTGCCGGCAACGGTCGCACCGGATGGGCGTCTCGCGATCGGCGCAGGTGAGACGACGCATGACTTTGTCATCGGGTTACGGCGAGCGCGGTAGTGGGGGCGGGGATCGGCTCGCTGAAGCTCGCCTCCACTTCCGCCTGAAAGGGTCTGTCAATTTAGTGACGCAAAGAGCCCGCGAGGACGCGGGCGCTCCAAAGTCAGCCCCTCGTGCCAGTCCCTGGAGCGGGCTCCCGGGCCCCTTCAGTTTCATGGGAGGCCTTGATACACCTCGGATTCTCGGCAGCGTAGCGATGCAGATTGCGGAAAGGGGCCATCCGAATGAGTTCCAACCTTGTCCGATTTCTGGCGGCGTGCGTGTGGGTCGAGGCGTGTGCGGCGGCCGAACCGGCGCAGCCCGGTCAAATCCCTGACGCCGCCGGGGTGCGGCGTATCGCGGTGTTTGCGGACGCCGAGGCGCCGAAGCTGACGGCCGGTTGCGCTGACCCGGCGCGTCTGGCGGAACTCCTGCGGACGCCCCAGCGTCAGATCACGTTGCTCGACACTGCGCAGTTGGCGGACCCGAAGCAGTTGTCGCCCGCGCTCTTCGATCTGCTGGTGCTGCCGTACGGGCCGAGTTTGCCGGACGCGGCAACGGAGTCCGTGCGAGCCTTCCTGAAGGGCGGGGGCGACTTCGTCTCGGTTGGCGGCTATGCGTTTGACCACCTCTATGGGAAGAATGTCAGTCCGGATCTCGAGTTGCTGACGGCGCCGGGAATGGAAGAACCGGGCGCGCTTGAGCACTGGACATCGGACCAGGCCATTGCGCAGGCCGCAGATATGAGCCCCGTCGGTCGTGCGATCGTCCAGGACGGTCCGCACGGCGGCGTCTCCTGCCTGCGGCTCCAGGTTCCGGACGCCTTGCCCAAGGCCTGGTACAACATCAACCAGCAGGTGACGGGGCTGGCGCCGGGGCAGAGCTACGCGGCCACGTGCTGGATCCGGACGGAGCGCGTGCACGACGGGTTCGCGTACCTGGCCGTCAGTTTCCACGACGCTGCGGGCAAGCGGCTGTCGTTCGTGCAGGATGCCCGGCAGGACACCTGCGGCACGTTAGGATGGCGCCGGGCCCAGTGCCGTTTCACTGTGCCGCCCAACACGGCCTTCGTCCGGGTGGTCGGCAATCTCTACGGTTACGGGACGGCGTACTTCGACGACTTCTCGCTGAAGTGGTTCGACGGGGGCGGGTTCAACACGCACTTCGGCAAGGTGGGCGACCAACTGCACTTCCGCGAGGACCAGGTCGGTGTGTTCGATGCGTCCTACCGCCTGGAACGGGCCGTCGCCTGCGAAACCTCGCCGGACCAGCGGATCGTCACGGCGGACGGCGCGCTGCAAGGGCCGCTGCAAGGCTTTGCCGCGGTCGGAATGACCAGTGCCAACGACGCGGTCGGACCGGTGCCGCGGGCGCGTTGGACATCGCTGGTCCAGACCCGCGACGGATACGGGCGCCTGGCCGGTTCCGTACTGGGGGTGACGCACAACTTCAAGGGGACCTTCAAGCATTCGCTCTGGGCCTATGCCGGTTTGGAGAATATCAACCTGTTCGACGGTTCGCACCCCGCGTATGACCAAGCGCTGCAGCAGGTCGTGGAGCACTTGCTGACCGGCGTCTTCCTGCACTCGCCCGAACCCGAGTTCATGCTCTACCGCCCCGGAGAGCGGATCGCGTCTCACGTCAATTTGTGCAATGCGGGGCGTGACAGCCTCGACCTCCGCGTCGTTGCAGAGTTGGTTGCCGGTGGCAAGAACCTGACGGTTCAGGACGTGACTCGGTGCTTGGCGGCCGGACAAGACGAGCCACTGGTGTTCGAGATGGTTTGTCCCGACGGATTGAACGACCTGGTCTGCGAACTCCGCTACCGCCTGTTCCTGGGCGAGCGCGAGGTCGACACCGTGCGCACTGGCTTTTTCGTCCCGAACGGCAAGGAGACGGAAGGCTTCCCGTTGTCGTTCCGCGACAGCTACTTCCGTGCCGGCGGCCGGCCCATGATGCTGTTTGGCGTCAACCAGACGGGGGTGATGTTCGGGCCGGATTACGAGAACCCGCTCACGTGGATGAAGGACTATGGGCGGTGCCGCGACTTCGGCTTCAATGTCTGGAGGGTGCTGCATGTCTCCGCGTTTGCGGACCCCGCGGGCTATCGGTTCGGCACGCTCAAGATCGATACGCCGCCGGAACGTCTGCTGCGGCGCATGGACGCGGTGTTCGAACTGGCGCAGCATTTCAAGATCGTGCCGATGCCGTGCTGGTACGACACCCGCGGCGGCGCAACGGTCAGTGACTCTGACCTGGAACTTCAGGCCGGGTTTGCGCGTCGCTACGGCGAACGCTACCGCAAACTCTCCGGAATGCTCTACGACGTCTCCAACGAGATCACCATCGACTACGCGGATCAGCCCGACCTGCACCGGGACTTCCGCGCGTTTCTGACGACGAAGTACGGCAACGACGAAGCCCTGCGCGCCGCGTGGGGCGACCCCACGGCAAGCCTGGCGGCGGCGAAGTACGAGAAACCCCCGGCGGAGTGGGTCAGCCGTAAGGGCCACGACATCGAGGTGTTCCGCTTGTACGTGATGGAGCGCTGGCTGGCGCCGAGCATCAATGCGGTGCGTGAGACCGGCGACACGCATCCGGTCACCACGGAGAACTACGTGTGGAAACTCCCGGCGGGGGATCCGTTCGAGAGCCGGCGCCTCCTGACGTTCGCCAACATGCATCACTACGGCGACTGGCAACCGGGGTACGCACGCTTCTTTGAGCGACGGATGCAGGGCCGCGGTCACGTCGTGGGCGAGTTCGGGCGTACCAGCCATCCGGGGCAGGTGAGTTTCGGCAACTACTGTCCCGAGCCGGAAGCGCTGGTCTACTTCCGCCGGGCGACGTTTCTGAACGCCGGCCTGGGCGCAGCGGGGATGTTCGTGTGGGACATGAAGGACATGCGCGGTTCGGGTTTCCCGTATGGTGTTCATTACCACAGCGAACTGGTGCCGAAGAAGGTCGGGTTCCTGTTCCGCGACCTGGCGTTCTTCTTCCGCCGTTTCGCGCCGGAGTTCAAGGCGGAAGACCTGTGGTTTGTCGTGCCGGACCAGTTCCTGCTCGGGGGCGGGCAGAACGATTTCCAGACGCGTCTCTACAGTGCGCTGACGGCGCTGACCAAGACCAATGTCCAGTTCTCCCTCATCCGCCAGTATGAGCTGGCACGCGTTCTGAAGGAGAAGCCGAAAGCCATCGTCTTCCCACTCGCCTACATTCTGGGCGACGACGACGTCGGCACGCTGCTCGAGTATGCGAAGAAGGGCGGGTTCGTCTATCTCTCCGGCGACTGTGCCTTCACGCCGGACCGCGAGGAAACGCGCCGCGACGTTCTGAGCCGGTTGTGTGGCGTCGAGCCCAGCAGCCGGCGGTTCGCGGACGTGCGCTTCAGCGCCATCCCTCCCGTTCCAGCGACAGCCGTGGGCGCGCTTCCGGCGTTTGACGCCTACCCGACATACGAGCTGAATGCCGTCAGCGCAACCGTGTTGCGCCAGGCCGGGAACGTGCCGCTGGTCTGCGAAAACCGCATCGGCAAGGGCGCGGTGTGGTTCATCAACGACCCGCTCGAACTGCATCTGACCGAGGCGGAGTTGATCCCGATCTATGCGGATGTCGCGGCGCGGGCGGGGGTGAAACCGTTGCTTGAAACCAGCCCCGATTCCGGGTTGATCGCGCTGGGTGCGCGAACGGAGAAGCACGGCGAACTGACCGTGGTCCTGAACGACGGGACGACGGACCAGAAGGTGACGCTCGGAAACGTCGAACTGGCGTGCCCGGCAGGCGCGCAGGTTGCGGTCTTCCGCGCGGAGTCCGGCAAGATTGTTGCCCTGGCTCTGGCCGGGGCGGCGTCGATTGACGGCACCCCGTTCCAGGCCGGCACGGGACACCTGCTGCTGACGGCATTGGACGGCAATGACGTGCGCAAGTCAGAGGCGATCCTGGCGCTGCCGTTGAGCCAGGGACAGATGGACTTGGTCGGTGTTGACGGCACTTTGACCGCAGAGGTCGGGGAAGTGACGGATGGGCACTGGACCTGTCTTGAACGTGTGGCGCAGGTTCGGGGCTTCGCAGTGGACGATCTCCGCGCGACCGGTATGTTCCTGCTGACGCGGCCCGGTGCGGCCGGGAAGTGGGCGGAAGCGATTGAACAGATGACCTTGGCGCCGGAGAAGATGGACGAGCTGTGAGCGCAGGTGGCGGACACGGAAGAAGCGACGGCAGCGGGATTTGCGTCGAAGTCGTTGAAGTCGGTTGGCGTCGACTGGCGTCGCGGAGATTGTTGAATCGGAACGGTCTGCAACAGGAGGCACTCCATGGCAAGGGTTCATGATGTGCGTGTGAGGGCAGGGCGGGTGGGGTGCGGCCGGCCGGCCTTCACTCTGATCGAACTTCTGGTCGTCATTGCGATCATCGCAATTCTGGCCAGCATGCTGCTGCCGTCACTGAACCAGGCCAAGGCGCGGTCAAAGAGCGTGGTGTGCCTGAACGCACTGAAGCAGTTGTCGGTGTCGCTGATGTCATACTCCGGCGATCAGGACGACTACCTGGTGCCGTCGTTGACCAACGAACCGACGAATTCGTACCGGTTGTATTGGCATGAGCGGCTCGTCAACAACAACTATGCGGACCAGACCATGTTCCACTGTCCCGAGATGCCGGAGAACCTCAACTGGCCGTGGTGCCCTCAGTATGGCGTCAATGACGACCTCGAAGTGGGTCTCCCGCTGGGTGGGAGTCGCAGAATTTCGCAGGCCCCGAATGCGTCGACCAAGATGCACGTACTGGACACGTGGCGGAATACCGCTACGGACCTGGCTGACGTTACCCAAGGCTTCTGGCGTATCTGTTTCTTCGCCGGCGCACACGCCAACACGAACTACGGGCGCCCCGCCGGTCGTCACTCGCGAAAGACCAACGTCCTCTGGCTTGATGGGCATACCAGCGATGTCGTGATCTACAACCCTGCGAACCCGTTCACGCAAGCACCGTTCACGGAAGACGCTGCCGGGTACAAGTATTGGCACTGGAACATCAACTGAGGAGAGGTTGCGTTCGGCGCCAACAGGCAACAGGCGAATGAGTGTTCAGTGTTCGGTGTTCGGGGACGCCTCCCATCGACACCCGTCCCACAAGCCACGGGGTCTGAACCAACGATCGACAAACCGGAACAGGTGTCAAACGGAGATCAGGACTCGACATCCGGGGGGACTGTGCCTGCTCCTGCCTGCGCCCCTGAACCCTGAACCCTGAACCCTGAACCCTGAACCCTGAACCCTGAACAATCACGATCCGACGGAGGAATGGGTATGCGCGGTCTTGCCATGTTCCTGGTGCTGTCGATGCCTGGTGCCGTTGCGAACGCCGCGTCGCCGAACCTGCTTGAGAACAGCGGGTTCGAGTTTTTCAGTGTCCGGGGCAAGACGGCGGACGGTTGGGGCGGTTCGGCGCCGAATGGCGGGACGTTCGACGTGGACACAGCGGTGTTCCACTCCGGCGCTGCGGCGTTGCGGTTCGTGGTCCCGGACAGTGTGCCGGTGAGCTGGCACACGATGCAGCGCGGCGCGGGACCGCTGAAGCGCGGTGCGACGTACACCTTGAGCGGCTGGGTCCGGACCGAGAACGTGCGCGACGGTGTCGGTGCGTACCTGTCTTTGAGCTTCTTCGATGGCGCCGATAAGCGACTGGCGTTCAACGATTCGCCGTCCAAGCTGACCGGGACGACCGATTGGACGCGCATTACCGCGACCGGACAGATTCCGGACGGGGCCTCGGAGATGCGTGTGCTTCCGGTCTTGCACGGGCACGGGACGGTGTGGTTCGACGATCTGCAGGTCGAGGAGGGGAGTGCCGCTACCGACTACCAGCCTGCTGCCGCCGACGCTGAGCGCAAGGTGAAGGATGAAGCCGATGCCGGCGTGGCCGTTGAGTGGCTCAAAGGCCTGCCGGCGCGTCCTGTCGGGCACGCGCGTATCGCGGTGCTCGACATGGCCGTCACGCCTGCGGACTTCGCTCCCGTCGCGCCGGACACTGCGTCGCGGGCCTGTCCGTCGTCGGTGCCGGCGCTGGTCACGGCGCTGAGTGCGGCCGGCCATGCGGCGTTCGCCGTTAGCCCCGAGCAACTCGCGAACACGCACTTCCTCGACCCGGCGCAGATCGACGTGTTGGTGATCCCGTCCGGGGATCTGTTTCCAATTCCGGCACATGCGGCGTTGGTCGAGTATCTGCGGAGCGGCGGTGCGTTCGTGTCCATGGGCGGGTACGCGTTCGACCGGCCGGTGGTCGGAGTGGATGGGAAATGGTCTGACCCGGGCGCGCTGCCGATCCCTGACGCACCCACGACGGCCGTGTTCGGCGCGGGGCTCGAGGGCTGGAAGCCGAGCACCGACCGGCCGGAACCGCCGGTGCTGCAGGCCATCGAGGGGCCGGGCGGCGCTACCGGGTTCGAACTGTCCACACCGAACCTGATCGGTTGGGACACGGTCATCTCGCCTCCGGTGGCGGGGACGCTGCCGGCGGACTGGTCCGTGCTGCGGTTCTGGGCGAAAGGCGACGCGCAGACACCGTCCATGTGGATCGAGTGGAGCGAGACGGACGGGTCGCGCTGGCACAAGGCGATTCGACTGGGAACGGAGTGGACGGAGTACAAGGTGCCGGCGGGCGAACTGACGTATTGGCAGGACAACCCGAGTGTCGGACGTGGTGGGACGGGTGACCGGTTCCGACCTGTGCAGGCGAGCCGGTTCCAGTTCGGCGTCGCCGGGGACGTTGCGGAGAAGGGGCGCTCGCACCGTGTGTTGATTTCCGGGTTGAGTGTGCAGGCCGATCCGCTCGCAGCGCTGCGCGTGACGGCGCCGCATATCAACACGCGCTGGGCCAGGATCCGCGACGCGCTGTGGCCGGAGCCGGAGCAGATCGGGGTGTTCGATTCGGCGTTTACGCTGGACCGGGTCGCCAGCACGCGTGCCGCAGCGGGGCAGGCGGTGGTTGCGGAGTTCGCACTGAATGCGCCGCTGGCGGGTTACTCGGCAACGGCCATGCTCGGTCTGAACGGGCACGGGTTCGGCCCAAACCGCGCACGTTGGCTGCCGTTGCTTGATTGCGTCGATGCGTTCGACCGGCCGCGCGGGCACGCCGGCGCCATGGTGCACCACTTTTCCGGCACGTACACCGGCTCGTCGTGGGCGGTGTTCGGCGTCACGAACCATGATCTGTTCGCGGCCGGTTCTCCGGCGCTCGACAAGGTGCTTGTCCCGGTGGTCGAGAGTCTGCTGCGGCGGCTGTACGTGCACGAGTCGGACACGAACTATGCCTGCTATCGGCCGGGCGAGAGCGTCACGTTCCGGACTCGCGTCAGCAACTACGGCCGTGAGGCGCAGCGGGCCGAAGTCCGGTTCGTCGTGACGGCGGACGGCGCGGCGGTGCCAGCGGCCACGCTCGCCAAGCCGATCGAACTCAATCCGGGCGACACCGTGACTGTTGAGAATCCGTGGCCCTTGCCCGAGGCGCCGTCCGATTTCTACCGCGTCAGCACGGAGTTGTGGCTGAACGGGGCGCGTATTGACGTCGAGGAGGGCGCGTTCGTGGTCTGGAGTGCGGCGGTCATCGAGCGCGGGCCACGGTTCGCCAAGGACGGGACGCGGTTCCTGGTCGACGGGCGGCCGCAGTTCCTCATGGGCTGCCAGACCTACTGGGGCCAGAACGGATCGGTGACCGCGCGCTGTCCGCTCGGGTTCGACCGCGACTACCGGCAGATGCGCGATTCGGGGTTGCGCTGGACACGCTGCTTCGTGCCGTTCAAGACCGAGGAGGACAAGCGCATCAGCGACGCCATGGTGCAACTCGCGCAGAAGTACGGGATCGTGTTCTACCATACGCCGAACCTGCACAACACGGCGGCCCCGGCAGAGTTGGCCGAACAGGCGAAGACGGCACGCGAGATCGCAGCACGCTACCGCGATGTGCCGGGAATGGCCGTGGACATCTGCAACGAGCCGGCGTTCACGCCGGACGAGGCCAGCCTGGTCACGGCGTTCGGCAAGCCGGGCAAGGCCAAGGGTGACTGGCAGGACGCGGACGTCACGGCATTCTGGTGGTGCATGACGAACTCGCAGCGTGCCTGGGCGAGCGTGAACTGCGCGGCGTTTCACGCCGACGATCCGGCGCGACTGGTTTCAGTCGGCTGGAGCCAGGGCTGGGTGCCGATGAAGGACCCGATCATTGCGTCGCTGGACCTGGACTTCACTGACCGCCACTACTACGGCAAGCCGGGGCCGTTCGATGCGGAGGTGCGCGATATCGACCTGCGCGGGCTGGGCAAGCCGTTCATTCTCGGCGAGTTCGGCGCCAAGGACCACCCGACATTCAAGGCGGCGGACCCGTGGGGCATGGGCGACGACCACGAGTCGTTCGACCGGCGCTTCCTGTACCAGGTGCACCACGCGTTCGGCATGGGCGCGGCGTTGGTCTCATCCTGGCACTGGCGTGACCCGATGGAAGGTGTCTTCCCCTGCGGCATTGTGCACCAGACCAACGTGCCGCGACCGACCGCTCTGCTGTACCGCGCCATGGCTCTGACGTTCGGGAAACTGAATAGGGCGTCCGTAATCCCGCAAGTCTACGTGTTATTGCCGGATTCGAGCCGTCAGAGCGGGAAGCGTGACGACCTGATCCGCGCGTTCCACCGTGCCAGCGACCTGCTGGTGTCATGCCGCGTGGACTTCGGACTGCTGCCGGACAGCGCCCTGGACCGACTGCCGGTCGAGGCCAAGGCTTTGGTCTACCCGGTGCCGTTCGACCCGAGTGACGAGGTGATCGAGCGCCTGACCACGTTTGCCGAGGCCGGCGGTGCCGTGTACATCTCGGGCGACATCTCCTACGATGCGCAGCGGCAACTGACGAAACGCGACCGGCTGCGCCGGTTGTGTGGTGTTGAGGTGGACGGGGAACCCACTGCGCTGCCGTTCGGGTTACCGCCGGTCGCCGGGACACTGGTTCCGGCCGCGGGCAGTGGTCTGGTTGCGGGCGAAGTGCGCCCCCTGCTGCGCTTGAAACTGGCGGGCGCCGAGGCGCTCGGCACGTGCGGCGCCGCGCCGGTCGTGACCCGGTATCGGCTCGGGAAAGGGCAGGTGTGGTTCAACGTCGACCCGGTTGAGTTGGTGTTGCAGGAGATCGCGCCGCACCAGCGCGCCCTGTATCAAGCGTTCCTCAATGCCGCCGGCACGCCGGGTGTGGCAGTCACACCGGACAACCCGGACTTGCGGGTGTTCCGCGTCCCCGGTGAGGACGCCGACGGGTGGGTGCTCCAGAACGGCGGGGCCGCCGTTGAAGCAGCCGTGGGCGGATTCACTGTCGAACTGCCCGCCGATGGGTATGCGTTCCTTCTGGTCGGCAAGGACGGCGGGTTGCGCGCGGTCGAGGCGCAGGGCGCCGTGAAGCGCGAGGGCAGGGAACTGGTTCGGGTCGCCGGTCACGCGTTCGTTGTGGCGAGCGACGATGCGGATCTGACCACGGCGCGTGAGATCACGGTGATGCCGATGACCCCGGGTGAGGTGCGTATCGCGGTTGCGGGGGCGGGCCCGGCGCAGGCGGAGATGGGCGAGGTGCGCGATGGCGCGTGGCGCTGCCTGGCGCAGGTGGCCGTGACGCAGGGCGACGGGCAGTTGGTGATTCCGGTGGCCGCGGAGTGCTGCCGCGAAATGATCCGCGTTGCCGCGCCGGCGAAATAGGTGACGGGGCGTTCAATCCAACGCCGCGTTACACCCCGTCGTTGGAGAGTTCACGATCGCGCGATGGCGTGATATAGTTTGCGAGTATGGAAGAGCGAGGACAATTCCGGGTTTGCGTGAAGCGACGGCAATAGACAAACGTGTGGAGGTTACCATGAGCCACCCAGCGTCGTGGAAGTTGACCGACGTCGACGAGCGTATCTCTCTGGACTCGTTCGAACTGAACTCCGGGGAGGGCGCGACACGCCCCGGCACGGGGTGGTCCATCCGCAAGCAGACACTGCACGGCGGTCTGTGCGAGGGCGTCGACTTGATCGAGATCGACAATGGCCGGTTCCGGTTCTCGGTGGTGCCGACGCGCGGTATGGGGTTGTGGAAGGGCGAGTGCGACGGGTGTGCGGTGGGCTGGAACTCGCCGGTTAGAGGCCCGGTCAACCCGAAGTACGTCAGCATTCTGGACCGGGGCGGGCTCGGCTGGTTGCAGGGGTTTGACGAGTGCGTAGTCCGCTGCGGGTTGGAGTCGAACGGGCCGCCGGTCAAGGACGTGGTCCCGGACAACAACGGTAACGCGATGGAGATCCCGCTGACGTTGCACGGTCGCATCGCCAACCTGCCGGCGCACAAGGTGGAGGTCCAGGTCAATCAGGACGAGGACCTTCCGGAACTGGCCGTTGTCGGCGAGGTGGATGAGAGCATGCTGTTCTTCCCGCAACTGCGTCTGGTCTCAAGGATTTCCACCGTTGCCGGGTCCAATGCGGTGACGATCGAGGACGAGATCATCAACCTGAAAGGCGGCGAGGCCGAACTCGAACTGTTGTATCACTGCAATTTCGGCGCGCCGTTCCTCGAGAAGGGCAGCCGCCTGGTGGCCCCCATCGTCGAGGTGGCGCCGCGCGACGCTCGTGCCGTGGAAGGCGTGGACACGTACAACGTCTACGCTGGGCCGGTCTCGGGGTATGTGGAGCAGTGCTACTTCTATGCACTGAAGGCCGCCGCGGACGGCACAACGCTGACCTTGCTGCGGAATGCAGCCGGAGACAAGGGCATCGTGGTGCGGTTCAACACGCGCGAGTTGCCGTGCTTCACTCAGTGGAAGAACACCGTTGGGCTCAATGAGGGGTACGTCACCGGGCTTGAGCCGGGCATCAACTTCCCGAACGCCAAAGGTTTCGAGCGCGAGCAGAAGCGCGTGGTGAAACTGGCCCCGGGCGCCAGTTACCGCGTCAGGCTTGTGCTGGAAGTCTGCGGTTCCGCCGACGCCGTGCATGCCGCCGAAGACGAGATCCGGAAGTTGCAGGGCAAGAAGAAGCCGGTCGTCCACGCCAAACCGATCGCCAAGTTCTCGCCGGCGAAATAGCGCCCCTGCGCCGCGGGGCCAGACCAGGCACGAGGAGGTGTTTCGGTATTGGCGAGGTAGCCTTACTCGCACCTTCCAACCGGCTGCTCTTTCGCGGAGTTCTGGGCGTTGCGGGGGCGCCTGTCGTGTTTGGCTTGTGGTGAACACGTCGATTCCAGAGGGGCGAGCACTCCCCAATCGTCCCGACACACGGGCCACGCCATGTGGAGTGCGGCGGCAGAGTCCCGCCACGGCGGCCGGGACGGCACCGCCGCTTGGGCTGGAGTGTGTCGCGCGGCACCTGCGTGCTTGTCGCCTTGGGATCGCGCCGCCTGCGCCCAGTCCGGCTGGGCGTTCCGGGATGGAGTTGGGTGCTGCGTCCCGAGGCTAACAGAAAAATCACAAAACAGCACTTGCAGCTAACGGCCACCGAGGGGTCTGCGTAATGGAAGCGACTAATGATAAGCATATTAGATTTTGTAGGTATGCTTGAAGGCGTTCTTAGATCATTTG